>CAMWLC010000004.1 GCA_947174995.1 uncultured Porphyromonadaceae bacterium
ACGCCACCCTCTCACGGTGGAGACTCGGGTTCGAGTCCCGGATCGGCTACAAAATAGCCGGAGATGTGAATCTCCGGCTATTTTGTTTTTGCAGGTTCGGTGATGTTTTGCGGACGTCGGGGGGCAGATGCGGACATAGGGAGTGCTGATGTGGACGTGGCTTGCCACGTCCACATCGTACAAACCGTTTTATCCACATTGTACAAACCGTTTTAGCGGAATAGGACATTGACGGAGGGGCGCCCTTCGGGTGACATTATACCCAGGCGGTCCATCCACTCGACAAGATGCCCGTGCCATATTTCATTGAGCTTGCGTGCATCCTCTGGGGGGAGTTTCCTGCCGCTGTGGCCGCCGTGCCAGTCGAAATCGGGGATGGCCAGCGTGAGTTCGTCAAGCGAGACGGGATCTCCTGTCTCGGGGTCAACCATTACGTTGAGGTCCAGGTCCGCGTACCATACCTCTCTTCCGCGTCCGCTCCAGTCCTCGCCCATATAGGGATTGGATGAGAGTATTCCGCTCGCCACCATTCCCTGATGCTTGCCTCCGCAGCAGACGAGATAGAAGCGGTCGCCAATACGTGCCGATGAATGATCATATATGCTCCAGTCGAGGCTGACGGTGCGCATGTGGGCAAGCATTTTCCGGAAGTCCTCCATCGTCACGCTTGATATTTCCGGGTTCCACATCAGTATGAAGGTCTTCTGGTTGTCGCCGCTTCCCATTCCCGGCATCTCGGGGTGTGAAAAGATGTCTCTGGGCACAAACACCGGCACTGCCGCCATCACATCCTCTATTTCTTCTGAGGAAAGCGGGGTTTCTATGGCAAACTGCACCTCGTCGATGCGCGTGCCCTTCATGAATTTTGGCAGGGAATCAAAGGGAATGACGAGCGTGTTCTCTCCCTCCTTCAGTTCCGAATGGGTGATGGCGGCGACATCGGCGTATGACACAAGGAGCGGGAAGTCTCCCTCAGCGAGGCGCCGCGAGGAGAAGGCCGAAATGCTTTTGCTGTAAGACTGGGGATCCTCGTCATCTTCGCATTTCAGTTTTCCCTCCTTTATCTCGGGGTGTATCTCGGGATTGATGGCCCGTGCTTCGGAGGATGTGTCGGCGCAGTCGCTGTATTTCCACTGCATGAGGGCAAGATGATCCATGAGCCGCAGCGCACCCTCCTTCTCCTCGTCGGTGAGAAACGGAGCGGTCATGCGCCGGGAGAAGAAGGTCACGGCCTCGGGCACGATGCTTTCGGCCAGTTCGGGGGATGAATCCCGTATATCGTTGAGAAAGTCGGTGAGGCGGTCGGTGGATTCCGAAGCACCCTCGTATCTTGGCTCTACGGATATGCCATATTGCGACATCAGCCAGGGGCCGATGCAGAATGAATGGAAAAGGCCCTGGGCTACGGCTGTAGTGCCGCTGAATCCGATGAGCGTGCGCATCATCATCATCTCCCGATATACGTTGTCGGCCTCCCAGCCGTCATAAAACAGATGGGACTCGGCCTCGCTGAAACTCAGTTCCACAAGGGGGTCCTCCTGATCATCGAAATCGGAATAGGCTCCGAACCCCTCATCTATCTCATCCTCATCTTCGGAAAAATCATCATCTTCATCTCCGAAATCCGAATCGAAATCCGAGTCGAACTCATCTTCATCTTCATCTTCATCTTCATCATCTTCCCCGTCTTCAAACTCGCTCTCGACGAGCGACTCAGGGAGTAGGAGGGGAAGATCGAGGTTGGTGGATATGGCGCTGAGCACGCTCTTGAAAAGCGCGTAATCGGTCAGCGATCCTCCCGAGGGAACCATTACCTCCCAGTCGTTGTCATTTTCCTGCACCACCACTCCTCTGAGCGACTTATCCTTTATGCCGAGGAGCATATAGGGGTCTTCAATGCTGACAAAGGAAATGTCAGGCACCCGGTTGACGATGGTGTTGATTATGTCAAGACGTGAGACGCCGTCTCTTTTTTTCAGAATAAAACCGAAGCTCATTTCGTGTGAAGATGGGGATAAGCGGGTTAGAGATATATTTTCAGGCCGTCGTATGCGGGATGCACATTAGCCGGGAGTGTGAGGTCGCGCTCGGCATGGCGTCCGAACTCGTGGTTGAAGTGTGTGAGCCACGCCCTTTCGGGTTTCACCTCCTCTATCAGTGCCAGGGCTTCGCTCACGGAGAAGTGGGCGAAGTGTGGTTTGTCGCGCAGAGCGTTGACTATCAGAGCCTTTAAATCCTCAAGTTTCCACATCTCTTCCGCAGGGATGGTCTTCGCATCCGTGACGTAAGCGAACTCTCCGATGCGGAAGCCGAATATGGGGAGCCTGCCGTGCATCACGCGGATGGGGACGATGGGGAGCCCTTTGATATGGAACGTCTCGTCGGAGATGGTATTGAGCGAGAATGTTGGCACACCGGGATAGAGATGTTCGCGGAAGCAGTAGTCAACGCGTCGCCTGAGATCATCGGCCACGTCGGGGCTGACGTAAAGGGGAAGATGGTCCTGGCAGCAGAAGGGGCGCAGATCGTCTATTCCGCCGACGTGGTCGTAATGACTGTGGGTGATGAGCACCGCGTCGATGAAGCTGAGATCGGCATCCAGGGCCTGGGCACGAAAATCGGGGGAGGGGTCGATAAGAAGCGTGAGTCCGTGTGTGCGCACCAGCACGGATGCGCGGCGGCGCTTGTCGCGAGGATCATCGGAAGTGCACACCTCGCAATCGCAATCCACCTCCGGCACACCCTTGGATGTGCCGGAACCAAGCACTGTCACCTCCATGCGGGTATCTATGAAATTCACCTCCGGATGGAGGACGAGTCCGAAATTGCGTTTCACCGCGCGGCGTACGTGCTTCACCACGTCAAGCACGTCTGCCGCTGTCGCGCCTCCGGTGTTGACTATCACGAGACATTGTCCGGGATACACCTGCGCCTCGCCGGAGCGGAACCCCTTCATTCCCGCCTTGTCGATGAGGCGTGCGGCGGGCACCTTCACCTTGTCCGGCTCACCGGGCACGCTATACTGCGGCATTTCGGGATCGATTTTTTTCAGCACCTTGTCGAAATACTCGCGGCTCACCACCGGGTTTTTGAAGAAACTTCCGGCACTCCCGATTTCCGCAGGCTCGGGGAGTTTGGCCGCGCGTATGGCGAGCACCTCGGCCATCACCTCAGCTGGAGAGGGTGCATGCCCGAAACGGTCGGGGAGAGAGTCGAGAGGACGATAGGTGAGGGTGGAGGCTACCGAGGAGTGGGTGAGACGGAAGCTGACGCGGATCACGATATATTTCCCCTTCCATTCATGCTTGAACTTGGAATCACGGTATCCGAACCCACACTCGCTTCCCTTGAGCGACAGTGTCTCGCGGGCAACGACATCAAACACCTCCACGGCATGTATGAAGTCGCCGGCCTCCACACCGTAGGCTCCGACATTCTGCACCGGGGAAGCCCCCACGCATCCCGGAATTCCGGCAAGATTCTCAAGTCCGGAAAGCCCCTGCTCCACGGTCCATTTCACAAAATCGGCCCAGTTTTCCCCGGCCCCGGCGATTGCGTAGACTGTCTTTTCATCCTTCTTGTAGAGCGTGCGTCCGAGGATACGGCTATGGAGCACGAGACCATCGAAATCATGTATGAAAAGAAGATTGCTTCCACCTCCGAGGTGAAGCACCTCGTTTTCAATAAACTCCGGAGTGCGGGAAATACGTGTCAGTTCCTTCACCGAATCATACTCCGCGAAGAGGCGTGCTCGCGCGGGAATACCGAATGTGGTGAGGGAAGTTATGTCGTGGTCATGAAGAAATTCCATTACTAAGATAAGGGGATTGTGTTAAGGGTGAATGAATCAGGTGTCACTGTCTGTAATCGGCGAGTCTTCCGTCAATGAATCGCAGGAAACTCCCGTCAGGGTATATCCAGATGTCGAGGAGGCGGCTGTAATCATGTCCGGCCTCTATTTCGCCGGGGTTGCCCAGTGCGAGGCGACATTCCTGCTTGGTCATGCCGGCCGTCACCTTCTCGGCCATGATGCATCGCCATATCTCATCCGTGATGTCGGAATGTCGGGCACGGGGATCGGAGAGTGAGAAGAGGGATGCGAACGTGCGGCTCTCTCCGATGCCGTTGCCGAAGTTGAGGTATGCGTATCGGGTGTCGGGGGAAAGAATCCCCGCCGCGACACCGGACGAATCGGGCGTCAGGGCCAGTCGCAGGGGAAACACACCATCGCAGGGGAAGACATCGTCAATGGTGTAGGGTGCGAACTTCGGGGAGTGCGTGCGTGTCCCGAGGCTGTCATATCCCAGGGAAGTGCGAGTCCATACCCGGCGACCCTTCAGGGCGTGGCGTGCCCGGTCCACAAGCGTGAGGTCGAGCATCATCGGGAGCCGCGCCGAGGGGAGGGAATCCGCTGCTGCGGGGGTGCGTCCAAGAGGGTATGTGAGCATCCATCTTCCATCGGAAAAACCTATCACGCGCTCCATTGCCCCCGAGGGGGAGAGACGGGAGAAGAGGCCGTCGAAGCGCACCGTGCGACCGAGCAGGAGGGTGTCCGCAGGGTCAGCGGACTCTATGTCGCAGAAGAGGGCCAGGCGGCTGTCGGTGATGCGGAAAGGATCGCCGGGGCGCAGGTCGGCCAGGAGACGCGAGGAGAGGGCGGCCCGTAGGAGCGTGTCTTCTGCAGAGAGGCGGGCGCGGCGTCTGTCGGCGCGTGAAAGCTCGATGCGCTTCGTGCCTTCCACTCCCGTGAAGCAGGAGGTGAGGACGCAGAGCATCAAGCAGGCCGTCAGAAGCCGCAGGGGGCGCAATATGTGGGATATATAAGGAGTAATCATAAGCTCTGGCGCGGAGGGTAGTGCAAAATTACAAAAAAAATATCATTTTTTCATCAAAACATTTGGCGGATTGCAGAGAAATGACTAACTTTGCACTCGCAAACGGGAACGAAGCCCCGGAGGCAAAGACAAGGCGGGATAGCTCAGTTGGTTAGAGCGTCGGATTCATAACCCGGAGGTCTCGAGTTCAATTCTCGATCCCGCTACTTGAAAAGTCAGATTCGCAAAGGAATCTGACTTTTTTTCTTTTTTCCCTGCCCAAAAGCCGATATTGTCAAAATCTTTCATTAAATTTGTGGGTGCAAAACCGGGCCACGGGGCTCCCCCCTGTAAGCTCATCATACTGACCTGATATCTAAAACGCAAGGAAAATGACTAATAACCGTCTGCTTAAAGTAAAACTCGCGGGCCTAAGTTTCATAGAGTTCGCGGTGTGGGGTTCCTATCTCGTGTCAATGGGAATGTTTCTGTACAGGATAGGACTCGGTTCACAGATTTATCTCTTCTATATGGTGCAGGGTCTCGTGTCGCTCTTCATGCCCGGAGTGATAGGCATTGTGGCCGACCGCTATCTGCCGGCGCAGAAGACCCTCAGTCTGTGTCATTTTCTTGCCGGCGGCTTCATGATCGCTACCGGACTATACTCCATGCTCTCCCTCCCGGCGGGATGGGAAACCATGACTCCGGATGAACTGGCCGGATACGTGCAGTTCGGCATGATATTCACGCTTTACACCCTCTCCGTGGCGTTCTATATGCCGACGATAGGTATCAATAACTCCGTGGCGTTCAATGCCCTGGAAAAGGGTGGCCTCGATACGGTAAAGGATTTCCCCCCGATAAGGGTGTTCGGCACGGTGGGATTCATCGTGGCGGAGCTGATGGTGAACTTCGTGCATATCGACGGCATGGCCCTGCAGATGAGCTACACGCAGTTTATCGCCTCCGGCATCTTCTCCCTGGTCATGGTGGCCTACGCCCTGACGATGCCAAACTGTCCCGTCAACAAGTCGAAGGGGGGCAGCCTCGCCGACGCTTTGGGTCTATCGGCCTTCAAGCTCTTCAAGCGCAAAGAGATGGCCATTTTCTTCATCTTCTCGATGTTGCTGGGTGTGTCGCTTCAGATCACCAACAGCTACGGCACCATGTTTATCGAGCAGTTCGCCCAGGTGAAAGAGTATGCCGATGGTCTGATGGGGGGATGGTTCGCGCATAACCCGACGTTCCTGATCTCGATTTCACAGTGCTCGGAAGCACTCTGCATACTACTCATACCGGTGTTCCTGAAGCGTTTCGGCATCAAGGGTGTAATGCTCATAGCCATGATGGCGTGGGTGCTGAGGTTCGGTTTCTTCGGTATCGGCAACACCAACTTCCCCGGTATCGTATGGCTCGTGCTCTCCTGCATCGTGTATGGCGTGGCCTTCGACTTCTTCAACGTCTCCGGCGGCATATATGTCGACAGCCAGACCACTCCCGAGCTCCGCTCTTCGGCACAGGGCCTCTTTATGATAATGACCAACGGCATCGGCGCCTCCCTGGGCACGCTAATAGCGGGGGAGTGTGTTGTCAACCGACTCGTGATGGAACTTCCCCACGAGGCCGCCGCCGAGAGACTCTCGGGATGGCATGATTCGTGGATGATATTCGCTGCTTACGCGTTGGTAGTGGCCGTGCTTTTCGTGATAATCTTCCGCGATTCCTCCGGCCATGCCAAAGTGACTGAAAAGGAAATCGAGGAGAGTGAGAGCGCCGACCCGGCAGGTTTCATCATCGAAGAAGAGAAATGATACAGTTTTATGCACCTGAAATAGAGAGCACCGGATTCCTCCCTGAGGCGGAATCCGGTCACTGTGTGCGGGTGCTCCGGATGAAGGAGGGGGACACGCTTTATGTCACGGACGGGCGCGGCAGCCGGTTTGGATGTCGCATAGTGGAGGCGCATCCACGCCATGTGGGAGTGGAGATTGTCTCAACTGAGAAGATCGAACCGGTGATCGGCGTGTCGATAGTGCTGGCGGTAGCCCCCTCCAAGAACATGGACCGCATGGAGTGGCTCGTGGAGAAGGCCGTTGAAATCGGCGTGACGCGCATCGTGATGCTCAGATGCGCTCGTAGCGAGAGGAAAGTGGTGAAACCCGAGAGGCTGATGCGTATCGCCGTCTCGGCCATGAACCAGAGCCTGAAGGGATGTATCCCCGAAGTCACGGAGATGACGGACTTTCAGGACTTCATCTCCTCCTTGCCCGCGGGGCAGGCCTTCATGGGCTACTGCGCACCGGATGTGGAACGCCGCGAGTTTGTGGCGGAATGTAAGCCCGACACTGACACAACCATTCTCATCGGACCCGAGGGAGACTTCACCGAGGCTGAGGTGGCGCGGGCCATGGATGCCGGGGTGACACCCGTGACATTCGGCAATGCCCGTCTGCGCACCGAGACAGCCGCGCTTTTCGGCGTGCAGGGGGTGCATATCATAAACCAATTGGCTTGCTCGGGAAAACTTAAATAAAGCGTACGATCTGAAAATGCTATTGCGTATCAAGATTCAATCTCAAAGAGCATTAAAGATCAAGATTCAATCAGAAGGATAAATGAAATTCAACGATTCGGATATAACCGGTTATCTTCAGCCCGCGGGGGGAGAGAACTTCTTTCTGCTTGCGGGGCCGTGTGTCATAGAGGGTGAAGCGATGGCCCTTGACATCGCGGAACAGATGGTGCGCCTCACAGAGAGGCTGCACATCCCGTATGTATTCAAGGGGAGCTACCGAAAGGCCAACCGCTCGCGTCTGGATTCCTTCACGGGTATCGGCGACGAGAAGGCACTCAAGATATTGCGCAAGGTGCGCGAGACCTTCGGTATCCCGGTGGTCACAGACATCCATGAGACGCACGAGGCCAGCATGGCCGCCGAGTATGTGGATATACTCCAGATACCCGCTTTCCTGTGTCGCCAGACGGAATTGCTCGTTGCCGCCGCCCGCACCGGACGCATGGTGAACATCAAGAAAGGACAGTTTCTCTCGGGCGAGGCCATGGGCAACGCCGTGGAAAAAGTGCGTGCGACGGGCAATATGCAGGTGGCAGTCACGGAAAGAGGCACCACTTTCGGCTATACGGACCTCGTGGTGGACATGCGCTCCATACCGGCCATGAAAAAGGCGTGCGGATGTCCGGTCATCATGGATGTCACTCATTCGCTCCAGCAGCCCAATCAGTCGAGCGGAGTCACCGGCGGAGTGCCGGAAATGGCCTTCACTGTCGCCAACTGCGCGATAGCCGCCGGGGCGGACGGCCTCTTCATGGAGACCCATCGCAATCCGCGTGAGGCGAAAAGCGACGGGGCCAACATGGTGGCTCTCGCGGGCATGGAGTCACTCCTTGAGGACCTGTGTCTGCTGCGCAAGGCTGTCATTGCGCAGAAACACGCGACGCACCGCGCGGAGTGCTGTCAGTGACGAGCACCGGTTTGCGGTAGAAAGCGCTGAAGAGCCGGGCCATCTGTTGCCGTCCCTCCTTGCGGGCGTTGGCTATCACGCCGTCTTTGTACAACCGTTCCAGCGAACGCGCGTGCAGGCGGCGTTTCACTGTATTGTCTTCCGCGTTGGTCAGTGTGCCGCTGCGGAACATGGATAGGCTTTTGGTGTCGATAACTTCGTAGGCATCGTCATCCGTGGCCTCATACAGTTCGACAATCTCGGGAGGGAGACAGAACCTCACGGTGTCGCCCGAGGAGTCCACGTGCAGTTTTTCGAGATCAAAGGAAACTGACCCGCGCTGCTTCTGCACAGCCATGATGACCTTGCCGTTGATGGTGTCGAGCACGGGGAGTTCGCTATAAATATCCACGGTGCAGAGGCGTGCCATGGTCTTGACGTCCTTGACGACTGCCGGACGCACGGTAGTCACGGGCGGTTTGCGGAACTCCTTGGAAAGATAGCGGTACCCCGCCGTGACAGCCACCCCCAATATCAGGAGCAGGAAGGCGTATAGTATTATTTTGCCTATGATATATTTCTTCATATCGGATTGACTTTATAGTGATTCGCGGGGAGCCGCTCGTTTATTTGAAATTGATGGTCGCTTCGTAGCCGTTTGATTCAAAGAAACTCCTGAAATAATCCCTTGCCTTGTTCTGTGCGCGCTCGGTGATAATCTTTTTGAAGGAATCGTTTCGGGCGAGTTCCTTCTTGAAATCCTTGTTGGCCGCCTCCTTTGCCTTTGCTCGCTCGGCCGAACCGAACCGTGAGCGGAGCAACCCGATGTTGGTGTATTCCTCGCGCAGGGTCATGTCGCGTCCCGAGAGATCCACTTCCACGGGCGGCAGGGTGACAGTGACGGTGTGCGCATCGTCGTCAAAGATTAGGTCATCGGGTGAAAAGCGTGACATATCTACTGAAGCGCGAAGATATGTATCGTAGGAATATACCCCGATTCGCTTGCCCCAGAGCTTCGAGTCATCAGTCACGGCGGTCTTTGTCACGGACATGGAGGCAAAGACCATGCGGTCGGTGCGTGTAAGCTCGCGGTAAAGGTCGGAATGAAATGCTTTCATATCCGGTGTGGCGTCATCCTTCGAGCCGGAAGTGTCGGAACATGAGGCGCCTCCGAAGGCCAGCATAAGGAACGTCAGTATATTCAGCAGGGAAACACTTTGCTTCATAGAATTGTGGTATTGAAGGTACACTCTCTGAAAGTAAGTAAGTATTCAAATTTAAACGATATAATCAAAAGTAAGTGCTCACTTGATCTTTTATACAATCTGCGGCTTCTTTTTTGCCGCTTTCAGCTTGTCGCTCAGTCGCATAGCTCGCTATGCTCCCTCTCTCCGCACAGAAATCGTCTAAAAAACAAGCTCGCATATTGTATAAATTAAATTTGAACACTTACTTATGGAATTAGATTTGTATACTCCCTTAGACAGTGAATTGGGACGTGAGTTTAGGTGATAAATCTCAAGAAATGTTAACGGAGTGGGGAATATATACGGGAAATCGAGGAAAATTTTAAAAAAACAGCTTGAAAAATTTGGATGTGATGAAAATAATGCTTAACTTTGCACTCGCAAACGGGGGATAACCCGGGAGCAAGAAAATTTGGTTCCATGTCCGAGTGGTTAGGTACCGGTCTGCAAAACCGTTTACACCAGTTCGAGTCTGGTTGGAACCTCTTGAGCAGGATTGCCCGTCGGGCAATCCTTTTTTGTATCTGTACGGACTTGACTTGCCAAGTCCGCCATCCCGTTTTGTCTCTGTCACCTCATGGACTTCACCGATATCGGGCGTAAATGTCCGCTCCTTTCTGTTTGGCTATCCTGATGTGTTCGGGATTGTGTGGGTCAACACCATATTTCGACAACGGGGGCACCACCACCGGGGTGCCGGGGCGTATGCGATCGGGATGTCCGAGAATAGCGGAGTTCTCTTCATATATATAGGGCCAGAGATTGAAGTTGCCGTAATGATCTTTGGCCATGGTGGTGAGATAGCGGGTGCGGGTGATGGTGTCTATCACCGCTTCAGTAGCTGCGGAGGCCATATCTCCCGAGGAATCAGACGGGCGCGTCGGAACGGCCTCTTCGGAAATACCGGGTTCCTGGTTGGATATGGTATCGGCACCGTCGCTTGCGGGCCATTGCTCTGCAATTACCGTATCGGATAAACCGTCCGCGGAGAAATCGGGAATCAACCGGTCGCGGTATATGTACAGCATCGCCCCCCCGGCTATTATAGCCGCTGTCACGAAACCGGCAGCGAATCCAAGGCCAAACCTCCATCTTCTGCGTGAACCGTGATGGTGACGGGAGCGATGATGATGAGTTGTCTCCGGTTCTTCATGAACAGTTTCTTCCTGCAGTGGTTCTTCATGAACAGTTTCTTCCTGCAGTGGTTCTTCCTGCACTGTTTCTTCGGGAGCGATATTTTCATTCTCCGTTTCGACCGGTTCCGGTGAGGGTGACTCCTGGAGTCGGTCATCAGGGAGGTCGGAGGGTATCTCAACCGTATCAAAGGCACCGAACGGAGCGTTGACGGCCCGGGAGAGATCCCTGGACGGTGTGAACGAAACCTTGTAGTGGCCGGCTATCTCGATATTCTCGCCGGAGGTGACATCCACACTGCGACGCGGCTGTACGGGGATGGTGCGGAAAGATCCGAGACCCTTTATCCTCACTGTTTCCGAGACTTCGAGCGCAGCGGATGCCTCCTGACATAATTCCCTCACGAAATCCTCGCATACCTTTTTGCTCAGGCCGGTCTGCTTGCTCATCAAGGAGGATATGCCGGGAAGTGTTAGCTTGTTGTTCATCAGTCGTTAGGTTCAGCTTGGTTGTCGTCGGAGGTGTCGGAAATGTCGGGATTTGCATTCATCGGGGAGATGTCCCGGATCCTGCGCTTCAGTGTGGCGGAGGGCCGGAACGCCACGGCCACGCGCGGCGGCACAAGGAGCCGGCGTCCGGTGGAGGGCTGCACCGACACTCGCTCGGCCCTGAACCGGGGCTCGAAAGAGCCGAATCCGGGTAAGGATACTGTGTCACCCTCCGACACCGTGTTTCGGATGATGCTGACGAAAGATTCCGCCAGGCTTTCAGCCTCTCCGGAGGTGATGCCAAGCGTGGATATTATTTTATCGGTGAGTGACTTGTGCTCCATAAGGTAAGATATGCGACTTTCAGGATGGAAAATCACTTACAAAATTAAGTAAATTATCCCGGAATCAAAAATATTTCTTAACTTTGACACATAGTTCGTTTAATTTTTGAGAATTACTTATACTCTGTAAATTTTGAGAACTTCGTATATGGCGATGAAGAGAACCGGTTTGCGTGCTGTCCTTTCGGCAGTATTGTTGATGATAGGTGTGCTTGCTTTGCAAGCCCAGTTATTATATAAGGTGAAAGGTCGCGGACTGCGTGACGCCTCATATATCTTCGGCACACATCATTTGGCCCCGTTGAGCATGGTTGACAGCGTGGGTGGCGCCCGCGAGGCCTTCGATGCATCCGAAGTAGTGGTGGGGGAGATAGACATGACAGTCAGTCCCCTGGCGACGGCGGCCGCCATGCAGCCCTATATGAAAGCACCTGCCGACAGCACTCTCTCCGCTGTGCTCCCTGCTGAGGTATATGCCGATGCCGCACGAAAGTTCATCGGACTGACGGGATTGCCGTTGGAGTCGTTTGAGGAAATGAAGCCGATGGTCGCCGTAACGGTGCTGTCTGTCCTGACGGCCGCGAAGCTTATGGATAACCACAATCCTGCGGAGCAGCTCGACAGCTATTTTCAGACCCGGGGTATGGCCGACGGCAAATCCGTACGCGCACTTGAGACCGCCGCCGAACAAGCGGAGCTGCTCTATGACACACGCAGCATCCGGGCGCAGGCCGACATCCTGCTGGAGACTCTCGCCGATCCGGACGCACTCGCCGAGACAGCCCGCAAACTTAACGAGGCATACATGACACGCGACCTGGAGACCATTTATCTTATCGGTGTGGCCGAGGAGAGCGATCCGCAATTCATGGAACAGTTGCTGACACGTCGCAACAGGGCCTGGGTAGGCAAACTCGTCGAAATGATGGAAGCCTTCCCCTGCTTCATCGCGGTGGGCGCCCTTCACTTGCCCGGGGAGGAGGGCTTGCTAAATCTCTTGAAACAGGAGGGTTATGAAATAATCCCCTTGGATTTGCGGGATGGCTCGACACGGACTGCGGGAAGATAAGAACTACTTAAATCGAATATTTTTTTGATGTTTTTTGCATATTAGGGAAAATATCGTTAACTTTGCCGCGTAAGTCCCCCGGGCATCGACCCAATAGCGACACAATCTAACTCTAACATAAATTTTATCATGGAAATCCCCTTTGCAGAAGCGTGGAAGATCAAAATGATCGAACCCATCCACAAAAGCACCCGCGAGCAGCGTGAGAAATGGCTTAAGGAAGCCCACTACAACGTATTCCAGCTCAAGTCAGACCATGTGTATATCGACTGTCTGACCGACTCCGGCACAGGAGCCATGAGCGATCGCCAGTGGGCAGCCATGATGACCGGCGACGAGAGCTACGCCGGAGCCCGCTCCTTCTTCGAGCTCAAGGACACCATCAACCGCATCACAGGATTCGACTATGTGATTCCCACCCACCAGGGACGTGCTGCCGAGAACGTGCTCTTCTCCCATCTCGTACACGAGGGTGACATTGTGCCGGGCAATTCCCACTTCGACACCACCAAGGGCCACATCGAGTTCCGCAAGGCATTCGCAGTGGACTGCACCGTAGACGAGGCCAAGAACACCCAGCTCGAGGTGCCCTTCAAAGGCAACGTCGACCTCAAGAAACTCGAGGCCGTGCTTGAGAAGGACCACGAGAGGGTGCCCTTCATCATCGTCACCATCACCAACAACACCGCCGGCGGACAGCCCGTGTCCATGGAGAATCTCCGCGGTGTACGCCGTCTGGCCGACAAATATGGCAAGCGCGTGGTGTTTGACTCCGCCCGTTTCGCCGAGAACGCATATTTCATCAAGACCCGCGAGCCCGAGTTCAAGGACGCCACCATCAAGGAGATCTGCCGCGAGATGTTCTCATACGCCGACGCCATGACCATGTCTTCCAAGAAGGATGGTCTTGTCAACATGGGCGGCTTCATCGCAACCCGCTGGGAAGACATCTACGAGGGTGCCAAGAAGTTTGTGATTCCCTTCGAGGGCTATCTCACATACGGCGGCATGAACGGCCGCGACATGGCCGCACTCGCAGTAGGTCTCGACGAGAACACCGAGTTCGACATGCTGGAGACCCGCATCAAGCAGGTGGAGTATCTTGCATCCAAACTTGATGAATACGGCATACCCTATCAGCGTCCCGTAGGCGGTCACGCCATCTTCGTAGACGCCGACCGCGTCCTGGACCAGGTGCCCAAGGAGGAGTTCCCCGCCCAGACTCTGACCATCGAGCTCTACAAGGAGGCAGGTGTGCGCGGTTGTGAGATCGGCTATATCCTCGCCGACCGTGATCCGGTGACCCGCGAGAACCGTTTCGGAGGTCTCGATCTGCTCCGTCTCTGCATCTGCCGCCGCACGTACACCAACAACCACATGGATGTCATCGCGGCAGCTCTCAAGAACGTGTATGACCGTCGCCACGAGATCAAGCACGGCGTACGCATCACTTGGGAGACCGAGCTCATGCGCCACTTCACCGTCCAGCTCGAGCCCATCACCGACTGATCACAGACCCAAACCATAGAAAAAGAAAAATCCGGCCCGTCCAAGCGGGCCGGATTTTCTTTTTTAAATTTTCTTAGCTAATTTGGTGAAATATAAAAAAATATATATCTTTGCTGCGAAATGCTGCTCACGCCTTATTTCATAACGAGATTTATTTTCTAATTCTAACCACAAACATTTGATTCTTATGCCAAGATTCTACGCATTGTTGCTGACTCTGCTGATTTGCATATTCGGCGGATCCGAAGCATTGGCTTGGAATGCCACTTACTATGCCAAGGCGGTGGCCAAGCCCTCAGACACCGGAGGAGGCAAGGTGTATGCCTCCGCCACGGCCGATGCTCCGGCCGATGACGCATACGTTGACACCGAGTCCGTAGCGGAAAACAACGAGAAGAAAAACGGCAACAGCGGCAGTGCCCCTGCCACGGCCAACGTCACTTTCTATCTCTACGCGCAGCCCGACGAGGGCCAGATGCTCCATCACTGGGAGGATGAGACGGGAAAGAACGTGGGGTCAAACAATCCCCAGTCCGTCACAATCGCTGCCGCCAACGGCAACGAGACCGATCCCACCACGATGGTTTATACCGCCTTCTTCAAGGAGGCTTCGGCTCTGCTCCTCTCCACGGATCAGCCCGAACTGGGCACCGTGGGCATAAGCAAGCTGGAGAACGGCCTGGGAGACACTGTCACCCTCACTGCAACGATAAAGTCGCAGTGTTCTTATCAGACTCCCAATCTGATGACCAAATTCGCCGGATGGTTTGACCAGGACGGCAACTGCCTCTCTACGGAAAAGAAATTTACCCTCACCATCACCGAAAAGATGAAAGTGAAGGGAGTGTTCGAGGTGCCCAAGCTCGAGGACGGCGGATATTACCGCATATTGAGCTTCACCGGACGTCCGATGACCGTAAACGGTAATTATTCATGGAACTTCACCAACGGCACCTCTCTCGACGGTATGCTGACATGGACCACTCCCCGGGGGTACGATTACAGCTATGCCCACAATGTACCCCTCTGGAGCTGTCTTGACGAGTATGAGGTGGAGACGATGCCCTCGACCATCATCCGACTTACCGGAGAAGTGGATGGCGGCTCCATGACAAACGCCGTGGCACACTGCCAGGGCACGGACACCAAGACAATGACTGGCAAGGTGTTCACGATAGCTCCTCATCCGGCCTCACCTTCATATCTGCACATCACCAACGGAAACCTGGCGCTGAAGTACAAGCCGGGCACGAGCAAGGATGTGGAGTTCCAGGGAAAGACCGTCTCCGCCCTCCAGGGTCTTGTGGAGGTCGGCAATTCCTCGGCTACCTCTCCCGGTCATGCCTACGAGATAATGGCCATCCAGCCCCTGACGGAGGAGAATGTGGACGACTATTGGTTTGGCGTCCACCCCTCGGAGGAGACACTGTATGACGGCGGCTACTGGGCTTCGATGTACACCTCGTTCCCGTACCGCTGCCATGAGCCGGATGGTGTGGAGGCCTATTACATCAAGTCGTGCAAGGCTACCGACGGCGTGAACTACGCCCATCTGACGAAAATCGAGGATGGCATCGTGCCGGAATACTCCGCCGTGCTCCTGAAATGCAAGGGGCATGAGTCTTCGAAGCAGAACCGCCTTATACCCCTGAATGTGCCCGACGGCACATATCCCGCGCTTGAGGGAAATATGCTTGTGGGAGAGTTCCAGCTCAGAAACGACAAGACCAAGCCGACATACGCCACGTTTGACTCCTCTAAGATGAGGGTGCTCAATGTGGACGAGGCCGGGAACGTGGGTTTCTACAATATAGCCGAAGGCACACAGCTCTCCGGCAACATGGCCTATCTCGACCTCTCCCTTATCCCCGCCGCGCAGCGCAATATGCCAATCCGCATTTCCGCATTGGCCGCCGATGAAAGCGCCGCAGCCAACGCCGCAGCCAACGCCGCAGGCTCCGAACCCTCGATCAAGGGTTATTTCCGCATACAGAACGTGGCGGAGACCGATGGCGACGCCGGATACATCAACGTCACGGGTCCCTTCACGGCACGCCCCGTGCTCGACCACGCGCAGGCCACCTCGGCGCCCGGCACGGTGATGTATGTAGAAGCCTATCCCGCTACCATCAATGGCAAGGCCTGCCACAAGATAATGCACTTGCGCAGCCAGGGCATAGATCTCTTCGGCGAACCGGTGGATGATTTCATGACCCGCTTCGAGGATATCTTCACCAATACCACCGGAAACTCCAGTCTCCCCGAGGAACTGATGTGGTCGATGGTGCGCCATGGATTCACTGACGGTTACACCTCCGTGGCCCGTGTGGCCCTTGAGGGTATGTTCGTGATGGTCGCTTCAAGACTCGCCGACGAGATGGATGAAGTGACCTCCGAGGAAATGGAGGATTTCGCAAAGCGCTTCGCTACCGAAGTGGCCGACAAGATCAACCTCAACTTCTATCTCGAGCCTGCATCGGACGGATCTTTCCATATATTCTACGATATGCCCACGATGGACATAGTGAGCGAATGGTATCTCAAGGATGAGAATAAGACGCTTCTCGAATATGGCATGGAGGGTCTGCGCCGCTATTTCGCCGGCAAGACTGACATTGGATCCACGGGCGAGACGTTCACATCTTCGGAAGTGGCCGAGATGAAAGGTTGGGGTTATGACATCACGGCTTACTATCCCGCCAATGCCGAGGGAGAGGTGGAATCGAGCTACGAGGCCATCTTCGCCGATCCGACACTTCTCTTCAACTGGCTTAAGCTCAGCATAATCAAATTTACCGACCCGGAGCGCTGCCCGGATATCGAAATCAAGGGTATGTCCCTGCGCAGCATGGCACAGGCCCTCAACAGCCATCAACTGACCTCCATGATGATAGGTTATCTTCCCGATATACAGCCCGGAGGAAGATATTACATCACCAACGGAAAGGGAAGCAATACCGCCGGCCTGCTCGATTTCTCCAATCAGGAGCATCTCGACGGTATGGACGGTTATGGCAAATGGCTCTTCAAGCCCGTCACGGCTGAGGATGACGCATACTTCTGCGTGCAGGGTGTGGGAGAGCAGGATGAGCTTCACTACGCCGCCGTATATCTTGACTTCCCGGTAGTCGCTGCCGATGCCTCCGCCACGAAGCTGTATACTCTTTCGGAATCCCCGCTGACAGTAACGGTCAACGGTGTTGACATCGAATATTATGACCTCGTGGAGTTCGCGGAGGGAGAGGCTGTGGCCGCGCAGACACCGATGATCGTGGAGATGACCACGGCCGTCGCCTCCGCCCACCGTCTCGTGCCCGATTGCGAACTGGTATGGAACCCCGGTGCGACAGCTCCCGAGGAGCCGGAGGATCCGGAAGACCCGACGACAAATGAAGTGAAGATACCCGTGAGCAACACCGAAGTGGCCGGACCGCAGCGCATACGCCGCCGGGCCGCGGGTGAGACAACGGATTTCACCGGTGTGCTTCTTGACACACCCATCTCGCCCGAGGGATTCGCATTGCGCTGGAACAAGGAATACAGCCCGATGAAGAATCCCGTGCATGTGCTCCGCACCAACGCTCTGGCCGGTACGCAGTCAGGCATCTGGTTTGAGAAGAAGACCTCCGGCACGCTCCCGGCCAATACCGCCGTGCTGATGCAGCCCACCTCCGCCATCAATGCCTTCAAGGTGGGAGAGCCTGTGCCTGACAATGAGACACTCGTCATCGGCACCGAGTCAGAGAACACCGAGGATGTGATCTATGATCTCCGCGGCATGAGGGTGTCTAATCCGGTCAGCGGATGTATCTACATCGTCAACGGGAAGAAAGTGCTTGTAAAGTAACCTGAATTAATTCTATATGACGAGGGGCAGTCCGTGTGGAAAACGGGACTGCCCCTCATCATGAAATGGTTTGCATATACTTTATATGAAACAATATCTTGCAATTCTTGCTTTGATGGTTGCCGGTGTAATTCGGCTGTGTGCGGAAACCGCCCTCTCCGATCCGAGGCTGCGCGATGACTTCGTGACGGCCTCTCTGCTAATGGTGACTCCCGGCGAGAGGGTGTATCAGGCTTTCGGACATGCCGCCATACGTATGGAGTGCCCATCCGAAGGTCTGGACTATGTGTTCACGTTTGAGTCGGGCGTCGGCCCGAATCTCCCGGCGGAATTTGCCCGTGGAATGGATGCCCGCTTCATTGCAGTGGAGACACCGGAGTTTATTGACGGCTTCAGAAAGGAGGGAAGAGGTATTTATTCATACAGGCTCAATCTCTCTCCGGTGCAGAAGCAGGAGCTCTGGAGAGTGCTTGACGAACGGCTTCAGTCGGAGATGCTCGATATTGACATCAGACGCACCAACTGTCTGAGCTCTCTTTTCGCGGCAGTGCAGGAGGCTGCGGAGGAGGAGGCCGTGGATGTGAGAGGGTCGGAAATAGCCGGGATGAGCAACGGGGAATATTTCGAGGTGCTTACGGGGGAGAATTATCCGTGGGCCGAACTTCTGTTCAAGTCCTTGTACGGGGCTCAGAGCGATGAATGTGATGAGGTGCTGGTGAGGACCTCTCCGGTGTCGTTCATGCGTGAGCATGACAGATTCAGGATCGGTGACCGCAGGCTCACTGAAGATTCCACTGTGCTCTTGAAGGAGAGAAAAACCGGCAGCGCCGGAGCCGTCACACCCGTGGCGGTGTGCATCGTGCTCGCGGCGCTGCTTATGTTGTCGGCTATTCTGAGAGTATCCGGGCGATGGCGTACCCTCAGGATTGCAATGGAAACGGTGGCTTTGACGATTATCGCGGCCGCCGGGTGTCTGGAAATGTTCTTGACCCTCTTTCCCTGGCGCATAGGTTCTGCATGGAGCTGGTCATACTTGGTGTGCAATCCTGTAGCTCCGGCTCTGCTTCTGCTGTTCAGACACAGACGGAAGGCTTACATGGGCACACTTCTCGCATGGGGCTCGCTCTGTATGATTTATGCACTTTTCGGGAGGATGATTACCTCGGAAGCTACGGATGCCGTACGTATCCTCGCGCTCGCAATCGGTATATGGGGCCTCGCGTCAGCTCTTGTTGCCCGAAGGAGAAGGAGCTGCTGATTTGCCGGAGAAGGGATCGTCAGGTGACGGAGCCTTGAAACCGTTGGCCTTGGCATTGGCCGCCGAACCGGGATCCGAGGGGTCGGACGACTGATTGTTGAAGAAGGGATAGGGGAGACCGAAGGCCGTTGCCGGGTTGTCACTTCGGCACATATATCCCTCAAGAATGGTGTCGCGTCCCGTGTTGGACTCGAATACATAGAGGTTGAAGCGGTAAAGCATCACGGCTATGTGCTCGAATATGGCGGCCTGTATGGCCTCGTAGGGGAACCATGATGATGTGTTGGTGAACGCATACACCTGGAGGGGGATACCCTGCGCGGTCTGCGGGAGAGTGGTTATGAAGTTGTCGCTGTCATGGGCTATATGCTGACTGGCGTTGAGATACAGCTGGAGATATGCGCGGAAGACTCCGAGGTTGGATTCGATAGAACCGTTGACCAAGCCTGCCGGATTGTTGACATCCTCCGTCTGTCCGGCATCACGCTGCTGGATTTTCTTTTCGATCCATTCCTTCAGCAGGGGTAGCTTGGCATATTCGGCCAGCATCTCGTCGGTGGTGGGAACGACGCTGTCCGAATCGATGAGATAGCTGCGCTGTATGCGGCGTGTCATCGACTGCTGCATGGTGCGGTAGTTGGTGAATGACCCGCTGACGAGAGTGTAAGGGGGAACCATGGTTGTGGTCTTGTCCCAGTTCTGGATCTTAACTGCCGTGAGGCTGACCTCGGTGACGGTGCCGTTGGCATCCGTGCCGGCCACCTTGATCCAGTCTCCGACATGGAGGGAATCGTTTTCGGCGAGCTGCACTCCGGCCACGACCCCGAGTATGCTGTCCTTGAAGACAAGCATCAGCACTGCAGCGAAAGCACCGAGGCCTGCAAGCAGCGAGCCGGGAGATTTGTTGACGAGCACCGCCACGGTGATTATGATGGCTATGATCCAGAGAACGCCCTGGATTAGCTGCACGAGACCTTTGAGGGGGAGATGACGCTTGTTGCGGCGCTCATCCACCTGACGCCATATCACCGACAGCAGCACGGACAAAGCGCGGGTGACCACGAAAACGAGATATATCACCGTGATGCGCGTGAACCATGTGGCGATGGATGCATGGTTGTTGAGAGTGAACTGAATGAAAATCAGAAACACGATGGGGGGTACGATGCGGCAGGTGCGCGAGAAGAACTTTGCATCTGTCAGATACTGGAAAAATTGGGTCTTCCAATGGCGCTTCCATACGCGTACAATAAGGAGTATGATCCACTGGGCCACGGTGCCGATGCCCCAGGCGATGGCGAACACCGCGATGGCGTATGTCCACAAGAAGAGAGTTTCATCTCCCCCCATACCGATAAGGTTGAGCAGCCACTCAACGATTTTCATCACCCAGCGGGCGAGGAAATATGTGTTTTCTTCGGTACGTGTTCCGAACATTGCCGAAGGGAGGGCCTTTGCAGCATCCTCGGCGATATGAGCGCCGGTCTGTACCGCAGGAGCCGAAAGCAAAGAGAGAAGGATGGAATTCAAAGTCATATATGGCGTAATTTTAAGTTTTCAGGGGGAATCTGTGATATTATGTTAAAATTTGTGGAGAAATATCTCACAATGTATAGACAATGAATACCGTTATAAAGTTCGATAGTGATAATAATTGCCGGGAAAGAGGGAAGAGCAGGTGTGCAAGTGGCTGAGGAGGACACGGTTAAAATAACGTTAACATCCTTTAACACTTAGTGGAGCCGATAAATTGCACACACTTCGGAAGCGTGTGCAGGGGAATAAAAAATATTTCAAAAAAGTTACAAAGCGCAAATTATTGATAATCATGGTGTTATCAATAAGATTCGCTTGATATGAATGAATTTGAGAAAATTTAACGTGCTGATTATTTGGATATAGTCAAGAAAAGATATACCTTTGAGCAGTCAAAAAGAGCATAATATTAAAAAATCTTAAGAAGAGATATATAGTCATGGAGCAGACACTTGTCATCCTTAAGCCATCGGCAGTGGAGCGTTGCCTTATCGGCGAAATCATCACCCGTATCCAGAATCGCGGACTCATCATCACCGGTATGAAGATGATGCAGCTTGACGAGGCAATACTGCGCGAGCATTACGCACATCTGGTTGACAAGCCCTTCTTCCCCTCAATCGTGAAGTCGATGACGGCATCTCCGGTGATCGTGATGGTGCTCAAGGGAGTGGAAGTCGTGGAGGTGTTCCGCGCCATGACGGGAGTGACCAACGGTCGCAAGGCGGCTCCCGGCACTCTGCGCGGCGACTTCTGCATGAGCGGTCAGGCCAACATCGTGCATGCTTCCGACTCGGTGGAGAACGCCCTCATAGAGATAGCGCGCTTCTTCAAGCCCGAAGAGGTGTTTGACTATACTCCTGCCAACATCGATTTCCTCTACGGAGATGACGAGCAGAAGCAGTAATGATTCAACCGAAAGAGAGTAATACTGAAAGACTCGAAAACAAGAGATGGAAATACTTAATAAAATCATCATAGCCGGGGGCATAGCACTCCTCACAATGGGAGCGGGCGTTGCAGACGCACAGACGGTATCCTCCCGTAAGTCACACAGCGCCGTTCACAAGGAGCTTCTCGCGAAGCAGAACTCCGGCAAGGAGCAGATCCGCCTCATCGAGAACAATACGTTCATCGATCTGATCGAGGATCTTGAGCCCGAGCTTGACATCTACACCGAGGGCTGGAACTCCAAGCGCGTCAATCCCTTCAGCGAGGCTGATGTCCCCGCAAGCGCGGTGATTGATGTGACGGGCTACCACATGCCCCATCCCGCATGCCGCGTGACTTCCAATTACGGCTATCGCGCCAAATTCGGACGTATGCACAAGGGCGTTGACCTCGGCATCAAGAGCAACGACACCATTTACGCCGCTTTCGACGGAAAGGTGCGTCTGACGGCTTACGAGGCGAAGGGATATGGCAACTACGTCATCATGCGCCATCCCAACGGTCTTGAGACCGTCTACGGCCACCTCAACAAGGCTCTCGTGAAGCCCGACCAGGTGGTGCGTGCCGGCCAGCCTATCGGTCTGGGTGGCTCCACCGGGCGAAGCACAGGGCCTCATCTCCATTTCGAGACCCGCTTCATGGGATATGCCATCAATCCGGCTGCCATCTTCGATTTCGCCAACAAGACCACTCACACCGATACCTACACCTTCTCCAAAAAGACTTACCAGCAGCCGCGCAATTATGCTCCGTCGCGTCAGCCCTCCAAGTCTGAAGGTGGCAACACATATCGTGCGGGAGCCGATGTCGACACCTACACCGTCAAGAAGGGTGACACGCTCTCATCGATAGCCAAGGCTTACGGTCTCTCGGCCACCACGCTCCGCAAACTCAACAATCTCGGTTCCTCATCCACAATCCGCGTAGGACAGGAACTTAAGCTGAAATAAAATTTGTACCAGCCAAATAAAAATCGCGGGCGTTACGAAATAGTCGTAACGCCCGCGATTTTTATTTGCCTGCGTCTTATTTCTTGAGAACAGATGCGCCACGCAGGATGTAAACGCCTTTCGGTAGAGCAAGGAACTGCTCGCGGGTGGCCTGAGAAAGAACTCTAACTCCGGTTAGTGTATAGACATCCGTTTCCGTCCATTCTGCGTTGACTCCTTCAATCCCGGACGCGTCGGCGGAGGAGAAATGCACTGTGCCGGAATATCCATTCAACGCCGGAAGAAGCGCCATACCTATGAAATCGGATTCACCCTTGTCGCCGTTCTCAATCTCCCATGAGAAATGCCCTACCGTACCCTCGGGAGTGCCGAGATTGACTGCCAGTCTCGAATCAGCCCCTATATAATAAGGAGAGTAGGGACGATTTGTGAGGGGATCGAGAATAAGGCCGCTCACGGTGCAGTCGGCATCTGCTGTGATGGTCCAGTTGGATATGATAAACTCGCCCCAGGAGGGTTCGGCGGCGTAGAGGTTGGCCGAGGTATCCGCAGGGGAGAGGATGATTCCCTCGGGACGACCCTCATCAAAAGCCTCCTGCCAGAGCACGGGTACCTCGGTGGCGTTCACGTCGACACGCTCAAGTGCGGAGGCACTGAAGAATGTGCCGGGAGCGACAGCGGTGATGCCCGGGGGGAGCGTGACATGGGTCAGAGCATCGGCAAAAGTGAAGGCATCGGCGCGCACTTCGACGATTCTGTATCCATCGATGGATTCGGGGATATATACTTTCCCGGCGTATTCACCCTCGGCAGATGAAATTACGGCGGCGGTCTTGTCAGCCTCCGAAATCACCTTATATGTTATGCCATCGGTCGTGCGGGACGCTCCTGTCACAATCAGCGGATGCGCCAGACCTGCGGGGGCTCCGTCGATGTCTATGGCCCAATAGTATGTGCCGGCCACCAGAGAAAGTTCAGGCGTCTGCATCTGAAGGTTGGTGACCTGCTCGGGCTGGAACACTATCTCCTGGGACGTGAGCGTACGGATGGTGTTGAAGTCTTTATCAAGGAGCTTCAGTGTAAGTGGCTTGGCAAGTGTCTGTGCGGAGCTGTTTTCCACGATTATGGAGAGACGCACAGCCTCGTCGGTGGCCGTGATGAAGTTCGGGGAAATTTCTGAAACTTTAAGCCGGATGTCGGAAGAGGGGAGGGCGATGTTGGCATCGACAACTTCGAGTGCGAGTTCGGGACCGATGGGACTCTCGTCGATGTCGAAATACATATCGTAGGTGCCCGGCGCGAGAATTTCATCGGAAGTGAACTCCACTATCGTGGAACTCTTTCCGGGAAGCATCACGCGGCTCTGAAGACTGGCGATGTCGCCGAAGGGATTCTGTGAATCGGACAGCGTCATGTATAGGTTGGCGTTGAAATCGCCGTCATTCACATTGCTGACCACCACACTGATAGCTTTTGCCGTGTTGCCGTAGAGTTCGGAAGTCACCGACGGGAGTCCGACGATGAGGCGGGGAGCGAGTGACTCGTCGGTGCCGTCGTTGGAATACGAGTAATCCGACCCCTTGACTTCAAGCGTGACATACTGCTGCACACCCGAGGGCACCTGCACATCGTCCCAGTCGCCGTATTGGTTGCGGAATGCGGGATATACGCGGTATTTGCCGGAGGAGAGTCCGGAAGGTGTGGCCGTGATTTCCTTGATGCCATACATGGGCTTGAGTGTCGAAGCCGCCGCCATGGGGAAATACTTGACCTCTTCCGGGTTGTCCCATGACACTACCTTGATGCCGAATGTGGCCGAGAGCTGGCGCATGAGGGGGTTGTAGATCATGAAGTAGCCACGGGGGTCATCCTCTATGACATACCGGCCGTTGCGGTAACAGAAACTGCCCGTGGAGAGGGCGGCGGTCTGATACTGAGTCTCGCCGTCGTTCTTGATGACGTTGGTGAGGATCATCTGGTTGCTGTTGTATCCTCCGGCGTATGAGCCGGTGCCACCTGTCAGGGGATTCAGCGCGGAGAGGAGGAAATATCCGTCCTGGTAGCCGCCCCAGCCCCAGTTGAAGTGGAAATATCCGTTGGCCAGATAGCCATCACACACGAAAGCGTGTCCACCGCGGGTAGAGGAGCCGCAGTAGTACACCGGACGATTGGCAGCAAGCTCGGCGTATACCATATCGTCCCAGTCGCGCTGTCGGTGATAGTCACGCCACTGGAGGCGTACCTTCCGGGAATAATCGAAATATTCAGTCAGGGCAATGGGGACATTCTCGGAGTATGCACCGGACTCGTAGGCGGAATACATCATCGAGACGCCCGCGCCACACTGACGCATAAGCTGGGCAACAGCGGCGGCCTGCACGGGAGTGTATGAGCCGGAGTAGTCGTCGATCATATTCTCCCAGTCGAGGGTAGTGCCGGAGAAGACATAGCCGTTGGCGGAGCCTTGCGGGTTGAGGGGCCACTCATAGTGGTGCATGACCTGGGCGAGGGCCGTGGCCACGCATCCCGTCACCGAATTGCGGCCTACGGTGTAGTCGACCGGGCAGTCATTGTTATAGGGAGCACCCTGGTCCCATTGCGTCGATATGATCTGCGCGATTGGCTCGCGGTCCTGTGTCATGGCCCTTGACACGTGGCACCCTAACTGAGGGTCAGCATCGAGAAACGCAGAGATCTGTGCCTCGTACTCACCTAACCACCACTTCACGTTGACCGGAATATTTTCGGGGTCAAACGAGCCGTTGTCGGAGAAACCAAGCACACCGGGAAGCCTGTCGTCGGCGCTGACGATGGCGAATCCCTGACCGTCGGGATTGTTGAAGACATAGAAACAGGTCGCGCCGGTGGGGGCAGACGCGCTGTATACCAGCTCGAGCTCGCCGGATTCGGCGGCGGGAGCGCGGTGCAGCCGCGCACTGTTCATGCGGCGGAAATCCTGCAATTCCTTGCGAGCGGCGTCGGGAGACACCGGAGCAGCCAAGGCTGACACCGCCGTGAATCCGGCCATAAGCAGGGATAATGTAAATTTGATTTTCATGATTATGTCGGGTTGAACAAATGATATGTCTAAGAATGACAAAATTAATGAAAAATTGTTGGTTTCAGCAATGCAATAGGAATAAAATAGCCGGATTACCCCAAAATATCCCCGTGTGAGGATGATTTTTTTGGTTGGATGGGGGATTATGAGTAATTTTACAATCCTATTATGACACGTCAAACCATGGAGAGACATCCGGAATCCCTGTGTACGGGGATTTTCAACGACAGCTTTCCTCCGATCATGGATGGAGTGACGCTTACCGTTGACAACTATGCGCGAGGACTTCTGCGCATGGGTCTGAATCCGTGTGTCGTCACTCCATGGAATCCATGCCGCGTGGAGGTGCCGTATCAAGTGGTGAAATATTTCTCCCTTCCCATTCATAACCGCCATCCATACCGGTACGGCTACCCGAAACTGGATCCCTTCATCTGGCGTCGTCTGCGCCGGATGCCTTTCAGCATAGTTCATGCGCATTCCCCCTTTTCTGCCGGGAGACTGGGCGTGTATGTGAAGAAAAAGCAGGGTGTGCCCCTGATCGGAACGTTTCATTCGAAATACCGAGACGACCTTCGCCATTCTTTCACGGGGCCGATGTCCTGGATGGTGGATGTCATCATGAAGCGAATACTGGACTTCTTCAATGCCTGCGATGAGGTGTGGATACCGCAGGCCAAGGTGGCAGACACGGTGAGGGAATATGGATTTAAGGGGGAACTGACGGTCGTGGACAACGGAAATGACTACGCCGGCATGGGCGATGCGGAGCTTGAACTCTATCGCCATGAGAGCCGCATGAAGCTCGGCATGACGAGCGGGGGGATGAATCTTCTTTTCGTGGGTCAGCACATATTCGAGAAGGGGACGGATGTCATAATCCGGAGCCTCGGACTGCTTCGTGACCGCACTGACCTGCGCATGGACTTCATAGGCACCGGATATGCTGCTGAAGAACTCAAGCATCTCTCGCAGCGGGAGGGTGTGGCCGACAGGGTCCTTTTCCACGGAGTGATTCATGACCGCGAGACACTTCGCCGGCATTATGCGGCGGCAGACCTTTTCCTCTTCCCCTCGATGTATGACAATGCCCCTATCGTGGTGCGCGAAGCCGCCGCCATGGGAACGCCGTCGGTGCTTCCTTTCGGGTGTACCGCCTCGGAAGTGATAGAGGACGGAGTCAACGGATTCCTGACGCAGAGGAGTCCCGAAGCATACGCCCGCATCATTTCACGGCTCTCCTCCGACCCTCGGGCCGTGAGGGTGGCGGCTGCCGGAGCCAGAACATCCCTGGCCCGGAGCTGGGATGACGTGGTGGAGGAGGTGGCAGACAGATACCAACATCTCATCAGACGCAATGGGTGACAACGGAGCAAATAAATTCAGCGCCTGGAAAGTGGTGCTCCCCATATTGATAGGGGTCACGGTGGTCGTGCTGATGTTCGTGCACGATGCCCGCAAGGAGAATCTCGAGGCCGTGTGGCACTCCCTTCACTGGGATTTCCGCACACTTCTCTGCATTGCCCTGGGTTTTGTCTTCATGTTCGGCAGGGATTTCGGCTTGAGCTGGCGATTCCGGGCGTTGACCGACAGACAGCTGCGCTGGAGCCAGGTCTTCAAGGTGGATTTCCTCTGCGAGTTCACATCCTGCGTCACGCCCTCCGCAGTGGGGGGAAGCTCGCTCGGAATGGTGTTTCTCAACAGCCAGGGAATAGAGTTCGGGCGCGCCACCACCCTGATGATGACCACGCTTTTCCTTGACGAACTTTTCTTCGTAGTGTTCTGTCCCCTGGTGTGTCTCGTCACTCCCGGACACTCGCTGTTCAGTTCGGGCGAAGCCATGTTCTCCCACGGACTGGAGCTCACTTTCTGGCTCGTATATTCCGGAATAGCGGCATGGACCGCCATACTTTTCGTCGGCATAATCCTTTATCCATCGTGGGTGAGGGGAGTACTCAGGAAGGCGACCTCGTGGAAACTCTTCCGCCGCTGGCATTCCCAGGCCTCGGCATTGGGCGACAATATGGTGGCCACCTCCAAAGAATTGCGCACTAAGCCGTTTGGCTTTTGGCTGGAGGTGTTTGGCGGCACCGCCTTGTCGTGGACATCGCGCTATCTTGTGGTCAATGCATTGTTTTTGGGATTCGTCCCCTCGGCAGACGCTGACCAGTGGCTGATATTCGCCCGGGAATTCGTGATGTGGGTGGTGCTGATGGTGAGTCCCACCCCTGGTGGGGCCGGACTCAGCGAATGGCTGTTTTCATCATATTACGGCGATCTTGTCACCTCTGCCGGACTGGCCCTGATCCTGGCCGTGTTCTGGCGTATCATATCATATTACGTGTATCTGGGCATCGGGGCCGTGCTGATGCCCTCGTGGATTAAACAGACTTACCGACGATTAAAAAAATGAAGAAAGACGTTCTGGTGATTATTCCGGCGCGATATGCGTCAAGCCGGTTTCCCGGCAAGCCACTGGCCCGCATCGGGGGCGTGGAGATGATAGTGAGGGTGTGCCGACGCGTCAGCGAAGGGGGCTGGCCCCTGATCGTAGCTACTGACGACACACGTATAGCTGACTGCGTGGAGAGGGCCGGATTCCGCGCTATAATGACCGATGCCGCGCATCCCAACGGTACACACCGTGTGGAGGAGGCGTTGCGTCTCTCGGGACTGACTCCGGAGATCGTAATCAACGTGCAGGGCGACGAGCCCTTCATCGCCACTGAGCAGCTCTATGCCCTTGCCGGATGCTTTGACAATCCCGGAGTGGATATAGCCACCCTCGTCAGGAAATTTCCGGCTGACGCACCCTATTCACGGCTGGAGGATCCGGGACTGGTGAAAGTGGTGACAGCAGAAGATGGACGCGCACTCTATTTCTCGCGCAGTGTCATACCCTATCTCCGGGGTGTGGAGCGCGAGGAATGGCCGTCGAGAGGGGAATACCTCACTCATGTGGGAGTGTATGCCTACCGGCGCGAGGTGCTGGGGCTTCTGGTCACGATGCCGCAGGGGCGTCTGGAGAAAGCAGAATCCCTCGAACAGCTCTGCTGGCTAGAAGGGGGCCTCACCATCGCCACGGCCCTCACGGATGCTCCCACCATAGGCATTGATACACCGGAGGACCTCGCCGAGGCGGAAAAGTGGCTCGCAAAATAAATTTTTGTGTGGCTAAGGTCTAAAATATTGCCGCGTCATATTGCGTATATGGCGAAAAATCACTAATTTTGCAGTCTTGAAGAGCACCCGATGCGATATGCGGGCGCCAGCGGTCTCCCAAGCCGCCAACGAGATTGAAATTTGGGAAAAACAGGAATTGCAAATATAATCCATCAAGGTAAAAAAGAATAACACGCAATGAAAAAAAGTCCGCTCCAGAGAATCAGATCCGAGTATCAGCCCAAGCTCCCCAAGGCGCTTCAGGGCCCGGTGAAACTGAAAGTAGGCGACCCAACCCAGTCAGTGGCCGACCAGGAAGAAATCAAGTCTCTTTTCCCCAATACCTACGGTATGCCCGTAGTGGAGTTTGAGCGCGACGAAGCCCCCGAGCGCGTAGAGGAACCCTTCAACGTCGGCATCATCCTCTCCGGAGGCCAGGCGCCCGGTGGACACAATGTGGTAAGCGGCATTTTCGACGGTATCAAGAGCCTCAACAAGGAGAGCCGTCTCTATGGCTTCCTCATGGGTCCCGCAGGATTCATCAACCATCAGTATATGGAGCTCACCGCCGGCTACATCAAGGAATACCGCAACACCGGCGGATTTGACATCATCGGTTCGGGACGCACGAAACTCGAACACCCCGATCAGTTTGATGCCGGTCTCAAGGTGCTTGAAGAGCTTGACATCAAGGCCCTCGTGATCATCGGCGGCGATGACTCCAACACCAACGCGGCCGTACTCGCCGAATATTACAAGAACAAGGGAGTGGACGTGAAGGTCATCGGTGTGCCCAAGACCATTGACGGCGACCTGAAGAACAAGTGGATCGAAACCTCCTTCGGATTCGACACCGCCTGCAAGGTTTACAGCGAGGTCATCGGCAACATCCAGCGAGACTGCAACTCCGCCAAGAAATATTACCACTTCATCAAGCTCATGGGTCGCTCCGCTTCCCATATCGCCTTGGAGTGCGCCCTCCAGACCCAGCCCAACTACTGCATCATCTCCGAGGAGGTGCAGGCAAAGCGCATGACGCTCGACAACATCGTCAATGCCCTCTGCTACATGATTACGGAGCGTGCCAAGAACGGCTGGAACTTCGGTACTGTCCTCGTTCCCGAGGGTCTTATCGAGTTCATTCCCTCGATGAAGGCTCTTATCCAGGAACTCAACGACGTGCTTGTCGACAAAGCCGGGGATCTTGAGGGAAAGGAAGAGCTGGACAAGCTCGAGGCAATCCACAGCTTCCTCACCCCCACCAACGCCGCTCTCTTCAAATCCCTTCCCAAGGACATCGCGCTCCAGCTTTGTCTTGACCGCGACAGCCACGGCAACGTGCAGGTGTCGCTCATCGAGACCGAGAGCCTCATCTCCCGCATGGTGGGCGAGCGTCTCGAGCAGTTGGCACTCGAGGGTGAGTATGTGGGCAAGTTCGCCACTCAGCATCACTTCTTCGGCTATGAAGGCCGCTGCGCAGATCCGACCAACTTCGACGCCGACTACTGCTACGCTCTGGGCTACAACGCCGCCATGCTGATCAACTCCGGCCTCACCGGCTACATGAGCAGCGTGCGCAATCTGACGGCACCCTCCGAGGAGTGGATCGCCGGCGGCATACCCATCACGATGATGATGAACATGGAGCGCCGCAACGGAAAGATGAAGCCCGTGATCCAGAAGGCTTTGGTCAACCTGAACGGCCGTCCCTATCTGAAGTTCGCCTCCATGCGTGACACCCTCATGCTGAACACCCTCTATCAGTATCCCGGCCCGATCCAGTATTTCGGCCCCTCCGAGATCTGCGACCGTCCCTCGATGACCCTCCTCCTGGAGCACGACAAGGAAATCTGACTATAAAACTCCACGATACTCAAAACCGTCACATTCGCCTAAACGCGAATGTGACGGTTTCCTTTAGTAGAGGAGACTTCCAGCCTCCTCAAATCAGCAGCGAAATTTAGAAAGGAGGGTGGAAGCCTCCTCTACTTTATGTTGCGAAATTGTTAAACTTTGGGGGTTGGTTCAACCGATTTTGTGGGAGGTACGTTACACTGATACAAAAGCAAGAAATCGTTTCATGATGTTAGGTTAGTTAGTTAGAAAAGTATTATGGAAAACACTGACAGAGGGCCCGCTGCGAAGCGGGCCCTTTGCCGTCACAGTAGAGGAGGCTTCCAGCCTCCTTGCATCCGGCAGTGCAAGTAGAGGAGGCTTCCAGCCTCCTTATAAGTAGTTCTCAAAAATTAATGAATACATAAAACTTAGATGTTTTTGAGGCGATTCGGGTGCGGAATGAGGGAGAATACGTATGTATTCGACTGAATGACAAATCCGAAGCGGCCAAAAACAGCAAGTTTTATGATTCAAGATTTTTCTTGAAATACTTTGAAATATATGTCGTTTAATTTTTGAGAACTACTTATTCATTTTTTGGATGAAACAGCGTGGATTTGCCAAAAAAATTCGTAATTTTGCAGATTAAAACATATATGACGTTATCGCAGGGAAGAGTTTTCATGTCCCGGAGCGATATTTACATGGACCTGCATCTATGAACAAAAAGACATACACCACTTTACTTTTGCTCGCCGCTCTGGCCGGACAGGCCGGCGCGCAGAAAATCACGCTGAATAACCAGAGCCGATGGGGCTTCGAGAGCGAACACGCCGGATGGATTGAAATCCAGGAGCGCATAAGCGACGGAGGACAATTCTCCGAGGGACTCGCATCCGTTAAGAAGGGTAAGAAATGGGGATTTATCAATCTTCTTGCACAGATGGAGATACCGCCTCAGTTTGATGAGGTGAAGGAGTTTCACAATGGTTTCGCTGCAGTGAGAATAGGGAAGATGTGGGGCATAATCGGCAATGACGGCCGCGAGGTCATTCCTGCCGAGTATGACTACACAGATGGCTTCCGTGACGGCCTTGCGCTCGTGAAGAAAAACGGCAAATACGGATACATAAATGCCGACAACGACCTGGTTATCGGTTTCAACTTCCCGATGGCCACTTCCTTCAACTACGGCCTTGCGGCCGTGAAAGAGGAAGATAGCGGGAAGTTCGGATATATCGACAAGAACGGCAACTTCAAGATTCCGTGCAATTACGACGATGCCAAGGCCTTTGAAGATGGCATAGCACAGGTGAAGGCGGGTGGACGCAAGTTTTATATCGACACCAACGGCGCATATTATGGCAAGCGCGACGAGGCGTTGCTCGCCGCGTCGCAGATTCAGCGTCGACAGAGCGCCCAGGTGGTGTCGAACGCTGCCTCGGGTATAGTGGGGGATATGCCTGCATGGGCCAACGGGGGTGTCGCCACTCAGCTGACAATTTCCCCCAACGTGGCCACCGAAACCCTTAGGGACTTCCTTCTCCGCTGCGGAGTGGACAGTTCGGAAATTGGGGCAGTGGTGTCAAAGAAACTCAAGGAATGGCAGAAAAAGGGTGCATACGAAACGGCGGCCAACTATGCCACTCGTGTCACGCCCGAGACCATCGAAGAGAAGCGCAAGAATCTTTACGCGGAATATACCGAGAAATTCAACGGTTACTGCCGTCCCTACATACAGGCCTTCAAGGATGCCAAGCGCCAGGAGTTTCTTTCTCCGGACCACATATTTACGCTTAACGAATATGATGCCGCTACGCAGCGTTACCGTATAACGAGCAACCGTATCGGTGACATTTATGTGAGTGTCCCGGCCAACCGTGCCAAGCTTTTCCAAGACAGATGGGACAAGATTCTGAGAGGCCTCAACTGCATCTTCGTACCCAATGGTGATGACCTCCGTCTGGCCGAACTTGACTTTGCCGGCTACCGTTACGAATTCGAACTTCCGAAGGAGGATCTCGCCTCAACCTTGATGGCTGACAACGCCGCCCCCGAAGAGGAGGAAGCCCCGGTGGCCCAAGAAGTTGCGCCCGCCCCGGAGGTAGTGAAATTTGTAAGCGATGTGGATCGCATCATCCCGGAAGGTATCAATCCGGATGCCTCACGCACATTCGCCATCATCATAGGAAACGAGCATTACAGCGAGTCAGACTGTGCAGATGTGCCCTACGCCATTAACGACGCCACATCCTTCAAGGAATACTGCGTGCGTGCCCTCGGACTTCCGGAGAAGAACATTTACTTCCGCACCGATGCCACGCTCAACAATATGCGCCGCGCCATACGCTTCATACGCGACCGCGCCAATGTGCTGGACGGCGACTTGAAAGTGCTGGTGTATTATGCCGGTCATGGCATCCCCAACGAGAATGGCACAGACTCCTATCTGCTTCCTGCCGACGGCATACCGGGAGACTACGAATCGGCCTACCAGCTCAGTAAATTCTATGAGGACCTGGGCGAGATACCATCGAAAAACACTACCGTCTTCCTGGACGCATGTTTCAGCGGAGCCAAGCGTAGCGGCGGCATGCTGATGTCGGCGCGTGCCGTGGCCGTGGATGTTCCCGAAGTGGAGCCGATTGGAAATATGGTGGTGTTCTCCGCAGCTACAGGAGAAGAGACAGCAATGCCTTATAATGACCAGGAGCACGGACTCTTCACTTACTTCCTGCTTAAAAAGCTTCAGGAGACAGGTGGCAATACCACATACAGGGATCTTTACAATTACATAAGCGACAATGTGCGCTATCACTCGGTGGTCGATAACAATAAAGCGCAGACGCCCACCGTGGAGCCCTCCTTTGAAATGGAACAGGTGTGGGGTACGCTCGTGCTCAATAGTGAGGGTGTCGGCTTGTCGCGGGCTGAGCTTAGCAAAGCCTCAGCTCCCGTGGTGCCGGAACCGGAACCGATTGAGCAGACTCCGGTGTCAGTGTCAGCAGCCGCAATCTCCGCCGCTACTGAGGGCGCGAAGCCTCAGACGGCAACTTCCGATGAAAATGTGGAATCACCTGTCGAAACACCTGTCGTTGAGACAGTGGAAGAGCTTGTCGAAGAACTCCCGAAGGAAGTGACCGTGGAACCGGTTGTCTCTCCCTCGGTGAGCGCAGTTTCGGCTGCAGCCGCCGCTGCCGCCACGGAGTCGGCGCCCGCGACCCCTCCGGCAGAAGAGAATAATGAACCCGAGATCTCCCTCCCCATCACCCCGATGTGAAATTCATAATTTTCCTTTGAATTTGAACACTTACTAAATATTCAATACCGAACCACATGGCAAACACTACTGCTGCGGTCACGCCTAAGAGCGTACCGTTGAACGACAAGGCCTGGGCACGCTGGACAGCCCTGCTTCTGCTGGCTTTGGCGATGTTCTGTTCCTACATCTTCATGGATGTGCTCTCGCCCATCAAGAATCTCCTTCAGGACACGCGCGGATGGGACAACACCGCCTTCGGCACCATGCAGAGCGCCGAGACGTTTCTCAACGTATTCATTTTCTTCCTGATTTTCGCGGGCATTATCCTTGACAAACTGGGTGTCCGTTTCACGGCCCTCCTTTCCGGAGCCGTGATGCTTGTCGGCGCTGTCATCAACTGGTACGCCCTCACCCCTGAGTTTGAGGGTACCGCGCTGCAGCAGTGGTTTACCGACAATCTCAACTATATTCCCATTTTCGAGCAGTTGGGTGTATCACCCTTCTATGAAGGAATGCCTGCCTCGGCCAAACTTTCCGCCATCGGCTTCATGATATTCGGATGCGGAACGGAGATGGCCGGTATAACAGTGAGCCGGGGTATCGTAAAATGGTTCCAGGGACGCGAAATGGCCCTTGCTATGGGTTCCGAAATGGCCCTCGCACGTCTCGGGGTCGCCACCTGCATGATATTCTCGCCTGTATTCGCCAACCTCGGCGGCCATGTTGAGGTGAGCCGTTCCGTGGCCTTCGGCGTCGTGATGCTGATGATCGCCATGATTATGTTCATCGTCTATTTCTTCATGGACCGCAAACTTGATGAGCAGACCAATATCGAGGAAGAAAAGGATGACCCCTTCAGAATTTCCGACATCGGCAAGATTCTGCGCTCAAGCGGATTCTGGCTTGTGGCAATGCTCTGCGTGCTCTATTACTCCGCTATCTTCCCCTTCCAGAAGTATGCCGTCAATATGCTTCAGTGCAATCTCACCTTCACCGATGTCGATCCCGACTCCTTCTGGGCCTCGGATGCCGTGTCGGTGGTGCAATATGTTGTGATGCTCGCTGCAGCCGCCACAGCCTTCGCAAGCAACTTCATGAGCAACAAGGGAATGAAATATGGTCTGCTCGGAGCCGGTATCTGCGCTCTTGTGGCCTACTGCTACATGGGCTATATGAGGCAGAGCGCGGCAGCAATCTTTGCCGTGTTCCCCCTCCTCGCAGTTGGCATCACTCCCATACTCGGCAAATACGTGGATTACAAAGGCAAAGCGGCCTCCATGCTCGTGATAGGTTCCTTGCTACTGATAGCATGTCATCTTACTTTCGCCTTCATCCTGCCCGAGTTCAAGAACAGCCCGGTGGGAGGCGTCATCGTGGCTTATCTTACGATTCTCGTGCTCGGTGCCTCCTTCTCGCTGGTGCCCGCCTCGTTGTGGCCGAGTGTGCCGAAGCTCGTAGACTCCAAGATCATCGGATCGGCTTACGCCCTCATTTTCTGGATTCAGAACATAGGATTGTGGCTTTTCCCGCTTTTGATCGGAAAGGTGCTTGACGCCACAAACACAGATGTTGTGGCCCAGGTAGCTGCCGGAACGATGACTGAGGATCAGGCAGCCGTCAGCTACAACTACACCTACGCCCTTCTCATGCTCGCGGGGCTTGGTGTGGCCGCGTTGCTGATCGGGCTTTGGCTTAAGGTGATCGACCGCAAGCATCACTATGGTCTTGAGGAGCCCAACGTCAAACCGACGGCAGCCTCTGAAGAGGCTGAGGTCGTCGCTGCCGAAGAGTAACCGCACGCGATGTCCCTACGACATCAAATTAACGCTGACTATATTTAAAATAGCAAAAGCCCCGCATATAATGCGGGGCTTTTGCGTTATATTGATATGAAGCAGTCTATTCACCTAATGCTCGCTGTGGCGGCAGCCATGTTCACGGCGCCTCAAGCAGGGGCCGAGATAGTCACCCACGCCCAGGCCATGCGCCTTGCCCAGCAGTTTTTCAACGAGGCTGCAGGGGAGGTCACGTCCCCGGTGGTGATGGTTTACAAGGGAAAGAATCTGACTACCAACAAGCTCTTTACCCCTTTCTATACCTTCAACAGTCCGCGCGGAGGGTTTGTGATCATATCTGCCGAAAACAAGACATTCCCGATTCTTGCATACAGCCTGACGGATGTCTTTGATGAGAATAAGCTCGCTCCCGGAGAGCGGCAGCTGCTGCGTGCATACGCCCGTGATGTGGAACTTATTCGCTATGACTCGCGTGTACCGCAGGAGGCTATTGCCGCATGGAGCAATTACCCTCAATATGTCCACGGGCTGCTTCACTCTCCCGGCGAAATCTATTCTTCCGCGCCCGGTGCTCCCGATGATGGCGAGGCACAGGATATAATAGGCCGTATCCTGGCGTCTGATGATTCAGATGATTTGTACAGCTCACTTTATTCTCCCGACCAGTGGGAGGGGATGTCCGATGACCAGCTTGGCAGGGACAGATATGTATTGATGGGAGTGGTGGAATCGGAAGACACCGCGTGGCCCATGACCGTAAGCGGAAAGCGAGACGGGATGTATCGAGTGTCGTTCGGTAATGGAAAAAGCCCGTGGATGGCGCGTCTGAACGCCACTGAATATCTGAGCGGCGGACTGCTTGCAGATTTCCGGTATGTGCCTGCAAGTGAAGAATCGGTCATTGAGGAGCATCCGTTTGAGTTATATGAATCGACAGTCGCGGAGTTTTCCGCTGCGAGAGAGGCTGCTCAGCGGGCAGTGGAGGAATCCCTGAGGCCGACAGAGCCGATGCTGAAGGCGCTCGGAGGAGGTCGTTTCAGCATAGATATGCCCGGTGAAGTCAGTCTTGTGAGGATATACAATGTAGGAGGCGCGATGATAGGACAGAATACCTACAAGGGCACCCATACGGCCTGGATAGACCTGGGACACGAGCCAGGAGGATTCTATCTCGCACAGATATTCAGCGAAGGTTCGGATCCCGTCACGATGAAACTATACAGATAAAAAATATGGCAGACAACACTTCCGGAAAAGGGAATATTGGAACTTCCGGCCCAAAGAATCTAAGGCGCAGCAAGATCACCTCATGGCTTGCGCTTGTGATAGCAGTGGTGATAATCATTATGACTTTCTCTATGCGTGCGGTATGGTGGCAGTTTATTGACGTATTTTTCCTGTTCATGTGTGCCTTCACGCGGCTTCTGAGCGTCTATTTCGGGGGAATCAGCCCGGCGGCTGCCCGCAAGCTCAACAGCATCAGTCTTGTCTGCTGCATCGGCTTTGTCATTGCTTTCGTGGTGGAGTTTTTCCTCATGCAATGATGCAATAGCACCCGGAGACAGACTGCTTCACCCGGAGACGGACTGTTCCACCCGAAGACGGACAGCACCACCATGATACAGACAAGGCCGGCCCGGTAAATGGGTCGGCCTTGTTTCTTTCCAGGTGCTATTGTTTGTCTCCGGGTGCTTCCCGGGTGGTTGTTTGTCTCCGGGTGCTCGGGTACTTCCCGGGGAGGATTAGCAGGGGAGAGCCTCGTTGGTCTTGCGGACGGCAGCGGCGCTCTTTGCGAAGAGCTCCTTCTCCTCGGCGTTCATATTGATGTTGACGATCTCTTTGATGCCGCCCTTGCCAAGCTTGCAGAGCACGCCGATGCAGAGGTCGCTCTCGCCGTATTCGCCCTCTACGAGTGCGGAGCAGGGGATGATGGCATCCTGGTCGTGGATTACGGCCTCAACCACTTCGGCTGCCGCTGCGCCGGGAGCGTACCATGCAGAAGTGCCGAGGAGCTTGGTGAGGGTTGCGCCGCCTACCATGGTGTCGGCAACCACCTTGTCGAGAGTCTCCTTGTCGAGGAGGGTCTCCACGGGTATGCCGCGCAGGGTTGCGAAGCGCTTCATGGGAATCATGGTGGTGTCGCCGTGACCGCCGATCACGAAGCCCTCTACCTCATTGGGATTGGCGTTGAGAGCCTTGGAGAGGTAGTATTTGAAACGGCTGCTGTCAAGCGCGCCACCCATGCCGATGATGCGGTTCTTGGGGAGACCGGAGATCTTGTGGATGAGGTAGGTCATGGTGTCCATGGGGTTGGAAACGCACACGATCACTGCATCGGGGCTGTATTTGAGCACGCTCTCGGTCACCTGCTTCACGATGCCGGCGTTCACGCCGATGAGCTCCTCGCGGGTCATGCCGGGCTTGCGGGGGATACCGGAAGTGATGACCACTACGTCGGAACCGGCGGTAGCCTCGTAGTCGTTGGTGACACCCTTGATGCGGGTGTTCATGTCAAGAAGGTTGGCGGTCTGCATCATGTCCATGGCCTTGCCTTCGGACACACCCTCCTTGATATCGATCATTACCACTTCGTCGGCCACCTCGCGGATAGCCATCACGTTAGCTGCGGTAGCGCCTACGTTGCCGGCGCCTACGACTGTTACTTTAGACATTGTTTATATGTGCTTTTTAGAGTTATCCGCTTTCCTCCGGTCTCCCGGCGGAACATCGGAATGGTATATGAATTTGGTCTGTGCAAAATTAGCAAAAAAAATCGGTCATTGCAACTCTCCGCGCCCCTGACGGCGGATTTCGCAGTCATTACCTATGCAATACACTACGGTCGAGGCTTCCGTCATGCCCTCTTCCCCCTCTACGAGGAGATCTACATTGTCGGCATAGGCTTCGGCAATCAGTCCGGGTTCACGCGCATGGTCCTCATCCTCATACTCTATGGAGGTGGTCATGACGGGATTGCCAAGGCGTTCGGCGATAAGCCGTGACGTGGCGCAGTCGGGAATACGGATACCGACCTCCTTGCGGTTCTTGAAGGCTTTAGGGAGTCCGGAGAGGGCACGGAAGATGAATGTGAAAGGCCCGGGAGTATTGGCACGGAGCAGATGGTAAGAGGCATCATCGATTTTTGCGTATTCCGCGGCCATCGAGATGTCGGAGCATATCACCGACAGGGGAGCCTTCTCCGGATTGAGTCCCTTGAGGTGGCATATTTTCTCTATGGCCTTGGGATTCAGGGCATCGCAGGCCACGCCGTAGAGTGTGTCAGTGGGGATAATCACCACATCGCCGTCTCGCAGGGAGTCTGCTATCTCATCGAGCTGACGCTCCGAGGGTGAGTCGTTCCATATCTTGATGGTCTTCATGGTCACACGTGGGGTTTACACGTGCAAAGTTACGGCGGATTGCGGAGAAAAACAAATTGAAAGTAAATTATTTTCCTTTTGCGGCGTTATTAGAGTGTGATTAAATTCAAAGACACTCTTAGACAAATTTATTTGTATAGTGATGAAAATAGGAATACTCGCGGCCATGCAGAAGGAGCTGGCTCTTCTTCTGCCGCTGCTTGAAGGGAGGAAAGAGGAGAGTGTGGACGGACTTGCGCTCCACACCGGACGCATCGGAGGTCATGAAGTGGCCATGATGCAGTGTGGCATCGGCAAAGTCAACTCCGCGCTCAACACATACAGGCTGATCCATGCCTTCTCACCCGAGCTGATCATAAATTCCGGAGTAGCGGGAGGGGCGGACAAATCCATGAAAATAGGTACGGTGCTCGTGGCCGAATATGCCGCTTATCACGACGTGTGGTGCGGCCCGGGCACTGAGACGGGTGCCGCAGACGGTATGTCGGTATTTCTCCCCGCTGCCGAAGATGTCGTGGCTACCGCGCGCAGAGTTCTGCCGGAGGATGGTGTTAGATATGGTCTGATTTGCAGCGGAGACCGTTTTATCTCCACGGCCGCCGAAGTGCGTGCCATAAAGAAGAGTTTTCCCTCGGCGTTGGCCTGCGACATGGAATCGGCTTCGATAGCCCAGGTGTCGCTGGGTTGCGGAGTGCCGTTCAGTATAGTCAGAGTTGTGAGCGACACTCCCGGAGAGGGAGAGAATATCGAGCAGTACAAGGACTTCTGGACCGAGGCTCCGCGCAAGACCTTCGAGGTGGTCAAGAGAATAATTGACGCACTTCCGGTGGAGCCGAAATAACCGGGCCCCGCGCTGTCCTTTCCTATTTGATGGAGTTTAAGTCCTTTTCTTAAGTAAGTGTTCAAATTTAATTTATACAATAGGCGAGCCTGTTTTTTTAGACGATTTCTGTGCGGAGAGAGGGAGCATAGCGAGCTATGCGACTGAGCGACAAGCTGAAAGCGGCAAAAAAGAAGCCGCAGATTGTATAAAAGATCAAGTGAGCACTTACTTTTGATTATATCGTTTAAATTTGAACACTTACTTATGGATACCAATCTTATTTTACAATATTCCGCCGTGGGAGGCTCATTTCTTCTCGCCGGTGTCCTTATGGTAATGAGGAGATGCCGCCGGCCCCGCAAAAGGGGCGGAGGCTGCTGCGGGTGCGCTCTGAAGGAATCCTGCGCTTCGCGTAAGAGGGAGTGAGGGGGAGGAGTAAGTGTTGAGGGTTAAGTGATATGGGTTAGAGGTTTGTAAACCTCTAACCCATATCACTTATGTAAGTGTTCAAATTTAATTTATACAATATGCGAGTTTATTTTTTAGCTGATTTCAGTGCGGAGGAAAGGAGCATAGCGAGCTATGCGACTGAGCGACAAGCTGAAAGCGGCAAAAAAGAAGCCGCAGATTGTATAAAAGATCAAGTGAGCATTTACTTTTGATTATATCGTTTAAATTTGAACACTTACTTAATATTGCTTTTGGAAGTTGAATTATCGGATGACTACCTTGGTGGCTTTACAGTCGGCGACACGGATGAAGATACCGGCGGAGGGGTTGTTGACTTTCACACCCTGGAGGGAGTAGTAAGCCACGGGAGTCTCGGCGGCACCTACTGACGAGATGCCGGTGGAGTTGCTCTGCGCGAGATATGTGAGGATGTTTCCGGTGAGCTTCTCGAGATTGGAGTGGAAAGCATTGTTCTCTGTCCGGGGAGCCCATTCGCAGGCGGCGAGACCGTTGGCCACTATTCTGCCTTTGATCTCGGTGGTAGGGTTGAAGTCTACCAGACCGGCCACACAGTAGTCCTGCACGTGGCCCCAGGTGCCGATGACGGTGCAGTCAAACTGGCTCTCGAACTTCTCGAGGGTGTTCTTTCCCTCGGTGGTGTAGGAGTATGCGTTGAGGTCCCACATGCAGTTGTGGTCTTCACGATGGATGGCGGTGCCATCGGCAGTGCCCTCCATGGGGAAGCTCTCGTGGGGGTATCCCGTCTTTTCAGGAGCGATAGTCTCCAGACCTGCGTATGCGGGATGGTTGCGGCGGTCATATACCTGCGTCAGGTCGGGTTCGGCGGCATTGAACTGCATGGAGCCGAAAAGTGCGTTGACTGTCCAGATGTCAGTGCCCCGGCCTCCGTCGCCGTCACCGAAAATGCCGGGAGCATAGTTCTCGGGAAGGCGGCCGAGAGCCGATACGAGCTGGGTGGCGTGTTTGGAGAGATAGAGGGAGCCGCCATCCTTGATATAGTTGGTGAGGGCCTCCTTTACGGCCGCGCCGGCCATTTCCTCGGGAAGACGGTCGGCTCCGTGACCGATGCCGATACGGTCGATATGGATCCAGAGCGCGTCCAGATCGGCGGCATTGATTTTCTCAATGGAGGAAAGGGTGATGAGCGCGCCCTCGGGAAACGCGCTTGTGAACCATGCTGCCGCGGCGGCCTCCTGCGCGTTGGCGGCGGACATATCGTCATGGCCTACGAGCATACCCACCTTTTCGGCGGAAGCGTTCATCGGGAGAGAAGCCATCATAGCGGTGGCGGCAAGTGTGAGGGAAGTAAAGATTTTCATGTCAGTGAAGTTAAAAAATTTGAAAAGTGTTGCGGAAAAGATTCCGGCGGCAAAATTAGAGTCGGATTATCGCAACGCCTTTCATTTCACTGACATATACTTGACAAATCATTATTTTGAAAGGAAATGTCAGAATATAGCAAATACATGCCCCCAACTCATGAAATTTCAGAGCCTCCGGGGCCTCAGTCTTTCCGGATTGAATTGCGCAGTTCCGAGGGTGAGGTGCCATAGCAGTCGCGGAAGCACTTGGAGAGATATGCCGGGGAGGAGAAGCCCGATTCGTAGGCGATTTCGCTGATGCTGCGGTCAGTGGTGAGGAGCAGTTCGCGGGCCATCTTGAGCCGGAGATTGCGGAGTATCTCCGAAGCCGTGAGTCCCGTGAGGGCCTTCAGTTTCCTTGACATCTGCGCCGGACCGAGACCGAGGCGCGAGGCGATCTCCTCCAGGCTCGCGGATGAATCCGATATCCTTGCCTTTGCCTCCTTGAGAAAAGCTCTGTAAAACTCGCTCTCCAGGCTTCCGGCATCGTTGATGTCTATATCCTTTCCGGCGATGCGGTCACCGGAGGGTTGTCTCACCGACTCTTCGTCATATAACTCCCGGATACGACGCCTGTTTTCGAGCAGATTCCGACATCGTGCCGTGAGCAGCTCGTGGCTGAAGGGCTTGGTGATATATCCGTCGGCACCGGAATCGTAACTCTCCACGCGTTGTTCCTCAAGCTGGCAGGCTGTCAGCATAAGCACGGGAATGTGGGAGGTGGAGACCTCCTTTTTCAGGGCCGCGCAACACTCCAGACCATCCATGCGGGGCATCATCAGGTCGCATATTATAAGGTCGGGCACATATCTTGTGGCCAACCCGAGAGCTTTGCGTCCATCAGAGGCCTTTATCACATTATATTCATTGCCGAGAATATTGCCCACAAGACTGAGAATGTCGGGATTATCGTCAATTGCGAGCACAATGGGCTTGTCGGCGTCGAAAGTGGCGCCACCGCTTTCGGGGGGTGTAAAAATCACATCCACATCATCATTGTCCGGTTTCACCTCCGGAGTCTGTTCCTCATCCGAAACATGAATCACGGGGATCGTGACCGTAAACCGCGAGCCCTTGCCGGGAGTACTTTCCACGGAAATTCCGCCGCCGTGCATCTCTGCGAAGGCCCGCGCGAGGGCGAGTCCGATGCCCGAACCCTTGGGATTCACGCGGTCCACCTGATAGAACCGCTCGAAAATCTTCTCCAGTTCGCCGGCCGCTATGCCGCTGCCGGTATCCTCTATGGAGAAAATGAAATTTTCCGGAGTCTGCCTGCACTCCAGCGTGATACATCCATGGCTCGGAGTGAACTTGAAGGCATTTGACATCAGATTGAAGAATATTCTTTCGATTTTCTCCACATCTACAGCCATCCTGAAGTCCGAGGGTGTGCCGAAATCAGCTGAAAAACCTATATCACGTTTTCCCGCAACATTCAGGAATGAATCGGCCCACTCGCGGAAGAGAGACTGCATGTTTACCTCGGTGAGATGTAACTCGGATCTGCCGTTCTCATATTTCCTGAAATCCAGAATCTGGTCTATCATACGGCGCAGGATTCTGACATTCCTGACGGCTATCTTCATCAGCCCGCGGTCGGTCTGGCTCAGGTTGCGGCTTTCGGCCAGACGCTCCACAGGTTCCGCAATCAGCGTGAGAGGAGTGCGCAGGTCGTGTGACACGTTGGTGAAAAACACGAGCTTCGACTTCGTGGCCTCGTCAAGAGCCTTGTAGAGGGCATCCTGCTTGTCGCGTTCCTCCGAGAGTTGCGCGTTTTTGGCGGTCAGAATGTTCTGATACTTGGTGCGTTGGCGAATGACTCTGACAGCCATGAAAATCGCTGCTCCGAGGAGCAGGGCTATTGCCACGATGGAGTAGAGGAAGTAAGACTGTGCCCTGTGGCGCGACCAGATGTCGTCATACTTGGACTGGAGCAGGCGTATCTTGTTGGTCTCATCGTCAAGCAGACGGTATTGCCTCAGCATTATATCGGCATTGTTGGAATCCACCGGGGGGAGGGCAGGACTGATCTGCACCTTGTCAAACGGACGATTCTGAAGGATGTCAAGGGCCGTTTTCACGAGACGATGGCCGTCTGTAGGATATATGAATGTTGCGTCTATAACGGAATCTGCCACTGCCTTGATGCCCAGGGCCGGAGCGGCATCCGTGCCGAGCACCATCACATCCTCGCGTCCTGCTTTTTTCAGAGCCTTGGCCGCCCCGATGGCCATTAGGTCGTTATGAGCATATATGAGGCGGATATCCGGGTGTTTGCGTATAAGCGAATCGGCCACTCTCCCGGCGGGCACTTCCTTCCATCGTGCCGACACGGATGCCACATTGTGAAGTGCGGGAAAATCGGCAAGACGCGACACGAAGCCCTTGTGACGCAGAGCGGCCGGCGTAGAGCCCTCAAGACCTGTGATTTCAGCTATTGTCCCTCCTCCGTGAAGATGAGAGGCTGCATACTCGGCAGCCGTGCGTCCGATACCCTCGTTGTCAAACTCTATGAAAGCCGTGAAATCATCTCCCGTCACTCCTCTGTCGAATACGATCACCGGGATACCCTTGCGGTAGGCCTTGCTGAGCACCGGAGTCAGGGCCTCGGCCTGGTTTGGCGCGGCTATTATGACGTCCACGCCCTCTTCTATGAAATGTTCGATGTCGGCTATCTGACGGGCGTTGTCGTCATCGGCTGTGCGTATCTCCACATCAACCTCTGGATGAAACAGCACCTCGCGGTAGATCTCATCGTTCATCTTGGTGCGCCAGATGTCGTCGCTGCACTGCGACACCCCGATGCGCCAGGTGGCCTCTTTCTTTTCGCTGCATCCCCCGGATAATATAATGACCGACATCAGGAGCAAACCGGAAAAGAGATATGTGAGAGTCCCGAAGCCGAATGATTGCCGTTGCATTGGTGTAATTATTATGTGGTCATTAATTTTTCAGAGCTACTTAAGAACTACTTATTCATTTCGGTGCAAAAATAAACCATACTCTTTTGAAATACAAATAATTGCTTTCAATATGCCGACAACTCCACAAATGTGATACAAAATGCACGATTTTTGATACTCCCCTCCAGGCCGCCTCTCTACTTTTGCATCGCCGTCCTCCCCGGCATAGTCATTCAACGGGCTTTCCCTCCGGAATGGAGACGACGGACAGAAACGAAAACCAACAACCAAAAAATAATGCTTTTTTCTATGACCGACAACATGACAAAACTCTGTATGGCCGCCCTGCTTACGGCAGCCGGACATACGGCGGCGGTCCATGCGGATCGTGTGGCATGGTTTCCCATGGATGTGCAGTCAGGGCTTAACGAGAGAGTCTCGGGAGGCCACTGGGACATCCAGGGCAACTTCGCGCCTATGCAGATTTCGCTTGACGCATCCCGTCCGGCCTGGCGCACGGACGGATATACATCGAAAGCCGTGGCTCATCTGGGCAATCTGGTGGATGGCTCCGAGATGAGCGCCACCGTCTGGGTGGCTCCCGACACATATCCCATCATCGTGCATGAGCATCCTACGGAGGAGAAGAGCGAAATTGTCAGCTGCCTGACCGACAACTCCGGATTCGGATTCTTCCTCGGACGCACCGGACATTATTCCTTCGTGACATACGTCGGAGGCGTGCGTGTGGAGGTGGAGTCAGACCGGCTGCTTCCCCTTTGGGAGTGGACCTGCCTCTCCGGCGTGGTGTCAGACGGCAAGGTGCGCCTCTATGCAGGAAAGACCCTCGTCGGCGAGGCCGACGCTCCCGGCAATGTGCGGGTAGCCGACAGCGAACTCTTCATCGCACGCCGCAATGACGGCGGCGACTGGCCCGGCGTGAATGTGCGTACATTCAACGGCGGCATCGGCGAAATCGCAGTTTACAGCAATGCTATCGGCGTCGACGAGATGGAGGACACCATGCCCGCGCTCCTCAATCTTCCCGCCGACCATTATAAAGGCAACCGCATGCGTGCCGGTTTTCACGGTCAGCCCGAGATGAACTGGACCAACGAGACCCACGGACTCATATACAGCGGTGGGCTCTATCACCTCTTCTTCCAGAAGACCGGCTCAGCGCCCGTGATGACACATCAACACTGGGGCCACATCGTGTCGGAAGACCTCATGCACTGGCGCGACACCCGACCCGCTCTCGCTCCCGGAGAGAGCTATGACATCAAGGGATGCTGGAGCGGCTGCGTGGCCATCGATCGGGCCCTCAACGGAGGCGCTCCCACCATTTTCTACACCGGTGTGGACTACGCGCAGCCCTATCTCGCCATGGCCACCGCCACGGACGCTACACTCGCCAATTGGGAGAAATCGGCATCCAATCCCATCGTCACTCTCAAAGATGGTGCCGAGTCTCACTTCCGCGACTGCTTCTATTTCAAGGGAGACGACGGATGCTGCTATATGATCACCGGCACTTCCAAAGATGGACGCGCCGCCACTATGCTCCACCGTCTCGATGGCGACTCATGGACCGACCTCGGTTACAGCTGGGTATCGGAGGACGCAGGTGTAGATGGGAACTTTGCGGAAATGCCCAACCTCGTCAAACTCGGCGACAAGTGGATGATGACCACCACAGCACTCGGTTCCGATCAGGGTGTCGTATGCCGCTATCGCCTGGGTTCGCTTGACGGCGGACGTTTCGTGCCGGACGAAGCATACCGTCTGCCCCGCAAGGTGGACATCCTCGCGGAGCGCGGATTCGGACTCATGTCTCCCTCTCCCTCTGTGGATGCTTCGGGCAATGTGATCGCCATGGGTATTGTGGCCGACAAGCTCCCCACCCATTATAACCTTTCCAACGGATTCGCGCATCTTTACAGCCTCCCGCGCGTGTGGACGCTCAGCGACGGCGAACTCGCCCAGGCTCCGCATCCCATGACGGAGACTCTGCGTGCCGAAGATGCCTTCGGCCAGTATCATGCAGCCGACGTAGCTCTCAACGGCACTCTCAGCCTGGAGAACGTGCGTGGACGCGCCGCCGAAATCGACGCCCGCTTCACGGTAGGCACTTCCACCTTCGGCATCAACTTCTTCAAGAACGCCAAGGGTCGCCAGGCCACGCTTTCCTATAATCCCGCCACCCATGAACTCGCCGTTGACTTCGGCGGCATCAAGCGCTGGGGCCAGGATGAGGGAAATCCCAACCGTTTCTCCGCCATCATTCCCGCTGACCGCGCGCCGCGCGAGGGTGAGGAATTCCGCCTCCATCTTTTCCTTGACCGCTCCATCCTCGACATCTTTGCCGGAGACCGCTATGCAGCTTCCGTGAGAGTGTTCTGCGAGGATGATGAAGCCGACAACATCGAGCTTTTCGCCGACGGCCTCACCACTGTGGCGAGTGTTGATGCATATCTCATGGATGGTGGTGACCACACCGCAGAGCCTGTCGCTCCCAAGGAGTTCCAACTCCCGGCCAACAACGGCAAGGTGGCCTTCCTCAAGAGCAGCCTCGGCGTGAGTCAGCAGGAACAGGCCGCGCTTGATTTCTTCCGGCGCACCAATCCCAAAGGCACGGTTTTTGAAACTTCCGACCTCTCCGGCCTGAACACCAAGAAGATCGACTGCCTCTGGATCCACATCGACCGCATGGGTCTTGAACATGGTTGGGAGCATCTCCCTGCGGAGTTCGTGGCTCCCGAGGTTGTGGAGGCCGTGCAGAACTATCTCGAAGCCGGAGGCAACATCTACCTCACCTCACACGCCACGCAGTATGCCGTGGCAATCGGCCGACTCAACTCCCACTACGCACCCAATGAGATAGCCACCGGCGAAGGTGGCCACGGCACCGACTCCTGGACCGTCAACCCCCGCATCATGCAGAGGTATGACCACTCCTCCCACGCTATCTACAATGACCTGGAAGAGTGTGACATCTTTGAATGGAACGAAGGCACCTTCGGCCTTCTCTACGGCGGCGGCGCCAACATACATCGCGAAGACCACAACTGCATGTGGCGTCTACGAGACTTCCACTTCAGCTCCGAGGGAGACAACCGCATAGAGCAGTTCGAGAACGCTACCCACTCCCGGGTGATCGGTACATGGGGCCAGGACAACTCCGACGAATTTGCCGGCATCATCGAGTTCTATCCCATGCAGAACGCCGACCATGAATACGGAGGCACCATTATAGCCAACGGTCTCGCCGCCTGCCAGTGGTATGTGGAGGGTGAGAACGCCTACGAGCAGAACCTCCAGCTCCTCACCGCCAACACATTCACATATCTCGCCAATCCCAACAAGGAGGAGCAGCCCGAAAATCCCGGCGGCGGTGAATACGTTGAGCCGGAAACCCCGGAAATCCCCGAATCCACAGGCAATGTGGCAATGTACATCGGTGCATCCATGGCCGAGGTGATGAACAACGAGCAGGAATGGGGCGCTGTACAGCTCTTCCAGTCCCTCTATCCCGGAGCCACTGTCATCTATGGTCTCCCCGAGCTCATCAATGAATCGGAAACTCCCTACGATTGCCTCTGGGTACACGCTGAGCGCGACCACATCGGAGCCGGTTGGCAGAACGTGACCGGACTCAATGACGAGGCCACAATCAAAGCCCTGAGCGAGTATCTGAGCAACGGCGGAAACCTTTACCTCTCCAAGCATGCAGCCCAGCTCGTTGTGGCCCTCGGCCGCACGGATGCAGCTCCGACCGAGTTCGGCAACACCGATCCGAACATCATCCTGGAGCGTCCCGACCATGATGAGTGGCAGGCCAACATCTACGCCAACGGCGAGGACTGGTCAGAACACACCATCTTCTATCAGATTCCCTACATAGATGTGGAGCACGGCAAGGTGATCGACCTTCTCGGCAAGGGTGCAAGACACTATGACCGCAACTGCATGTGGAAGCTCAACGACTTCGGCGGTCATGACGAGTTCTGTCGCAACCACAACGCCCGCGTGCTCGCCACATGGGGCCACAACGGCGGCCAGGCTTGGGGGGGCATCATAGAGTTCATGCCCCGCACAGGCACCATGAACCGCGCCATATCCCAGGATCGTGTTGAGGCTCGCAAGGGCACGGTAGTGGCCAACGGCCTCGCAGCTTACCAAATAGCTCCTCTCCAGGGGTCCGTGAATCCCTATCAGGACAATATCAACAAGCTCACCTCCAATATCCTCGCCTATCTCTCGCCCGTGGCTGAGGAGGATCTGTCAACCGGTGTCGCCGGTGTTTCGACAGCCGAGGCTCCCGTGCGCTGGTTCACTCTCCAGGGAGTCGAGGTGGTTCGCCCGAGCGCAGCCGGCATCTACATCCGCGTCTGCGGCAAGGAGAGCCACAAGGTAATAGTGAAGTAACGTCTGAAGTAGAGGAGGCATCCCTGCCTCCTTACTACAATCTGTCGTACAGTTGAGGAGGCATCTTTGCCTCCTCACTTTTTTATAGACTGCACGCGATGTTTCCGTATTTGATTCTTATAACATCACCATGATATTGCATTTCTCCGAACAAATAGTTAATTTTGTGGATTGACAACGACAGATTATGAAGCAAGCTGAAGAAAAGGAGATAAAATATCCGGTCGGAATACAGAACTTCTCGAAACTCCGTGAGGGAGGATATATGTATGTGGACAAGACCCGGATCATCTATGAACTGATCCGTAACTCAGGATATTATTTCCTGTCTCGCCCGCGACGCTTCGGAAAAAGCCTCATGCTTTCGACCCTGGAGGCCTACTATCAGGGAAGACGGGACCTCTTCAAGGGTCTGGCGCTTGAATCACTCGCGGAGAATTGGGAGCCGTGTCCCGTTCTACATCTCGACCTCAATAACGGAAATTACCGGGATGTCGAGGATCTCGAGAATGTCCTTGACTATCATTTGCGTGGGTGGGAAAAGGAATACGACATTCCGGCATCGGATGCGGAGCAGTGGTCGCTACCCCTTAGGTTCGCCACGGTAATACGCCGGGCATTCGAGATGTCGGGCAGCCGGGTGGCCATCCTCGTGGACGAGTATGACAAACCCATGCTTAACGCTGTGGGCGACGAGACCTTGGCCGAGAACTTCCGGTCGATACTCAAGGCTTTCTATTCCAACCTCAAGACGATGGACCGCTATATCCGGATCGGAGTCATGACCGGAGTGGCGAGATTCAGCAAGATATCCATCTTCTCGGATCTCAATAACCTGCGTGACATCTCATTCGAGGATGTTTTCTCCTCCATTTGCGGAATAACCTCGGATGAACTCACCTCATATTTTGCCGACGGTATTCAAGCATTGGCCATGAAATACGGGAAATCCGCTGAAGAGATTCACAAGGATCTGGCTGTCAATTACGACGGATACCATTTCTCCATCAACAGCCCCGGCATATACAATCCCTTCAGCCTTATGAATGTTTTCGCATCTTCGGAAATAAGGAGTTATTGGTTTGAGTCGGGCACTCCGAGTTTCCTATTGAAACTCGTAGGACGGTCCGGGCGCAAGTTGGAAGACATATCCAATGTCGAGATAGGGGAGTCTACGCTCGTCTCTGCCGGTATCACGACCACAGATCCCATACCGGCCCTGTACCAATCAGGCTATCTTACGATCAAAGGGTATGATCCCGAATTCAAGATTATCACTCTCGGCTATCCTAATCGGGAAGTGAAAGAGGGTTTTCTTAAATTCCTGTTGCCCCATTACGTCAACATGGAAGATTCAGACAACGCGATGTATATACACAGGTTCGTTATGGATGTCAGAAACGGGGATCCGCGGGCTTTCATGCACAGACTTGCCGGACTGGTCGCGTGTGTGCCATATTCTGAAAAAGGTTCTGCGGAAGCACATTTTCAAAACGTATGCTATCTCATATTTACCCTTATGGGATATTTCACGAGAATGGAGCAACGTACCTCCGATGGTAGGATCGATTTGACGGTAGAAACAGACAAGTATGTCTATATCTTCGAGTTCAAGACGAATTCCACTGCAAGTGCAGCCATTGATCAAATATTTCGGAGGCAGTACTGGCTACCGTATGTTCATTCCGGGAAGAAGATCTTCCTCATCGGAGCCAATTTCAATACTAAGACACGCAGGATCTCCGAGTATGAAATCAAGACTCCGTAACCCCGGGAGCGCACAGAGTCTCGTTATTGGCGCGGAGTTCACTCTCCAGGGTGTCGAGGTAGCTCGTCCGGGCGCACCGGCATCTACATACGCGTCTGCGGCAAGGAGAGTCACAAGGTAATAGTGAAGTAACGTCTGAAGTTGAGGAGGTATCTCGAATTTTTTTGGTCAAAATAGGATATTATTGGAATAAATGGGGGTAATTGGAACTCTTGTTTACTCGGAATTGATTTCATAATTTTGATGTGGAAATGATAACACCATTATCAAATGCGAATCACATCTTAAATTATATCAATATGAAACATTTCTGCTTCTGTGCCTAATATGCTGATTATGGATATGCCACCATTTCCGGCAGCGGCAGGAACTTCAGTCTTTTAATTTCTCCGATGGTCTACGCTGGAGGAAATTACGAGATTTACATTCCCGAGGCTACCTTCCGTAATGCTGCCGAAGAGGCCGATGCAACGAATTTCAGCAGCGAACTCTATTATCACTATCATAAGAGGCAGCCCAAGGTGATAACCGTGACCGAAAAGATTCCGGCACAAAACGCAGAATTGTACGGCTTCGACACCGGAGAGGGTATTACTATCGTGACTGATCCGAGAGGTATGGCAGCCAGGATGGAACTTGAATTAACCTCGTATCCTGTGGAAGACTATCAATATGAAGGTGGAATTATACTACTCCGTACCGAAACAACCACCAGGAATGAAGAGGGCGACATCTGCTGGATAAATGATGGTCCCGAAATCGAATTCTCCAAGGACAGACGATACGAGGTGCGTTTTATTCTCTTTGATGCTGAAGGCACTGCTCTCCGCCAGGGTGCCATTGAATATAATTATCCCGCTGATTCCGTTGGTATAGATACAATAACCGGATCGGAAAGCGAGAGAAAGGTGTACAATATTCAAGGTATGCGTCTTGGTAACGATATCGATGCTCTTCCCGCAGGACTCTACATCATTGACGGCAAGAAAGTGGTGAAGAAGTAATGTATAGTTGACAGTGTTGAGTGTCCGGTTGACAATGGACGCGATAACACGATAGATGACAAAGTGAGGAGGCAGGGATGCCTCCTCACTTTGTTAACGGATATCCCACGCGACATTCATGTTTTTTTTCTGTAAATCAATAATAGAGGCATAACCCGAATATACAGTGCATGTGAGGGATTGGGGTCAGGAGATCTTTTTGCCGGAGTTGTCCGCGAAGACGGAGAGTGTGATCTGCGAGATCATCTCCTTGAGGCGGGCGATGAACTCATCGGCGCTGTATTCCCCGCGCTCTATGGCACGGAGGCGCCCCTCCCAGATGCCGGTGAGCTTGGCGCTCTTGAGCAGTTCCTCGTTGATTATGCCGATGAGGTCAATGCCGGCTTTGGTAGCGCGGAGCGTCTTTCCCTGACGACCGCATTTTTCGATATATCCCCGCTTGTAAAGCACCTCGATGATGGCGGAACGTGTGGAGGGGCGCCCCAGGCCGTTGGCCTTCAGGGCCTCGCGCAGATCCTCGTCCTCAACCGTTGAGCCTGCTGTCTCCATCGCCTTGAGCAGAGAGCCCTCGTCAAAATATTTCGGAGGCTTGGAGGTCTTCTTCACCAGATGCGGTTCGTGAGGGCCTGTTTCTCCGCGTTTGAAAGGGGGGAGTTCAGTCTGTTCGGACTCCGATTCCTTTTTGTTTTCACGCTCGGGATCTTTGTCGCGGGCATATACGGCTTTCCATCCCTGCGCCATAATCACGCGCCCCGAGGCCTTGAACTCCACATCAGCAGGCGTATCTTTGACCGTTCCCTTCACAATGGTCTGGTCATACTCCATATCGGGATAGAACACCGATATGAAACGCCGTGCTATCAGGTCGAACACCTCGTATTCCGCCCGGCTCAATCCCTGCGGCAGAGGTATACCCGTGGGTATGATGGCATGATGATCGGTGACTTTGGAATTGTCAAACACCTTTTTCGACTTCCTGAGCTTGCTGCCGCGAAGAGGCTGGAGCAACTCGGAATATTGCGTCAGGGAGTTGAGGATGGGGCCGCACTTGGGGTATATGTCGTCCGTGAGGTAAGTGGTGTCCACACGCGGGTATGTGGCGAGCTTTTTCTCATACAGGCTCTGGATGGTGCGCAGTGTCTCCTCGGCCCCCATGTTGAGCCGCTTGTTCGCCTCCACCTGGAGAGCCGTCAGGTCGAAGAGGCGGGGTGGAAACTCGCGCCCTTTCTTGCGGCTCACCTCGGTGACGGTAAACGGCGAGGCCTTGAGGCGCTCCGGCACGGCTGCTCCCGCCTCCTGAGTCTCGAAAGGATCAAGCTGTGTGGAGAAGGTGACACCTCTATATATGGTGCGCAGCTCGAAAGTGTCCTTCGGCACGAAATTCTCTATTTCATGCTGACGGTTGACCACCATGGCGAGGGTAGGGGTTTGCACGCGCCCGATGGAGAGGAGATTGCGATCCGTGCCATATTTGAGGGAGTAGAGACGCGTTGCGTTGATGCCCAATATCCAGTCGCCTATCGCGCGGCAGAGTCCGGCGGTGTAGAGCGACTCAAGTTCCTTGTGTGGGCGCAGATGCTTGAATCCCTCGCGGATAGCCTCGTCGGTGAGGGAGCTTATCCAGAGGCGTTCCACCGGTTTGTCGCATCCCGCCTTCTGCATCACCCAACGCTGGATTACCTCACCCTCCTGTCCGGCATCACCGCAGTTGATGATGCGTTCACACTGCCGTATCAGCCCCTCTATGGTCTCGAACTGCCGCTTTATACTCGCCTGGGGGATCACCTTGATTCCGAACCGGGGGGGAATCATAGGGAGCGACGAGAGTGACCACCGCTGCCAGGCGGGGGTATAGTCTGCCGGTTCCTTGAGGGTGCAGAGATGTCCGAAGGTCCATGTCACGCAGTATTCGGGACCCTCGAAATAGCCGTCGCGGCGAATGGTCGCGCCGAGCACGTCGGCGATGGTCTTGCCGACGCTCGGCTTCTCGGTGATGCAGAGTATCAATTCTTATCTATGGTCTTTGTCTGATCTATGGTCTTCGCCTCCTCCCAGATGGCGTCCATCTCGGCCAGGGACATATCCTTCAAGGAGCGTCCCATCTCCTTGGCGCGGGCTTCGAGGTGATTGAAACGTCGGATGAACTTGCGGTTGGTGCGCTCAAGGGCATTTTCGGGATTCACGCCGTAGAGGCGGGCAGCATTGATGACGGAGAATAGCAGGTCTCCGAACTCGCCCTCCAGGGCCTCGGCATCGCCCGACTTCATTTCGCGTTCCACCTCGGCCGTCTCCTCCCTCACCTTGTCCCAGACCTGATCGGGGGTTTCCCAGTCGAATCCCACATTCCGGGCCTTTTCCTGGATACGGTTGGCCTTGATGAGTGCGGGCAGGGCGGAGGGCACGCCGCCGAGGACGGTCTTGTTGCCCCCTTTTTCCTTGAGCTTGATCTGTTCCCAGTTTTGCGTCACTTTTTCCGCCGTGTCCGCCTGCACGTCGCCGAAGACGTGAGGATGACGGAAAATCAGTTTGTCGGTAAGCGCGTCGCATACGTCGGCGATGTCGAAATCTCCTGACTCGGATGCGATCTTGGAATAGAAAGCCACGTGCAGCAGCACATCTCCCAGCTCCTTGCGGATATTGGCGGAATCACCCGTCAGCAGAGCGTCGGCGAGTTCGTAGACTTCCTCCACTGTGTTGGGGCGCAGGGAGTCATAGGTCTGCTTCGCATCCCAGGGGCACTTCACCCTCAGAATGTCGAGCACATCGAGCATGCGGCCGAAAGCGGCCATCTTTTCCTCTTTAGTATGCATAGTCATCGGCGGGGCCGCAAGGGCCCTTGGAAAATGAAAATTACGGTTTTTGATTCTTTTGACTGCAAAGTTAGTCAGAAATTCGGAGATAATTAGTATCTTTGCCATTTGAAAAGCTAAACAGGATGAAAAAGTTTCTTTCAACGGCTGATGTGGCGCGGTTTGAGGAGTTGCTTGCTAATTCGGAGAAAATCGTGCTGACCTGCCATGTGCGTCCCGATGGGGATGCCATGGGGAGCACATTGGGATGGTATCATCTTCTGAAGGGGTTGGGCAAGAAACCGATGGTGGTGACGCCCGACCAGCCGCCGCGCACCCTCTCGTTCATGCCCGGATTCAGGGAGGTGGCTGTCTACACGCGCCATGATCCCTATTGCCAGAGCCTGATGGAGGAGGCTGACCTCATCATCTGCTGCGACTTCAACAAGCCTTCGCGGCAGGATCAACTCGGGCCTCTGACAAGAGACGCCAAGTGCCGCAAGGTGCTGATAGACCATCATCAAGATCCCGACCACTTCTGCGACGTCACATTCTCATATCCCGACATGTCGAGCACGTGCGAGATGACGTTTCGCATCATGGCCGCCATGGGGCTGTATGAAGACATGGGGCGCGATTGTGCCGAGTGTCTTGTGACGGGTATGGTGACCGATACGCGCAATTTCTCCGTCAACATCAAGAGTCCCGACATATACGAAGTGCTCGAGCGGCTTCTTGAGAAGGGGGTGGACAAGACGCGCATCGTGAAGGAGGCTCTGATGACGCGCACCTACGGCAGCGTCAGGCTCCACGCCTACGCCTTGAGCGAGAAGATGGAGATACTTCCGCGTCAGCACGCATCCATCATCACCCTCAGCCTCGAGGAGCTAAAGCAGTTTCATTACGAGCGCGGCGACTCGGAGGGATTGGTCAATACTCCTTTGGAAATCAGGGGTGTCGTCAGCTCTTTCTTCCTGCGCGAAGACGAGGATTGCATCAAGGTCTCGGCCCGTAGTATCAACGACTTCCCGGTGTCGCTCGTGTGTGGCGACCTCTTCGGAGGAGGAGGCCACATAATGGCAGCCGGAGCCGAGTTTCACGGCACCCTGGAGGAGGCCCGGCGTATGCTCGTGGAGGCTCTCCCGGCCTACGATAAATACATCAAGGGGCATCCCGACAGGATAGACCTCTGGTGAACAGCATCATCTCATGACTGACAAAATCATAATGAAGACCACTATACACAATATTCTTCTTCCCGCTTTCGCCGGTGTGCTGGCGGCCGGCATGACGGCCTGCAGCGACTCCGAGAGCTATTCCGACCTTCTGCGCGACGAGACCAGGGCCGTCAACTGGTATCTGGCGCGTCAGCACGTGGAGACGGAGATTCCGGCTGACAGCGTGTTTCAGACAGGTCCCGACGCCCCGTTCTACAAAATGGACGAGGAGGGGCATCTCTATATGCAGGTGATCAACCCCGGTTCGGCAGTCAAGCCCAAGAAGGGGGATATGGTCTATTTCCTGTATTCGGCGCAGAACATCCTTCAGATGGAGCAGACGGGCAATATGGATGTGCCCGCCGTAGGCAACGCCATAAATATGCCCTCCGTAGGGCCCACTTCATTTGAATACGGCAACAACTACCTCACCTCCACGCTCAAATACGGCACCGGTATCCAGGTGCCTCTCGGCTATCTCGGCTACGACAGCGAGGTGAATCTCGTCATGAAGTCATACGTAGGCTTCACCGAGGCCAATCAGGGCACGTGCATACCTTACCTGATGAACGTGCGCTATTTCAAGGCACAGTACTAATCGATAAAGCAAGAAATTACTCAAGATATGTCACTCATAAAATCAATCTCTGGAATAAGAGGCACCATCGGAGGCCGCTCGGGCGAGGGTCTCGGCGGTGTGGACATCGTGAAATTCGCAGCTGCTTACGCTGAATATATGCGCCGCGAGAACGGCGGCGCCTCAGGGCGAATAGTAGTGGGCCGTGACGCCCGTATCTCCGGAAAGATGGTAGACCATCTCGTGACCGGTGCCCTCATGGCAATGGGTATGGATGTCATCAACATAGGACTCGCCACTACCCCGACCACCGAACTGGCCGTGACCGGGGAGAAGGCTCTCGGTGGCATCATCATCACCGCAAGCCACAACCCCGTGCAATGGAATGCCCTGAAGCTCCTCGACTCCAAAGGAGAGTTCCTGACTGATGAGGCAGGACGCAAGGTGATTGAAATAGCCGAGAAGGAGGATTTTACTTTTGCTGAAGTGTTTGATCTCGGCGGCGAATATCACAACGACACCTGGGGCGAGCGTCACATCGACATGGTGGCCGCCCTTCCTCTCGTAGATACGGAAGCCATACGCAAAGCCGGCTTCACAGTGGCCCTGGACGCAGTCAACTCCGTCGGCGGCGTGGTGATACCCCGTCTGCTCCGCCGCCTTGGTGTGAAGGAAGTGATCGAACTCAACTGCGAGCCCACGGGTCATTTCTCCCACACTCCCGAGCCTATACCCGAAAACCTCACACAGATCGCCGACCTCATGAAGGAGGGAAGGGCCGATGTGGGCTTTGTGGTGGATCCGGACGTCGACCGCCTTGCCATCGTGATGGAGAACGGCGAGATGTTCGTGGAGGAATACACGCTTGTGGCTGTGGCTGACTATGTGCTCGGCCATACACCCGGCTCAACGGTGTCCAACCTCTCCAGCTCCCGCGCCCTGCGCGACGTGACCCGCGCCCACGGATGTGACTACTCGGCAGCAGCTGTCGGTGAAGTGAACGTCGTGGCAAAGATGAAGGAGACCGGAGCCATCATAGGGGGCGAAGGAAACGGCGGAGTCATTTATCCCGAGCTCCATTACGGACGTGACGCCCTGGTGGGTGTGGCCCTCTTCCTGACCCTTATGGCCAAGAGCGGAAAGAAGGTGACGGAACTGAAGGCCGGCTATCCCAAGTATGCCATTGCCAAGAACAAGATCCAGCTCACTCCCGACATCGACGTGGACGCGATCCTCGAAGCCGTGAAGCGGAAATTCGCAAATGAGGAAATCAACGACATCGATGGCGTGAAGATAGACTTCAAGGACTGCTGGGTACACCTTCGCAAGTCCAACACGGAGCCCATCATCCGCATCTACAGCGAGGCTGAAACGATGGACAAGGCCGAGAAACTCGCGGAGGAAATCAAAACCGTCATAGCCTCATGCTGAAGAAATTTTTCATGAACCTGCTCTCCTCCTTCGTGGGAGCATGGATTGCGCTGGTGCTCTTCGGAGTGGTGGCGGTGATAGTGTGCGTGGGCGTGGCCGCCCGTATGGGCGACAGCTCCGAGACTCCGTCGGTCAAGAAGCACAGCGTGATGGTGCTTGACCTGAAGGGAGTGATAGAGGAGGCGGAGGCCGGATCCGATATGGATTTCAGCGACATCGTGATGAGCGGGGGCAAAATCGACCGTCCCCTGGTGCTCTCCGAACTCGTGAGCGGTATCCGTGAGGGCAAGAATGACAAGTCTGTCGAAGCCCTTTACATCAAATGCGAGGGTGTACGTGCCGGAGTTAGCACTCTGCGCTCGCTGCGCGAGGAGATAGAAAGCTTCCGAAAGAGCGGAAAGAGGGTATATGCCTATTCCGACTCCTATTCCCAGGCCGACTATTATGTCGCTACGGCCGCAGACAGCATTTTCCTGAACGCCGCCGGAGCAGTGGACATCCGCGGCATAGGGGGCACTGTGGAATACCTGAAGGGGCTTTTTGATAAGATCGGCGTCACTTTCCAGGTATTCAAGGTCGGCACTTTCAAGTCAGCCGTGGAGCCATACATAATGACTCAAATGAGTGAACCGGCCCGTATGCAGCTTGACACCCTCTACGGCAATATATGGAAAGAAATCCGCACCGCCATGGCTCAGTCGCGCAAGATGAAGGAGGGGGAAATCAACCGCATGGCCTCCGAAGAGTTCACTGTGATGCGTGATGCCTCCTGGGCTTTGGGCCACAAGCTCGTGGACCGCGTGGTGTATCAGCGCCAGATGGATGACATCATCGGAAAAATCGTCGATAAGGAAGGGAAGGACGTCAACTTCGTGGATGTCGCCACTATGGCCGCGCGTGCCTCCTGGGGACGTGACTACACCTCCAAGAAGCAGATAGCCGTGCTTTATGCCTCCGGCGAGATAGCCGAGAGCGAAAGAGCCGGGATATATTGCGAGAAACTGGTGCCCGAGATTGTAAAACTCGCCGACGACGACAATATCAAGGGGCTGGTGATGCGTGTCAACTCCCCCGGCGGTTCTGTCTTCGGCAGCGAACAGATAGCCGAGGCTCTGGCCTATTTCAAGAGCAAGAAGAAGCCTTTCGCCGTTTCCATGGGAGACTATGCGGCCTCCGGCGGATACTGGATTTCAGCCGACGCCGACCGTATCTTCGCCTCTCCGCTGACCATCACGGGTTCGATTGGCATATTCGGCCTCGTCCCGAACGTGGGGAATCTTCTCGGAAAGATTGGCGTGAGTCCCCAGGGTGTCTACACCAATCCCGAGGCTGACTTCCCGAATCCCTATCATGACATGACCCCCGCCCAGAGCGAGGCCATGCAGCGCGGCATCGAAGAGGGGTATGACAAGTTCATAGCCCGCGTGGCCAAGGGGCGCAAGATGAAGGAGGCCCGTGTGCGTCAGATAGCCGAAGGACGTGTGTGGGACGGCAGCACGGCACTGCGTCTCGGACTCGTCGATCAGCTCGGTTCCCTTCAGGACGCCATAGACTGGGTGGCCGGAAAATGCGACATGAAAGGCAATCACGGCGTGGCCTGCTATCCGCAGTATGAACCCGGATTCTGGGATCTCCTCTCGGGCAGCCTCAACACCGAACTGGGTGAGGTCATGGCGCAGTATGGCGTTGACCGTCCCGAAGCGGTGCTTATCCGCTACGCCCTGGACATCGTGGGGCGCGAACCGGTGCAGGCCAGGATGATTCCCGTCAGAGTGAGGCTTTAATGATCAGTAAAGGCGATGGATTCCACGTGGAATAAAGTTATAAAGTGCGTGCTTACGCCACTGTCCTGGATTTACGGGTCGGTGGTGTGGACACGCAACAAGATGTTTGACTGGGGCATCCTGCCTCAGGAGACATTCCCGGTTCCGGTGGTGTGCGTAGGCAATATCACCGTCGGAGGCACCGGCAAGACCCCACATACGGAATACATCGTTTCGCGTCTAGGCAGACGCATGAAAGTGGCCGTGCTCAGCAGGGGCTACAAGCGCAAGACAAAGGGATTCATATTGGCTAATTCCCACTCCACACCGGAGATGATAGGAGATGAGCCGATGCAGATATTCCATAAGTTCGGACGCGCGGTGAAGGTGGCCGTATGCGAGAACCGCCGCACCGGCATCCGTGAGCTGCTGCGTCTCTTCCCTGACCTGGAGCTGATAGTGCTCGACGACGCATTCCAGCACCGCTATGTCAAGCCCACTGTCGCAGTGCTGCTCACCGAGTACAACCGTCCGGTCCACAACGACCATCTTCTCCCCCTGGGGCGTCTGCGCGAGAGCGTCATGGCTGTCAACCGTGCCGACATCGTGGTGGTGACGAAATGTCCCGAAAACATGTCAGCCCTTGACAAGAGCCTGAAAAAGAAGGATCTTGACCTGATGTCGTTCCAGCAGCCCTTCTTCTCGCGCTATGAATACGAAGGCCTGTCGCCGGTGTTTCCCGAGGAATGTCCGTATCATGTCAGGCTGGGCGCCCTCACCTCCAAAGATGGAGTGCTGCTCGTCACCGGCATAGCCCATCCGCGATATTTCGTCAGACACTTCTCCCACTTCCCCTTCAAGGTGAAGGTGCTTCATTTTCCCGACCATCACGACTTTACCCGCAAGGACATCGAGGAGATACGCAAGCGTTACGATGCCCTGCCGGGAGAGCATAAGATCATCGTCACCACGGAGAAGGATGCCGTGCGCTTGGCCTACAACCCATATTTCCCGCAGCGGCTAAAGCCCTTCGTTTTCTATCAACCCATCACGGTCAATATGATCGACGACGGATTTATCCGGGCGATACTCCGGGGCATCGGGCGCGCCGACCTGATACCCGGCGGCGATGACGCTCCCACCGTATCGCCTGTCATGAGCGGATACACCCCGGCGCCCTCCGAAAGCACTGACACCGGAGACGTGCCCGGGCATGAAGAGGATGAAATATCGGAACTATAATCCCCATTAGATTGTTAACCTATCAACCACTTACAAAAACTCACATGGAAAAGTCAATGCTTGACATAATCAAGAATACAGCGGAGTTCATCCGCGCGAAAGTAGGGGGTGAGATGCCCCGCACAGGTATAATCCTCGGTACCGGTCTTGGCGATCTGGTCAACCATATTGAGGTTTCCGCCGAAATCGACTACAAGACCATACCCAATTTCCCCGTCTCCACGGTGGAGGGTCACAGCGGCAAGCTCATTTTCGGAGTGCTGGGAGGCCGTCCCGTGGTGGCCATGCAGGGCCGTTTCCACTACTACGAAGGGTATGACATGAAGCAGGTCACCTTCCCGGTGCGCGTCATGAAGGCCCTCGGAGTGGAAACTCTCGTGGTGAGCAACGCCGCAGGAGGCATGAACAAGGAGTTCAAGGTAGGCGACGTGATGATAATCACTGACCATATCAACCTTTTCCCGGAGAATCCGCTGCGCGGCAAGAACTACAACGAGCTTGGCGACCGTTTCCCGGCCATGACAGAGGCATACAGCAAGCGTCTCATAGCCCTCGCTGACGAGATTGCGGCCGAGAAGGATTTCCGCCTGATGCACGGCGTGTACGTAGGTACTACGGGACCCACTTTCGAGACTCCCGCGGAATACGAATATTTCCGCATCATCGGCGGCGACGCCGTGGGTATGTCCACGGTGCCCGAAGTGATTGTGGCCAACCATAGCGGCATGAAGGTGTTCGGACTTTCCGTAATCACCGACCTCGGAGGCAAGGACATCACCGAGGTGCCCAGCCACGAGGAGGTGCAGAAAGCAGCACTCACGGCGCAACCCGTCATCACCCTCCTCATGAAGGAGATGATGGTCCGTATGTAATTGATCCTGTAAGAATAATCGCGGCTCCGGAAATATTCCGGAGCCGTTTAAATTATCAGACTCTATGCAGACAGAAATATCAAAGCTCGGCGAGTTCGGGCTTATTGACCACCTGACGCGTGACTTCCCTCTCCGAAATCCCGAGAGCCGGCTCGGTGTGGGCGACGATGCCGCCATCCTCGACATGGGAGACAACGACACCCTTGTCACTACTGACCTTCTCCTGGAAGGGATACATTTCGATCTCAGATATGTGCCCCTCAAACATCTCGGCTATAAGTCCGCTATCGTAAACTTCAGCGACATTTACGCCATGGGGGGTGATCCGAAGCAGATCACCGTGAGCCTCGGGGTTTCAAGCCGGTTTACAGTGGAGCATATCGAAGCCCTCTATTCCGGTATACGCCTCGCCTGCGAAATCTACGGCGTGGACCTCGTGGGTGGAGACACCAGCGCGAGTGTCACGGGACTCGTCATCAGCATCACCTGCCTGGGCACGGCGCCCAAGGGGGAGGAGATACGCCGCAGCGGAGCCAAACCCACCGACCTGATATGCGTCAGCGGAGACCTGGGGGCGGCCTTTATGGGTTTACAGCTTCTGGAACGGGAGAACCGTGTGGGAGCCGAATCCGGCGACCCCGGTTTTCAGCCGGACTTCGCCGGAAAGGAGTATATACTGGAGCGCCAGCTCAAGCCCGAGGCGCGCCGCGACGTTATCCGCATGTTGCGCGAACACGGACTGAAACCCACCTCCATGATGGATGTCAGCGATGGCCTTTCATCGGAGCTTCTGCATATATGCAAGGCCTCGGGAGTGGGATGCAGGGTGTATGAGGATCGCATCCCCATCGACTACCAAACGGCCCTGATGGCGGAAGAACTCAACATGAATCTCGTCACGGCAGCTATGAATGGTGGCGAGGACTACGAGCTGCTCTTCACCCTCCCCCTGACCGACAACGAGAAAATCAAGGACCTTCCCGGTGTCAAGATGATAGGCTACATCACTGAGCCGCAGTTGGGGGCGGCCATGGTGACGCGCGATGGCGGCGAGATACCTATACGCGCCCAGGGATGGAACGCCTTCACGCAAGAGTCTCCGCAGACGGAAGACACCTCAGAGTCAACTCCGGAGAAAGAATGACACTGCATTAAGCTAAATTAACACAATTAATTTAGCTTTTTCGTTATAAATAGGTATTTTTGCGCGTGAATAGGCCCACCGGCCTCAATAGGTGCATAAAATTGAATAAATCAGTACAATTATAGATAATGAACGAGACAGTCAATATTCGTGAACTCAACGATCTGATAGCCACGAAGAGCAATTTCCTGAATCTCATCCGCACCGGTATGCAGCAGCGTATCGTCGGGCAGAAGCATCTTGTGGATTCCCTGCTCATCGCCCTTCTCTGCAACGGCCATGTGCTGCTCGAAGGTGTGCCCGGTCTGGCAAAGACCTTGGCTATCAAGACACTTGCCACACTTGTGGATGCCAAGTACAGCCGCATACAGTTCACGCCCGACCTTCTTCCCGCCGATGTCATCGGCACGCTGATTTACAGCGTGAAGAAAGAGACCTTCGAGGTGAAGAAGGGTCCGATTTTCGCCAACTTCGTCCTCGCCGATGAAATCAACCGCGCACCGGCCAAGGTGCAGAGCGCGTTGCTTGAGGCCATGCAGGAGCGCCAGGTCACCATCGGCGACGAAACCTTCCCCCTCGACCGTCCCTTCCTCGTGATGGCCACCCAGAACCCCATCGAGCAGGAGGGCACGTATCCTTTGCCCGAGGCGCAGACCGACCGTTTCCTTCTCAAGGTGGTCATCGGCTATCCCAGCAAGGAGGAGGAGAAGGACATCATTCGCCAGAACATCAAGGGTTCCGTAGCTCCCATAGAGGCCCTTGTCTCCACCTCTGAGGTGCTCGATGTGCAGCAGATAGTGGAGAAAATATATATCGATGAGAAAATCGAGAACTATATCGTTGACATAGTATTCGCCACCCGCGAGCCGGGCAAGTTCGGACTCCCCGATCTGCAGGGCATCATAGCATACGGGGCATCGCCGCGTGCCTCCATAAGCCTCGCCAAGGCTTCGCGTGCGTACGCCTTCCTGCAGGGGCGCGGCTACGTCATTCCGGAGGATGTGCGTGCCGTGTGTCACGACGTGATGCGTCACCGCATTGGCCTGACATACGAGGCTGAGGCCAACAATATCGGCGCCGACGAGGTGATCACGGACATTCTTGACAAAGTAGTTGTACCCTGATAAAATCCTCAGAACATGATGGATGCCAACGAACTGCTCAGGAAGGTCCGCAAGATAGAGATCAAGACGCGCGGACTGAGCCAGAATATTTTTGCCGGTGAGTATCACACGGCGTTCAAAGGGCGTGGCATGATGTTTTCCGAGGTACGCGAATACCAGCCAGGCGATGATGTGCGCGATATCGACTGGAATGTCACCGCACGCCACAACAAGCCATACGTGAAGGTTTACGAGGAGGAGCGCGAACTGACCATGATGCTCCTTGTGGATGTGAGCGGCAGCGGGGAGTTCGGCGCCGTCGGCCCGCGCAAGCAGGAGGTGATGGCCGAAATCGCAGCCACGCTTGCATTCTCGTCGATTCAGAACAACGACAAGGTGGGAGTGATTCTTTTCAGCGACCGCATAGAGAAATTCATCCCTCCCAAGAAGGGACGCAAACATATCCTGCTCATCATCCGTGAGATTATCGACTTCAAGCCCGAGAGCAGGGGCACCGACATAGACGTGGCTCTCAAGTTCATGACCAACGCCATCAAGAAGCGTTGCTCGGCCTTTCTGATAAGCGACTTCATCGACGATCACGACTATTCCGGCTCCATGGCCATAGCCAACCGCAAGCACGAACTCGCGGCGGTGCAGGTATATGACCTGCGCGACGGACAGCTCCCCAATGTGGGGCTTATGCGTGTGCGCGACCTTGAGACCGGGCTCGACCGCTGGGTAGACACCTCTTCGGCGTCAGCCCGCAAGGCTTACGACCGCCTCTGGTATGACCGTCAGCAGAAACTCGCCTCGGTCACTGCCCGATGTGGCGTGGACCTCGCTTCGGTGCGCACCGATGAAGATTACGTGAAGGCCCTTCTCGCCATGTTCCGCCGTCGTAGCGGAGCACGGTGAGGCAGCGGCGCAATATGAGGGGTAGGGGAAATTTTTGAATTTATGAGAAAGAAATTTTTCACGAAAGGATACATCGCGCCGCTTGCGGGGCTGCTGATGGCCATGGGAGGCGTGACAGCCGCTAACGCCGGTCCCGTGACGGTCAAGGCGAGCCTTGACTCCGTGCAGATTCTGATGGGGCGCATGGCCACCATGCGCCTTCAGGTGGTGCAGGACGAGAATGTGCGCGGCACGTTCCCGCTCCTTCAGCCCAACGAGCGCGGATATGCAGCGGTGTGCGGCGACAGTGTGGAGTTGCGCACATCTATAAAGCGCGACACCACTCCCCTTGGCTCCGGGAGGATTCAGGTGGACTGGCAGGTGCCCGTACAGGCCTTCGACTCGGGAGTGTACCGTCTCCCGGAGATGGTGTATGTGGCCGGGCGTGACAGCGTACGCTCCAACCCCCTCACGTTTAAGGTGACCCCCTTCCCGGGAGTCACGGCCGAGGACAAGATAGCAGACTTCGCGGGCACGGTTGACCCCGCCGGAAAGTCATTCTGGGATTTTCTGCCCGACTGGCTCGTGGAATGGGGGTGGCTCATCCTCTTCATCATGATGCTGGCTCTCATAGCCTTCGAGGAGACACTCTCGCGCCGTCCGCGCGGGGGGCTCATCCCGGCTCCGCAGGTGCCTAAGGAGGCTCCTGACGCCGAGGCGCTCCGACGTCTCGGCGAGCTCAAGGAGCGGAAGCTCTGGGAGCAGGGGCAGGAGAAGGAATATTTCACCATCCTCACGGATATCCTGAGAAACTATCTGGACAGAAGATTCGGCATCAACGCCATGGAGATGACCTCCAGGCAGATCATGCAGACTCTCGCCGCGGACTCCACGCTGAAGGAGAAGCGCGGTCTGGTGCGTCAGATTCTCGACATGGCCGACTTCGTGAAGTTCGCCAAGGTGCGTCCGCTGCCTGACGACAGCGTGGCCGCATGGAACAACGCCGTGGCCTTTGTCAACGAGACCAAGTCGATATCCGCCACCGCCGAGGAGAAAGGAGGTGAGTCATGATGCTGCATAATCCCCGTATGCTCTGGCTCCTGCTGGTGCTTGTGCCTCTGACGGCGTGGTATGTATGGAAGCAGCGCAATTCGCGTCCATGGCTCGGAATCTCTTCGGCCAAGGCCTTCGTGAAGCTCCCCCTTCCCCGGAAGATTTGGGTGATGCACTTCTGTTTCCTTCTCCAGCTCTTGGCTGTGGCCGCCCTTATAGTGGCCCTCGCCCGACCTCAAACCACCGACTCGGAGCGCACCTCGCGCATTGTCGGCACGGACATAGTGCTTGCCATCGATATCTCGGGCAGCATGAGCGCCACCGACTTCGCCCCCAACCGTTTCGAAGCGGCGAAGCAGACCGCCACACAGTTTGTCAACAACCGTCCCAACGACAATATGGGCCTCGTGGTCTTCGCCGGGGAGAGCCTCTCCCTCATGCCCCTCACGACTGACCGCGCCGCCCTTGTCAATGCCGTGCAGGGTATCAGTATGGGCGCTCTCGACGACGGCACGGCCATCGGCGACGGCCTCTCCAGCGCCATTAACCGTATAGCCTCCGGCAAAGCGAAGTCCAAGAGCATCATCATGCTCACCGACGGCACCAACAATGCCGGAAACGTGCCCCCTCTCACGGCGGCCGCCATCGCCAAGCAAAAGGGTATCAAAGTCTACACCATCGGAGTGGGAACCAACGGCACTGTCCAGATCACCGATCCCTACGGATTCTCCTCCACCACGCTCGAAACCAAAATTGACGAGGAATCCCTGAAGTCCATAGCGGCCACCACCGGCGGCAAGTATTTCAGGGCGAAGGATGAGAAGATGCTCCGCAAGGTGTTTGACGAGATCGACTCGCTTGAGAAAACCGAGCTCGACGTGGACCAGTACACCCAGACCGATGAGAATTACATGCCCTGGGTGTGGATCGCCATGGGAGCCTGGAGCCTTTTCCTGCTGTTACGTTACACATTGTTGAGGAGAATCCCTTGAGGAGGTCCCAAGGAGATATTCACTTGATGAAAAGAGATAAGAATGTTTAGTTTCGCATATCCAAAAGTATTGTTGCTGCTCATAGCCGTGCCGGTGTACTGTCTTCTGTACTTCCTGGCGCGATACAGCCGCAGGCGCAAGCTCAGGAAGTTCGGCAATCCCGAGACTCTCGAAAGACTCATGCCGGATGCCTCCCCCTACAAGCCCCCCTTCAAACTCGTGCTCGAAATGCTCGCGTTGACGCTCATCATCATCGCGGCCGCGAGGCCGTGGGGTGGCGTCAAGGACATGAAGACCTCCAAGGAGGGTATTGAGGTGGTGATAGCGGTGGATGCCTCCAACTCCATGCTGGCCTCTTCGACAGCTGATCCGAATGCACCCGACCGTATGCGCACGGCCAAGCTAATGCTCGAAAAGCTGATAAACCGTCTCGACAATGACCGCGTCGGACTCATCGTCTACGCCGGAGGGGCTTATACCCTCATCCCCGTGACAAGCGACTACGTGTCAGCGAAGATGTTTCTCAATTCCATCGATCCCTCGCAATTCACCAACCAGGGTACGAACATCGCGGCAGCCATCGATTTGGCCACCAAGTCATTCAGCCCCGACAAGAATGTAGGAAAGGCCCTCGTGCTGATCACGGATGCCGAGGAACTCGAGGACCGCGACGAGGTGATGCAGGCGGCCCGCACGGCGGCCAAGAACAAAGTGCAACTCGATGTCATAGGTGTCGGCACCCCGGTGGCCGTGCCTGTCAGCATCAAGGGGCGCCCTCTGATCGACCCCGAGACAGGGGATCAGGTCATGACACGCCTGGATGAGAAAATGGCCGAGGACATTGCCCGCGAGGGTGACGGCATATATGTGAACGCCACCGCTCCCGGTGCTCTCAACGAGCTTGGCAAGCAACTCGACACCCTGAAGAAAACCACCCTCGACTCAAGCCTCTACGCTGTTCACGACGAGCTGTTCCCTATTTTCGTATGGCTTGCGTTGGGCGTCATAGTGTTCAACGTCTTCATACTCGACCGAAAGATCGGATGGCTTGACAAGATTACCTTCTTCAAGAAGGAATCCGGAAAACTGAAACTTTAAGAGCGATGAATATCAAGAATATAATGTGGATCGCCGCTATCGGGCTCACAGTGGCTTCCTGCGGGAACTCGACTCCCCCGGAGAGCACCCGTGCCGAGCGCAAGCACATACTGGAGGGCAATGACCTATACGGAAAGGGTGACTTCCAGGGAGCCATCGGAAGCTATAACGCGGCCCTTGAGGAGCGGGAAGGCTCGGTGGAGGCAAGATACAACCTTGGTGTCAGCCAGATTCGCCGCTCGCAGACGCTGGAGACCGATTCCCTGAAGCAGGCATTCATGCAGACGGCCCTCGGACACACGCGGGAAGTGACGCGCCACGGTGCCGACAAACCCCTCGTGGCCTCGCGTGCCAACTACAATCTCGGCAATGTCTCGTTTGACGGAGAGGATTATGCCGCGGCGATAGAGCAATACAAACAGGCCCTGCGCCTCAATCCTTCCGACGAGGCCGCGCGTCGCAATCTTCGCATAGCCCAGCTCAAGAAGCAGCAGCAGGACGACAAGAACGACGACAACAATCAGAATCAGGACCACCAGAACCAGCAGAATCAGGATCAGCAGGATCAGCAGCAGAACCGGGACCAACAGCAGGAGGATCAGCAGGACCGGCAGCAACCACCGCAGCAGGATGAACAGGAGATCAACCCGCAGACTTCCGAGCAGATACTCAAGGCAATGGAAAACAAGGAGAATCAGACCCGTGCCCGCGTGATGAGGGGACAGAACGGCCAGGAGGCCGCCGGCTCCGCCCGACACAGAAAGAACTGGTGATTCCGGAATATCGAATGACTGAAATGACAAGTACGAAACATAATGTGATGCGCCGCGCCGCGGCTTTGCTGATCCTGCTTCTCGGAGTGGCGGGAATGATGCGCGGCGCCTCGGTGCAGCTCCGCGTGGAGGGAATGAGAGGAGGCGACATAGAGGTCGGTTCCAAATTCTACATATCCTATATAGTGGCCGATATGACCGACGAGCCAAAACCTCCGACATCCGTGCCGGGAGCCACGGTGAATTACTTCACTCTCAGTGGTCACTCATCATCCTTCACCAGCGTCAACGGCCAGACCACCTCGAGCGTCAGGCTGACCTATACTGCCACGCTCACGGCCACAAAGGAGGGGAGCTATACATTCGGCCCGGTCACGGTGGGCGGCGTGAAGAGCAATGTGGTGAAATACACCATCGTGCCCCGAGGACAGGCTGCTTCCCGCCAGCCGGGTAGCACCCCCGCAGTTGCCGGTGCACGTAACTCCGGCGGACAGTCGCAGCAGCCGGACACACGACAGGAGGACGACGACACCCCAAAATTCATAGGTAAGGGAAACGACAACATCTTCCTCCGTGCCAGCGTGTCCAAAACCACCGCCTGGGAGCAGGAGGCGCTTGTCTACACAGTCAAGCTATACACCACATATTCCCCCATCAAGTTTATCGGGGCAACTGACGCTCCGAAATTCGACGGCTTCGTGGTGGAGGAATCCGACAACGTTTCGCACGAACTCACATTCGAGACCTACAACGGCAAACAGTATTCCACAGCCGTCATAGCCCGCTACATCATCTTCCCCCAGATGGAGGGCAAGCTGGTCGTAAAGGGCAACACATACACCGTCAGCACGGATGAGAGGGAGTATTATCACGACCCCTTCTTCCAGACCGTGTCCGTGCGCCGCCCGATACAGCTTAATGTCACGCCTAACGATCTCGTGGTCAACGTCAGGGCTCTCCCCACGCCACAGCCCGCGAATTTCTCGGGCGGAGTGGGTCAGTTCACCATATCCTCAAGTCTCGCCACAGACCGTCTGCGTGCCAACGAGGCCGCTTCGGTGGTATATACCATCCAAGGCTCGGGCAACATCAAGTATGTCCATCTTCCGGACCTGAATGCCCTCTATCCCTCGGAGCTTGAGGTGTATTCGCCGAAGACTGATGTCTCGGCCACGGTAGGGGCCTCGAATGTCAGCGGCACGGCACGCTTCGATTATTCCTTCATGCCCATGGAGGAGGGTAACTTCAAGATTCCCGCCGTGGAGCTCTGCTATTTCAATCCCTCCACAGGCCGTTACGAGACGACGAGCACGCGCGGATATGAAGTGCAGGTGAGGAAGGGTGTCGGCGGGGGGGCATCGCAGACACGTGACCGTCTGAAATTCGACTCGGCCCTTATGACGCCTGAGAAGCTGTCGCGAGACCATACACCGCTTGTGTATGTATGGACTTACTGGTTGTGGTATATCATCCCGTTCATCGTGCTCATGACGGCGGTGGTGGTATACCGCAAGCGCATCGAGCAGCAAGCCGACCTCGTGGGTCTCCGCAGCCGCAAGGCCGGAAAGGTGGCCGCACGCCGTCTGAAAAAGGCGCGTGCATGCGTAGCCTCAGGCGACAGCCACAAATTTTACGAAGAGATGCTGTCGGCTCTGTGGGGCTATCTCGGCGACAAACTGAAGATGCCGACATCCGAACTCAGCCGCGGCAACGTGAGCGAGGTGCTCGCCGCCCGCGGTATTCCCGAGGAGGATGTGGCGAAACTCGTGGCCGTGCTCGACGACTGCGAGATGGCACGCTATGCACCCGCATCCACCGGCAAGACCCTTCAACAGACCTACGACGAGGGGGCCGGAGTCATAGGCGAACTTGAAAACGCCTTCAAGAAGCCAGCCGTCACCCTCCAGACTTCCTCCGATTCTTCCGCTCCTCAAAACTGAACAGCTATGAAAATATATAGATTCATATTCGCGCTCATCATGCTGGCGGGGAGTGTGGCAACTGTTTCGGCAGCCTCCCCGGAAAGACGCGACCTCGCTTCCGCCGACTCCGCCTACAATGCAGGAAATTTCTCGGATGCTATACGCAGATATAAGGCCGTGATGGAGATGTATGGCACCTCCGCCGCCTCCCTGTATGACCTCGGCAACGCCTACTATCAGTCAGGCGACCTGGGCAACGCACGCCTCTGCTATGAGCGTGCCCGCCGTCTTGATCCCACGGGAAAACTCATTAACAACAATCTGAATTATGTCATCACAAAGGTGGAGGACGCCAACCGCAGTTCGCTGACCGACAAGAAACTCAGCGTGGAGCCGGGAGCTGCCGGATTTTTCGAGTCCATCCACCGTTCCCTGGCCGTAGACCTCTCCACCGACTCGTGGGCGCGCCTCTCGGGGATAGCCTTCGTGCTGCTCGTATGCTGCGCCGCGATGTATCTCTTCTCGCATAACGTCAACCTCCGCAAGGTCGGATTCTTCGGCGGGGGACTGATGGCTTTCTTCACCGCGGCCATGCTTGCGCTCGCCTTCATGTCGGCTAATGCCTACGAGCACAGCGATGACGGCATCATCATGGCCTTCAAGACTCCGCTCCTCTCCGAGCCTGACCGCGGGGCCAAGGCAGCCACGTCGCCCCTGCACCGGGGCACGCGCCTTCATATCCTCGCCGAGGAGACAGGGCCGAGCGGGGAGACCGTATGGTTCAAGGTCAGGCTCAACGATGACTTCGTAGGGTGGATTCCCGCCGCGGACTTCGAGGTGATATAAGCCGGGAGTAGTACAGCGAGTGTGCCACTACTTGACTGAATACTATAACATTACCCTCGGCGCATCACACCGTGATTATGGAGCGGGGAATAAAAATGTTATAAAACACTGAAATTTGTTGGCAAAATATTTGGTCATTCCCCGCAAAATGTCTAAATTAGCCATCAAATAGCAAATCCGCTGTGATTGCTGACTCTCCGAACATACAAATATTCATAAACCTAAAATACTGCTATCATGAGCAAGACCATTTCTTTCAATGAGCTTCGCAGACTCAAAGACAGTCTGCCCGACGGATCAACCCACCGTATCGCCGATGAGCTGAACGTAACCGTGCAGACCGTGCGCAACTACTTCGGAGGCGTCAACTATCAGTTCGGCAAGAACATCGGCATGCATATCGAGCCGGGTCCCGACGGGGGCATCGTGGTGCTCGATGACACCACCATCTACGACATGGCTGTGAAGATTCTCGAAGAAGAGGCAGCCAAGAAGGCCTGATCCGGGCTTACGCACACATACACACCTCATCATCACCCGGAGCAATTGTAATTATGGAGAAAGACACCGACAGACTCACCCTCGTGGTCCATACTGCGGCCGTGGCCGCCAAAGTGAAGATGACCCTCGAGGCCCATGGCATCGCCGTGGCCTCGCGCCCGGTCGACGTGCCCGGCATGAAGGAGGGCGCAGTAGCTCTCGAAGTGGCTCCCTCCGCGCTTGCTGATGCGCTGAAGGTGACGGAGAGCGGACTGCGCGTCTCCGTGGATGAGGAGGAACTCAAAATGGCGGGAATGAGCGGAACCGTGCTCATTCCCGTCGATTTCTCAGACCTTACACTAACAGAGATCAGGGTCGGCTTTGACCTCGCACGACGTCTCGGCCTGAGCGCGGTGGTGCTCCATGCCTATCCTGCAAGCATCTTCCCCACGACACCTCCCGCACAGCCCTTCGCCGGAGACTTCGACCAGGAGAACTCGCTCGAGACCATACAGCAGGACGAGCTCTTCGATGAGCACGCCACCCATACCATGCGTGAACTCTCGGATAAAATCACTTCCCTCATAGCCAAAGGGGAGGTGTCTGATGTGAAATTCTCATGCGAGGTGCGTCCCGGCGTGCCCGAGGAAGTGATACGCGAATACACGCGCCTCACGCCTCCGGAGCTGGTGGTGATGGCCACGCGCGGAGCCGCCCGCTCGGAGCGCAACATCATGGGTAGCGTCACCGCCGAAGTGCTCGACTCGTGCCGTGTGCCGGTGTTCACCGTGCCGGAGACCTGCCGGTTCGACAAGGTGGAAAGCATCCGGAAACTCGCCTTTTTCTGCAATCTCGACCGTCAGGATGTGATGTCGGTGGATTTCCTCATGAGCATGTTCGGTTATCCGGATGTGGAGATCGTCCTTGTCCCGGTGGCCGAAAAGGGGAGAAACCGCGACCATGCGCGCCTTGAGGCCTTCCGGCAGTATCTGGCGGGCAATTATCCCGAAGCGGAGTTCAGCGTCTTTTACCTGCAGGAGAAGGATGCACGCGGTTCCTTCGAGCAGTTCCTGCACGAGTCCGGAGTCGAACTTCTGATTGTGCCAAACAAGAAGAAAAACATCTTTGCCCGCCTCTTCAACCCGGGCATACCCCACAAGATTCTCTTCGAGCGCGACATACCCATGCTCGCCCTGCCGGTTTGACATAGGAATTCGACAGTATTAACGAGTATGTTAATATAATAAGTATAATGCACATGCGAATTTACAGATTTATCTTTTATTTGCTTGTACTTGCATTGTCCATAAGCATAAGTTCTTGTCAGAACCATACAATGGATGATTCAGATTTGCAAGCTTATTCCAATTCCTCTCAAGTAGAGGATCCCATGGAAATTTCAATATATTCTGCTGATACTTTTACTGAGAATCAAAAAGCATTCTTAAATAAGTATTCCGCAATTAATGATAGTGTTCTGATTCGACGTTCTGATGTTGATCCTCAGATGACTCCTACTGATAAAATAGCCATAGCAACAATTGCTGCTGCTGATGCGCGTGGATTTTATGATGGATTCAAGTATGGATGGAAGCATGGACGCGGGATATTGGGAAAGGTGTCAACTGCTTCTGCTTGTGCCATAGGCTTCAGTGCAGTTTACTCCGCTATAGCTGCTGGCTTAATAATTTTCGGAGGGGGGAATCCTATTCCTTTGATCACGCATCATAATGCGATGGGTATGGTCTGGGAAACTGAAGAAGTTAATAACCACGTTAACTTTTTTAAATCCACGCATCCCGATTATCAATTCGAGTTATCCGATGAGGAGCTGCGTATAGCACTGGTTCATAATGTAATATTGTATCATGTTATGTCAGGTGAAATAATCCCGGGGGGGACAAGATCTAAAATCCTATCAGAAAGTCAAATGACTTTTTTTGATTCTCCTCAAGTTCAAACCTATTATAATGCGGTTCCCGCTATTCTGAAAGGGGAAGATTCGTTCGAAAATTACTGCAATCGCAGCATTTTTGAAAGATATCCAAATGAAGTGGCAAACCGATATCTTGACGGCTTGCAGAATGTATCGCTGTTACCTGAAGAAGAATGGGTGCAAAGCGTAGATGAACTATCAAAACAATATATTGAGGTTCTTCTTCAAGATGAGGGCATGACGCCAGAGTACAAGTCTCATTTGATTAGCACGTGTTATTTGGGAAATGTAAGCTTTGGATATTGGAATCAGAATATTAATGACAGTTCAAAGTGATAAATATGAATACTACTGGAAAAATTCTGGTTACAACAGTGTGTCTCGCTTCACTTATGCCGGCTGTGGCGCAGGACTACCGCGGCGGCCTCCTGTATGACATCAAGGGGCCGGTCAAGGAGTTCAAGCTTAAGACGCAGTTCAAGGCATGCCAGAAGAAAGTTAAGTTCACCCGTGACGGTATGGTCAAGAATAATATGTTCGCCTACGACAACGAGGGCCTTCCGACGGGAATGAGCATCAATTTCGGCAACAAATATTCCGTTCTTTCGATACAGTGGGAAGAGGGTCCGAAGGTGTCCGAAATCACGCTCAATGAGAATTTCTATCGCCCCGTTGTCGTGACTTACACGCCGGAATACTCCGAGGATGGCCTTCTCAAGAGTTACCGATGGGACCGTACCGAAACCACCAAAGAGGGGGATGTTAAGGAATGGGTCCTGATGGAGTACTCTGCGCCGGTATATGACGAGCATGGCAACTGGATAAGAAGACACGTTTCCGCCTCCGGAGAAGTTGACGGAAAGTACGGTACCTCCGAGTTTGACGAGGAGCGGGTGATACGGTATTACACCGAATGAGCCGCCGGCCGGAGTGCCGCGATTAACTGCTAATTACTGCTTGCAATGCAATATTATTGCGTTGCAAGCGTTTTTTGCGAAAACACGTGTGTTTTAACGAATGATTTATCCGACTGAATTTGAATCGAAACTCGGGTTTGACACCGTGCGGAGCCTCGTGGCTGATAAATGCGTCAGCCGTATGGGGCGTGAGGAGGTGGCCGCGATGGCCTTCAGCAGCGATTTCGACGAGATAGGTGCCCGTCTGCGCCAGACCGCCGAAATGGCCTCCCTTCTGCGCAGCCGTGTTGACATCCCGGGCACCACTCTATATGATGTCGGCCCCTATCTCGCCGAGATAAGGGCCGAAGGAAGCTATATGACCGCCGACAGACTGCATAAGCTGGCCAAAATGCTTGACACCATGCGCTCTGTCCATGATTTCTTCACGCGCACCGACTCCGAAAGCGGTCGTCCCTCTTGGCCCGCTTTGGCCTCGGTGTTCTCCGCATTGCAGACCTTCCCGGTGATTTCCGCCGAAATAGACCGTTGTGTGTCTCGCCACGGCGAAGTGAAAGATACCGCTTCCGAGGCTCTGTATGATATTCGCCGTCAGATCGCCTCGATGGGAGGCTCCATGCAGAGGGTCTTGCGCCGTGTGCTCGACAGAGCGGCGTCGGAGGGTATAATAGAGCGGGACGCCGCCCCCTCGCTGCGGGACGGGCGAATGGTGATCCCCGTACCTGCCGCCATGAAGCGACGTCTCAACGGTATCGTCCATGACGAGAGCGCCACAGGAAAGACCGTCTTCATAGAACCGGCCGAAGTTGTCGAGGCCGGAAACCGTCTGCGTGAACTCGAGATGGAGGAGCATCGGGAGATAGTCCGCATACTCATGGGTGTCGCGGCAGTGATTCGTCCGCATACCGATGCTGTAGCCGGGGCGGTGCGTCTACTCGGTGTCCTCGACTTCATCCGCGCCAAGGGAGAGTTTGCCGTGGAGACCGACGCCCAGATGCCGGTGCTGGAACGCAAGCCCGAGATAGACTGGTATCACGCCCTTCACCCCGTGCTCATGCTCACCCTGCGCAAACAGGGGCGCGAGACCGTGCCGCTGAATCTGCGCCTCGACTCCGCTACGCGTTTCCTGATCATTTCGGGCCCTAACGCCGGCGGCAAGTCGGTGTGTCTCAAGACCGTCGGCATAGTGCAGTACATGACCCAATGCGGACTCCTCCCCACGCTTTACAGCAATTCCCACATAGGAGTGTTTGACAATATCTTAGTGGACATCGGCGACGAGCAGTCGATAGAAAACGATCTCTCCACCTATTCGTCCCATCTTCGCAACATGAAGTATTTCATGGCCCATAGCGGTCCGGCCACTCTCGTGCTGGCAGACGAGATGGGTAGCGGAACGGAGCCGCAGATCGGCGGGGCACTCGCGCAAGCCATACTCATGCGTCTGGCCCGATCGGGATGCATGGGTATCGTCACGACCCATTACCAGAATCTCAAGACTTTTGCAGAGGATACAGATGGATTCGTCAACGGCGCGATGCTCTACGACCGTCAGCACCTGCGCCCCACGTTTCAGCTTTCCGTGGGGAGTCCCGGCAGCTCCTTCGCCCTTGAGATAGCCCGCAACATCGGACTCCCCGCCGAGGTGGTGGAGAATGCCAAGGAGATCGTAGGCACGGACTATGTCAATGCGGACAAGTATCTCCTCGACATCCAGCGCGACCGCAGATACTGGGCCAACAAGCGCCAGAACATCAAGGAGAAGGAGAACCGTATCGATGATATTCTTTCAAAGTATGAGGGTACCGCCGAGAGTCTGCGCACTCAGCGTGCGGCCATAATAGCCGACGCGAGGAGAGAGGCGCGGGAGATAATGAAGACCGCAAATGCCCGTCTGGAGGGTACCATCCGTGAAATCCGCGAATCACAAGCCGAGAAGGAGCGCACGCGTGCCGTGCGCCGCGAACTTGACGAATACCGTGCTTCGCTGGAAAAAGATGAGGCCTCCGACAATATACCGGATGCGCTCAAACCCCTCAAGCACAAGAGCCGCCGCCAAAAAGAGAAAACACCCGAGAAAAAGGTGAGCGTCAAGAAGGAAATCGCTCCCGGTGACTATGTGCGCATGTCAGACGGCGGTGTGGTGGGGCAAGTGCTCTCCGTGAGTGGCAAGAAGGCGGAGGTGGCTTTCGGGGCACTCCGCACTTTCGTGGAGCTCTCGCGCCTCAAGGAGGCCAAGAAACCGGTCGAATCGGCTCTGACAGCAGGGCACTCCGTGAGCGCCTCCACGTGGGCCGCAAGCCGCGAGCACCAGCTCAATTTCAAGCAGGAAATAGATGTCAGGGGGATGAGGGCTGACGAGGCCCTTCAGGCCGTGACATATTTCATCGACGATGCCATACAGTTCAACGCCTCCAAAGTCAGGATCCTCCACGGCACCGGCCACGGCATCCTGAAAACGCTCATCCGGCAGATGCTCAAGGCCAACGGTGCGGTGGCCTCCGCCGTGGACGAGGATGTGCGCTTCGGTGGAGCCGGCATCACTGTGGTAGAGTTCAAATAAAAGAAGGAACAATTTCAATCTCACTTCAGAACCGTGTCTAACAATAACAAATCGGGCTACGCAGGTCTTTGGGCGCTGCTCGTTGTAGCTCTTGCGGTGGTGATGGCCGTATCGTTTCATGATGACATCACTATCGGTAAATGGACCGTCAAGAAGGCTCCGTTCAAGGAGACCCTCACAGCATCGGCCGGTGAACGTATGGAGAAGGGGAGCGCAGGTGACACCCCTTACGGCGAGGCCCCCGAGGAGGGGAGGGGTGAGTCGATCGCCGTGGTGCAGACCGACTCCGCTCCGCAGTCGCTCCTCATTATCGGCGATTCCATGACGCTCAATCTCGCCCTGCGCCTCGCAGAGTATGCCAAGCACAACGGCCATGAGATCCATGCCGTCAACTGGGATTCGAGCAACACCAAGATATGGGCGTCGTGCGACACCCTCGACGCCTTCATCAACCGCTACGACGTCACATACGTATTCATCTCCTTGGGAAGCAACGAGCTATACCTCAAGAATTTCAATTCCCGCCGTCCCTATATCGAGACCATCCTCTCCAAGATAGGCGATATCCCTTACGTTTGGATCGGTCCCCCGAACTGGAAGGAGGATATGGGTATGAACGATCTGCTGGCCGAGATGTGCCGTCCCGGTGCGTTCTTCCGTACCGAGGGTATGAAGCTCGATCGCAAGAAGGATCACATCCACCCCACACGCGCCGCCTCCGCCCTGTGGATTGACTCCGTGGCCCGCTGGATGCCTAAGTCGGCCCACCCCATTCTCATGGAAACTCCCCCCGACACAATAGGGAAAGCCAACGCTCACGTCACATATCTCAAAGCTCTCAACAAATGATGGATATCCTGCACAATATTGCGCATCAGCTGGCCTACGATCCCTCGGCCCCGATGCTCTTCTCCAGTGGACTCTTCTGGATACTCTTCATCGTTTTCCTCCCCGTCTACGCCCTTCTCAAGGGGAGCAGGTGGAAGATGGCGCTCTTCACTATCGGGTTTTCGCTCTACTTCTATTACAAGTCGAGCGGCCTCTTCTTCCTGATGCTCATAGCCACGAGTTTCATCGACTGGAGTCTCTCCCACGGCATCCGACGCGCCCGTCCACGATGGCTTAAGCTGACCTTCCTCTGGATGTCGATTGCCATCTCCCTCTCCATACTCGGATATTTCAAATACGCCAACTTCTTCCTCTGGAACTGGAATCAGATGGTGCAGGGCAATTTCCAGCCTCTCGACATCATCCTCCCCGTCGGAATCTCCTTCTATACCTTCCAGTCCATAAGCTACGTGGTGGATGTCTACAAGCAGCGCATCAGGCCCACGCAGTCCTGGTTTGACTATCTCTTCTTCCTCTCGTTTTTCCCCGCTCTCGTGGCCGGCCCGATAGTGAGGGCCGACTATTTCCTGCCTCAGCTCAAGCAGAACCGCCGGGCCTCTTTCGCCGACATATACGGCGGCCTGTGGCTCATAATAATCGGTATCATAAAGAAAGCGATAATAGCCGACTACATCGCCCAGTACAACGACCTGATATTCAACGATCCCACGCTCTACACCGGTGTGCAGACCCTCATGGGCGTGCTGGGATACACCATGCAGATCTATTGCGACTTCTCGGGATATTCCGACATGGCGATAGGCCTGGCGCTTATGATGGGATTTCGTCTCGGCATGAATTTCGATTCCCCCTATCAGAGCCGTAATCTCACTGAGTTCTGGCGCCGATGGCATATATCGCTCTCATCATGGCTTCGCGATTATCTCTACATACCCCTCGGAGGCAACCGTAAGGGGACACTCCGCACATACGTCAACAATTTCCTGACCATGCTCATCGGCGGTCTCTGGCACGGCGCGGCGTGGAAGTTCGTATTCTGGGGCGCCATGCACGGCATAGGACTCGCCATACACAAGGCCTGCAAACCGGTATTGTCAAAGATACCCGACAATTTCCTCACGGGTTTCTTCGGATGGCTGCTGACATTCGTTTATGTCTCCCTGCTGTGGGTGTTTTTCCGTGCAGCATCGTTTGAGGACTCTGTTCTTATAATCGGAAACATTTTCGTGGACTTCGACTGGGGACAGATACCCCAGTTCGCGGTGGCGCGCCCGGAGTGGTGCGTGATGATGGGTGCGCTCATCGTGGCCCATTTCATCCCGCAGAGCTGGGTCGATTGGGGCGGCAGGGTATTCACATCCTCCCCGTGGGTGGTGAAGCTGCTGGTATTCCTTGTAGTGGTGCAGCTCGTAATCGAATATATGTCAGAGGAGGTGGCCCCTTTCATATATTTCCAGTTCTGAACTTCTAACTTCAATCAATCAAGAAATGTCAACGCCGAAACGCTTCCTGATACATATCCGGCTTCTGCTGTTGATGACGGTGCTTCTCCCGGTCTTCGGTTGCACGCCGAGGGAAGTACGCCGAACCCTTTCCGAGTCGGAGGAAATAATGGAAGCCGATCCCGACAGCGCGAAGAGGTTGCTCGAGAGCATCGAAGTCTCAAGACTGCGGCAGTCCAAGGACAAAGCGCTCTACGGCCTCCTATGGTATCAGGTACACGAGAAGGTATATGCCCCTCTCACACAAGACTCTCTGCTCAGGGAAGCACTTGAATATTATGAGAAATCGGACGATGACTTGCGTCTTGTGAAAGCACGCGTCTACGAGGCCATGTATTTGCAGAGACAGGGACGCTATTACGAGGCAGTCTCTCTTGCGACCGCCGCTTCCGAAGCAGCCCGCGAAATGAATCAGCCGCTGTGGGAAGCACGTGCGGAGGAAATACTAATGGATGTATTCCATACATTGAGAAACACTGATGAAGCATTACTCAGCGTTTCAAGAGCCCGAAATGCTTTTAAAAAAGCCGGGTATCATAATAATGCCCGGTACATAGAGTGCTTCCAGGGTATTATTTTAAATGAAGAGGGGCATTATCAACAGGCCGAGTCTATTCTTGACAGTATCAGAATTCTTGCCCGGGATAGTCTACGGGATATTAACTTGCAGGTATATGCAGACTGCGCATTAATGGCATATTATTCACGTGTGAGAAAATGTGACGAGGCTTTGAAAATATATCACGAGATGCTCTCGCTTGGATACAGCACTCCCGACAGTATTAAAACAATATGCTTTCTTGCTGATTTAGCCGTAAAATCGGGTGATATTGATAAAGCTGAGACCCTCTATGACATAGCATGGTCAAGAAATATTGATAATTTCGATAGCTTATCGGTTTATCTCGGAAGAGCAGATATTGCAATGGCCAGGAGGGATTATAGAGATTCCAAACTTTACATGGACAGTGTGGTGAGGATGATGGACAAAATCACACGAATGATAACGACTGAATCCGCCACCCGCAGTCAGCGTGATCTATATTATGACAGTGTCGTCTTGTTGAAAGAGAGAGGGCGGCTGATGGAGCGGAATCTTCTGCTGACGATTTTATGTTCGGTGATTCTGTGTGTCGCTTTGGGAACATATCTCTTTATGAAACTAAAGGTAAAGAAGTTCCAACGTCGTGCTTTGATGGATCGCATACACCTTCTTGACGAAGAAATTGCCATGAGTCAAAATGAGATATCCAAATCATTGGAGGAAAAGCATGAATTGTCAGAAGAACTCACCGAGGTTCGGGCTTCGCTCAGCGACATGAACATGGTTGTTGACGAAAAAAATAGAGCAATCAAGGAAAAAGACCTGATAATAGAACGTGCGCACGAAGAGGCCAAAAATCATGAGGAAGTAAAAAACCTTCTTGGTAACCTCTATCAGCAAAAACTCACAGCGTTGACAAAAATATGGAGCGACATCGTCGAGGCCGAAGATTCCAATGCCCTGAAGTCTGCGATGATATCGGACTTGAAAAAGAAACTTGATAAATTCCGCAGTTCGGCCGAGCAGAAAAGGATGATTGCAGATATAGACCTGTACATGGATGGTCTTGCATCGTCACTCAGAACTGAATGTGCCTTTCTATCGGAAGACGAACTCTATTTCATTTATCTCATTCTTTCCGGAGTTCATCCCAAGTTAATATGTTTTCTGTGTGACATACGTCTTAAAACATTCTATTCAAGGCGCGCGAGATTGAAAGCACGCATTGATGCCTCTGATGCGCGGTGCAAAGATAAAATATCTATATTTTTGTGACAATATACTGAGAGCCAGAGGATTACGCTCTACTTGAACTGACTGATATAAAACGCTGATAGTCAATGTATTACAAACGAGAGAAAATTTAAAAATTCTCTTTCTTGTAAGTTGCTGAATTTGAGCAAGATATAACAGGGTGCGGAGAATTATTCGCACTCTGTTTTATGTGTCGGCTATAATTTTTTTCCGTAATTTTGCCATCGGATAAACCAATTGATTATGCTGCGAAATATCTTGACAATTCTGATGCTGGTGATGGCCGGAACAGCGATGGCTCTCACCCCCGGAGACATACCGCCTGACTCTATTGGCAAAGGCGGTAGTATTTGGATACAACCGGGAAACCCCGGGATCCCTTCGAGACCCAAAGCCCCGTCTCGCCAAATCATACGGTGTGAGGTGAATGAGGGCTTGATGACAATAGCCTTCTCCGTGCCAGAGGGAATGTGTCTCCTTAAGTTGACCGACACAGCTACGGGGAAAAGTCTTGAAGAGGTCTTCGATACCTCCGGAGAACACAGCTTCTATGTAGGACCCCTCATCGAGGGCTATATAAAGCTCTCCACATCCAAAGGCAACATATACGGTGCGACCTTCTGGTAAAGATCGCACGCCAAAAAAAATAAGTGGAACTCATGACACAATCTCCTCAATGCTGAGTTGCTGATTCGAAAGGGGGGAAGGGATTTTTTTTCTCTAATTTATAAAGAATTTGAAACGATAATATAACCACATCATTTTATGAGAAACTTATTTTTCTTACTTGTAATGGGTCTGCTGACTGCGGGGTGCAATCAAAGCGATGCACCGACAGCACCCGGTTCGCATGGCGAGGGGTCGGCAGATCCACTCACCAAGGCCATAGACTTCGCAGAGTCTATGATGAACGATGTTCAGGGCGAAGGTACGCGTAGTGCTTCTCGAAAAATCAAGTCCATCGAATGTCTTACATCCAACACGAGAAGCGCAGGCGCGGGCCTGTATGTCGTCAACTATGGTTCCGACGGTTTTGCCATAGTAAGCACGTCTCCTGAACATCTTCCCGTGTATGCTTTCTCCACAGAAAGCGGGATGAGCCTTTCCGACACTGTAACTAACCCGGGGCTGCGTGACTATCTGAAGTACCTCTCAGAGTCCTTCAACTCTTCGTCGGGGGCAGATGGAGGAGCAGGCAGTGGTCTGATTCCCGGCCCGGTGAATCCTCCCTTTCCGCCACTGCCTCCGGTGCAGCCGGCTCATGGCGAAGTGACCATTAAACCTAAACTCACTTCTTCCGTGGCTAAATGGCATCAAGGCTATCCCTTCAATCAGTTTTGTCTCAACCAGTATCCCTCTGGATGTGCGCCAACTGCTTGCGGAATGTTGATGACCTATTACAAAGCTCCCACCCAATATAAGGGGTATTTCTTTGACTGGGAAGATATGACAGTTTCGCATTATGCCCCCGGGATACCGGTTCTTATATCATGTCTCGGTAACTCCGACAACCTGAAAGTCCAATATCTGCCTGATGGCTCAGGCGCAGATACAAGGAAATACTTACCTCGAACCCTGGAGAACTTTGGCTATGTAAAGCCGGAATTTAAGCCTTTCGGCCAACTTCTGCCAGATCTTAAAAACTCACCTCTGTTAGTTAGAGCCGATGAAGCAGATTCTGACATCGGTCATGTTTGGGTTATAGACGGCGAGTACATGTATGACTATGGCGACCTGGCAGATCGCCCTACCCCGACCACAACCCTGAAAAAGTATTATTTTCATACAGTATGGGGCTGGGGAGGCAAACATAATGGGTATTTCTACTATGGAGAGTCTGTAGCGCATTACCCCGGATATACAGAGCCGGGAGAAACAGCGGAAGAAATGCCCTATACATTCATCAATATCAGCGGTATAGGAACACTAACAGTTAAATAATACGCTCATGAGACTCACAAACTACCTTTTCTTACTTGCATCCCTTATAGTCCTCATGGTCACGGGATGCTCATCCGAAGCTCCGGATCCCACACCTGAACCCCTCAGACCCACTCCGGATATGCAGAGATGGATTACCCGGCAGACGTGCTACGGACTTGACCTCCTCGGCGAACTCGCCGGCAAGAATAGCGATGACAATATCCTGATATCCCCTCCGGGAGTCGCCTTGGAGCTGTCTATGATAGCCGCCGGGGCCGATGCGCAAACAGCCTCGGAAATAATTACTTTCCTTGGCGTAGATTCACAGGCCTCACTTGATGCATACTGGAAAAGCATCATAGACAACTTCTCGAATCTTGATCCCGGCATACAGTTGACCATAGCCAATTCAGTGTGGAAAGCAGGTGATCTTGCGCTAATTCCATCCTTCTCCGATGCACTTTCGCAAAACTACAACGCAGAAGTTTTTAATATGTACACTGACATGGGCGAAACGACAAGGCAGATCAACTCCTGGATCAGCACCCGGACACACGGTATGATCGAGGATTTCTATAATGAAGCTGAGAATCTGTCCCCTGTCACCCTTGTCAACGCACTGACATTTAAAGCCAAATGGGAGTCTCCCTTCGATCCGGCCTTAACCCGTATACAGCCGTTCACAAGCGAAGATGGCAACATTTCAGACACAAGGATGATGCATGGTACCAAAAAGGCATATCTCATGGAGTACGACTTTGGCACTGCCCTGCGCTTGGACTTTTCAAAGGGGCTGATGTCGGCGATGTTCATTCTTCCGGAATCGGAACTGAACCTCAATGCCGTTCTTTCGCAGATCTCATCAGAAATGGTAGATCAGTGGTGCGACTCCCGAGGCCGGAAATTCGAGGTGGATATTACCCTCCCCGTGCTGGATCTTACAGATACAAGAAATCTGCGCGAGTCTCTCGGTTCGTTTGGCGTCACAGCTCTATTCAACCAGAATAGTTGGCCGGGAATGACTTCTGACCCCTTAGAGTGGACACTCGGAGATATCCGCCACAAAACCTGTCTGAAGATGGACGAGGAGGGGGTGAAGGCGGCTGCCGCAGCAGGCGCCACAGGTGACATTGCCGATCTTCTTGAGCACCGCACATTCACGGCAGATCGTCCATACATCTTCATGATTGTGGAGCGGGGCTGCAAACTGCCTCTCTTTATGGGTGTGGTGAGAAAACTGTGATTAACATTTCAAAAGGAATTTTAACATTTCGATATTTAATTGATTGTTAAATATTTACAAGTATGTGAACCATTTCTTCAAAAATTTGTTGTCAAAAAACTTGCACACGGCCGGGAAATGTTGTAACTTTGCACT
>CAMWLC010000005.1 GCA_947174995.1 uncultured Porphyromonadaceae bacterium
AACTGTTCCTTTCGGCGCAGTTAACTGTTCCTTTCGGCGCAGTTCCCGGAAAGGAGTATATTATGCCGGCGTTTTGCCCTGTGTCTGTCTTCTTCTGGAAGGAAATAAGGCCGCGAGCTGCAAGTTCGTCCCTATATTCCGGAAGGCGCCTACGGCTTTGCCCGGTAGCCTCTGAGAGCTCGACGTCGCTAATAAAAACCGGCTCCCAACGGTTTTCGTTAACCCGGCTATGTAGATAAAAATACAACCTCGTAACAGGAGCGCTAAAATGCTTTTTAGCGTCTTCCTGCCAGAAGTTCTTTTGTAAATTTATATAGGTCGCTTTGCTCATCGTGGCTATGGTGTAGGCCGCCGGAAGGATCCGGCGGCCCGTGTCGGGTGCGTGCTTTAGTAGTTCTCTACCAGGATAAGGGTGTAAAGGTCTTTAAACTGGTTGCCAGCGTAGGCGGCGGTGTCGGCCATCTGAGGGTTGTCGTAGGTGCCTACGATGTTACGGCCGGCGGGGGCTGTCTTGTCTCTTAATCTGTACTTCTTCATAGGTCGTTGGGGGTGTTGAAGTGTTTGGAAGGTTTGAAGGTTACTACTGTACGGGCGGGGATCTCTATCGTGGTCCCGGCGCCTATGTTGCGGCCCTTTTTGTCATTGCGGTTGGTGTTTAGGGGTTAATTACTCGCTCTCTCTGTATGCCTCGCAGAAGGCGCGGGGTATAATGGCCGTACACGAGAAGGGCGTAGCGGCCGTTAACGTTGTCTTTATGCTGCTGATCTCTTTGTCGGTGTTCTGGCGCTCCTGCTCCCTGGCGGCGATCCAGGCGGCTGCTGCGGCCTTCGCCGTGTCTACGTCCAGGGTCTTTACGATGAAGGTAAATTTTTCTTCTCGCGGCTCGTCCTCTCCGAGGTATTTTATTTTGATCTCGGCGTCGGCCTTGTAGAAGCGGCCGGTTTCTCCTTCTTCTTCCTCGGCCATCGCTGCCTCCTCTAAGGTCAGAAGGTTGCTGTTTAGAAGGACTACGTTAAGAAGGGCGGAAGCTCCTATTATCGTGAAGTCGCCTTTATAGTTGAGCTCTATCCAGTCGCGGGCTACGTCCATCGCCAGGCTGACGGTCTGGGCCTCCAGGATAAACTTCTCGCGGTGGCGGTTTACGAGGGCTATTACCTGGTAGGGCTTGAGGTAGGAGTTGTTATACTCCGTAGCCTGGCGGCGCTGGTCTGTTACCAGGATCGACTCTATCTCTCCGGACTGAATTAGGAAGTTTAGGGAGGCGGCCTCCTGGGGCGTTATAAGCTCTCCCCGGCGTCGGATTATCTCCTCACGTGGGACGGAGACTATTTCCCCGGTGTCGCTGTCTGTAAAGTCTTCGATCCAGGTCTTGGTTAAGGGCTCGGCCAGGTAGTAGTCTATTGCCTGGTTAGCGTCTGTTACCCGGAAGGTCTCAGCTTCCTTCCTGGTCTTTAATTCTGGTTCTTTCATCTTAGAAGGGGTTAATATTGAAGTCTAAGGTTAAGCCGGGGCGCCCTATGTAGGTAGGGAGGCCGGTGGCTGTCGCTACGGCCTTCTTGAAGGCGGCCGGATCTCCGTTGTTCTTGCTAAGGTGGATTAATACTATCTCGTTGACCTGGGCCAGGTCGTTGGCCTTTAGCGTGCTGATGCACGTCTGGAGGCTAAGGTGGCTTTCCCTTATGCGCTCGGCGAGCTCCGGGGTCATTCCGTGGATCCGGCCGTAGGCGTTGGCCTGTAACTTTTCGCTGTCGTGGTTGCACTCGATCAATACGTGGCGAAGGTCGGCGAAGGTCGGACGCAAATAGTAAGTATCGGTAGCGAACAGGATCCCGCCTGTCTCCGGGTGCGTTATGTAGTAGCCTACGGGCTCGGCGCTGTCGTGCTGGGTGGCGAATGGTGTTACCTCAAAGCCTCCCAGCGTGAAGGTCTCGTAGACTTCGGCGCCGGATTCCCTCCGGAATGTCCGAAGGCAGCGGGCGGCTCCCGGTTTCAGCTTTCCGGCTATCTTTTCGACGGTTCCGGGACTGGCCCAGACGTCTACGCAGTAGTCGGCCAGCTCCTTCACTCGGCCGGCATGGTCGCCGTGCTCGTGCGTCACCAGGCAGCCTACTATGTTCTTGACCTGGTAGCCTATGGCCTTTAATGTCCCCTCGAAGGGGGCCCCGGCCTCTATCAGAAGGGTTTCGCCGTTGCCCTCTAAGGCGTAGGCGTTCCCTTCTGAAGAAGATGATATAACGTGGAGTCTCATCTGGCCGTAGGTTTAGAAGTCTAAGGGCGGCAGGGTGGGCCCTCCCTGGGGCTGTAATATCTCCGGCCGGATATACTGCTGGGCCTGGGGCTGTACGGTCTGCACGGGGGCCGGTTCCGGGGTCGGCGGTGTCTGGACTGGCGCCGGCTGTGGGGCCGCCTGGGGCGTCTGTGGCTGGGCCGTCTGCTGCGGTCTGGCCTCCTGCCTGGGTCCTCCTATCTTCGGCCCCTGGTTGGCCTCCTGCTTGATCTCTACGGCTACTACGTCTATGGGGGTGGAGCTGGTCTCGTCGGCCTCGCCGTAGTCGGTCCCGGTCAGATACTCGTAAAGGGCTTTTTTTGCCCGGCGCTCGGCCTTCCCTCGCAGCTGGTCGTAGCTGCTATATTGGTCGGTTCTGACAGTGGCCGAAACGCTAAACGATTTCTTGTCGCCCTTGTACTCGTAATTGATTTTACAGATGAAGGTGGCGAAGCCCTGGGCGTCCATCGTCGGCTGGCTGTAATCTATGATGTATTTGGCGCCGATCTTTTTAAGAAGGGCCGTATAGCCTTCTTTTGTCGGGTACATCGTGCCGCTGATGATGTTAAACTGGTTCCCGGTCGGGCGTAGTCCTATGAGGGCGCCGTCTATGATGGCTTCTCTAACTACGTCTATGTCGTAGAGGGGTTTTGTGCGGCCGTTCTTATCTGGTTTGCCGTCGCGGTCGGTCCTGAAGCCTACTTTACTGTTCATAAGCGGCATAAATATGGTTGTCATCACTTCCTCGGTCAGTGCTTCCCGAAGAAGCATTATAACCTGGGCGGCTCCGAAGGCGGCCCCGAAATTATTTACTATATCGAGGGCGGCGGCGTTACGCAGGGCTACCTCGAATTTATCTTGTGCTTCCACTATTGCAGCGGGGAGTTGCGGTATTTTACACATGTCTTCCATTGATCTGTTGGTTGTCTCTCTCGTTGTCTTTGTTATAGCGGCGAAGAAGGGCGCTACGGATCGCGTCGGCAATAATGCCGGGGAGGTCCCGGTCTGCTGCCAGGAAGCCGGCCGCCTCTGCCAGGGCGTGGCCTTCTCCTCTTACGTCGATCGTCCTCGCCGTTCTGCCGTCCGGTAGGACCTGGACCGCGATAAATATCGCGGCCCGGTCTGTGTTGCTCTCGATCCCGGCGTGGTCCAGGTTCTGGGCTACCATGTCGCTTAGGCCGTGGAGCCAGCCGGGGGCTTGGTCTCGTCTACTCATCGGCCTGGGTCTCCTTGTCGGCTTCCTCCGGGTCTTTGTCGTCCGGATCGTCGCCGACGTGTATAACGAGGGTTCCGTCGCCCTTCTCGGCGGCTTCTGCGGCCATTAGGCGGCAGGCGTTGGCCATGTGTTTAGCGAAGGCGGACCCGGTTAATACCTCCTTGACGGCGTAGGCCAGGGGACGGCTGCCGCCTGCTACTAATACGGCCGCATCTCCGTTGTGCACCGCGATTGTTATCATTCCGCGGGTCGCGTCTTGGGTCTGGTCCATCTCGGCAGTAAAGTCGCCGAGGTTCTTTAGTACTTCCTGGAGCCATGCGCTCGGCTCCTTCTGGGTGCCCTGTGCGGGCTCGGCCTGCTGGCCGTTGGTCTTCTTGTCTTCCATATAGCTGAATTTAGAAGGGGTTAATAAATATGTTAATTTTATCTCGTGCCCGATCCTGGACTTGCACCAGGCCTCCGTCGTGTTGGTCGCTCCTGCGGCTTCCGGCGGGCTCTCGCTGTCTGAGCTAATCGGGCGAAATGGCCGGCGGCTGCTATCGCCGGCCGAAAAAACAATTAAAACACTTAAACGGGGTTCTCGCCTCACGGCGAAGGGCGCCGGCTCTCCGGCCTCCCAGTCTCTTAATCCGGGGTTACTGTTAAGGGCGCTCCGTTGACGAACTGCAGGCGGATTACCTGCTGGCCCTCGGTGTCCTCCAGCTCGGCTATACTCTCGCAGTTGTCTACGAATATGGGGGCGGCCAGGCCGTAGTGTCGGCTTATGGCCCTTATTACCTGGAGCCCGGCGTTGATCTTCCCGGCTGTGTTGGCGTCCGGGTAGTTTACGCCGTCTATGAGGGCTACGCAGTCGGGCTCCTGCTTGCCGTTGATGTACTGCTTCCACATCCGGAACTTTAGGCCGTGGAAAAGGGCGTTAACCTTCTGCTCTACGGCGTCGGTCAGTGCCTGGCTAAAGTCGTCGGCCGTTTTAAGAAGCAGGCCCAGGTCGGCCTTAGCCTGGGTTAAGTTGGCCAGCTCGCCGCGAAGGTCCCGGACGGTCTTGTTATTTTTGTCTATGGTCTCACGGAGGCCCAGCTTGCGGAGTATTTGGTCGCGCTCGGCCTGGAGTGCTCCCTTTTCGGAATTGTTAAGCGGTCCCCCGGCGTCCTGTGCGGTGGCCTGCTCTGCCTGGGTCTGGAGTGCTGCCAGCTCCTGGTCGAAGGCTTCGGCGTCCGGAAGGTCGGCCAGGGTTAAGGTGCGGCGCGGGGTCTCCGGAAGAAGCGCCAGGCGTTGCTCTGCCTCTTTAAGCCTGGCGTTAAGGTCGGCCAGCTTCTGGGTGTTTGCTTCCTCCATCTTGTTGGCTTCGTCCTCCAGCTCCTGGGCGCGGCGGCGGTTCCTCTCGATCAGCTCGTTTACCTGGTGCCCCTTCGCGCGGTAGCGCTCCAGGGTCTCGGCCCTGCTGGTGTTAAATGCAGCCTCTCCCTGGCTGCAGGCGTGGGGATCCCGGCACTCGTGGCCGAAGCGGGGACAAATAAGGGAGGCGGGGTTGTATGGCTGGAGACTTATCCGCTCAAATTCTTTTCTCCTCTTGACCTGCTCCTCGTCCAGGCGGTCGGCGTCGTTTCTTAGGTCGGTGGCCTGGCTTCGCTTGGCCGCTATGCTCCCGCCGGCATACTGCTCGCGTCTGATCTGGTCCTTTAGGTCGGCGATCTTGTTCTGGACGTCCCGGCGCTCCCGGTTCTTTTCGTTGGTGGCCTGGTCGAGCTTCATCTGCTCCTGGTTGAGAAGATCCTGGCGGGCGCGCTGCTTCCTTCCTATCTCTGTCCGGATCTTGGCGGCGGCGGCGAACTGCAGACGGCGTTGCTCGGCTAAATTGTAGGCCGCGGCATCGAGCACCTTAATCCTTTTGTCGAGCTCCTCCTTCTTGGCTTCCAGGGCGGCGAAGTCCGGGGCTTCCGGGGTGGCCGCTTCGGTGGCATCTATCTCGGTCGGGATCTTGGCGATCCGGGCGTTTACTTTCTTGAGCTTGGCGCCTATCTTGAGGCGGTAGTCCTCCAGGCTGTCTCCGTTTAGGTGGTCGAGCAGCTTGCAGAAGTCCTCACGCTCGCCGGCTACTTCCTGGGCGTCTACTTTTCCGGTCATCGCTACCAGGGCGCCTCTCTGTGCGTCCCAGCTCATCCGGAAGAAGGCGGCGGGATCGGTCAGAAGGGGTAATAGGTTCTGTGGAATTAGGGAGGTTAGGCGCTCGTTATATTTGCCCCTTGTTACCGGGACGTCGTTAACGAAATAGTCTACGTGGTGGCCGTCGAGCTTGCGGTCCTGGCCGGCCTCTGTCTTCCACTCCTCGACGTAGGAGCGGCGGAAGCGTACTTTTTCGGTCTCGCCGGTCTCGTCGTCTACGAGAGTAAATGCGGCTTCTACGCTGTGTTCGAGGTCCGGTATGAACTCGCCGGCCGTGTCTAAGGTCTTGATGCTAAATCTTGCCTCGGTGTTGCCGGCGGCGTCCTTCCCTTTAAGAAGCCAGGAGAAGGCGTCGGCGAGGGTGGATTTCCCGGTCCCGTTGTGTCCTGTTACGGTCGCTCCCGAAGGGCTAAAGCTCGCTTCGTAGCTGCGGATGCCCTTGAAGTTATGAAGGGCGAGGCTGTCGATTCTTAGTTGTCTCATATAGCTGGGGTATTTAGGCCGTCTGGCCGTCTTTATGTTTTTGGATAAGTTCTAAAACGAGGTCGGCGTCGTAAATCATTAGGTTTCCGAGCCTGGTTAATGCCGGTTCTATCACTCCGGAAGTGTTGATCTGGCAGGCTTTGGTTTTGCTGCATCCCAATAGCTTGGCGAGCCCTTTAAGGCCGTAAACGTAGCGCTTGTTAGTGTCCTCCGGGGCGCCGCCCTGCATGCTTGCCAGCTCTCCTCTTACCCAGGAGCGGGTTAGTTCCTCTAACTGGCCTACGGTCAGCATCGCTATGGGGGTGGCGTCGTTTATCTTGGTCGGCATGGGGTTAAAATTCTGAGGGGTTAAATAAGCTGTCTTCTATCCTCCGGCAGCGGGTCCGGCTGGCTCTTGCGGCTCTGGGCGCTCTTACGGCGCGGACCGCCTGGAGGTCGTGGGTTACGCTGGGGGTCGTGGCGTTGGCGTAGTCGTAAGGAAGGAAGACAATTAGAAGCGCCAGGGCTATAAATGCCCGCTTCAACGGGTCCAGGCTTGGGTCTACTCCGCAGCGGCTGCAGAACCAGTAAACGCAGAGCTCCGTTGCCTTCTGGATCCCGATCTTCTCGTATATGTGCCGGGCGGTGTTCTCGACAGTGCGCGGGCTGATCTGGAGCTGGTCGGCTACCTCCTTCTTTGCGGCTCCCCAGGCTAATAGCTCGGCGATCTCGGACTCTCGGCGGGTCAGTACTGCCCGAAGGTTTAAGCGTCCCATATATCCGTTATCCCGTATTTGGCAAATACTTGTTGGATCCTAACGGCCTGCTCTGCTCTGAGCTTGACTTTTCCGTTACGGTAGTGGCACAGCCCGGCCCGGCTGTTTACTCCTAATGCCTCGCGGATCTCGCCTATTACCTGGTTATAGTCTTTGTGCAGAACCTGGTCGAGTCCTTTAGTGAAGCCTCTGAACTCTACGCCGGCCGGCATCGTGATGGTTTGGGTTGTTGGTGTCATATCTTGTGGGGTTACTTAGTTGTCTAATGAAGGAAGGCGGGGGCCGTAATGGGGCGGCCTGGGTCCCGCCTTCCGGGGTTTGTCCGAGGTCTTGTTCCCTCGCATCATCGGTTTAAGGGCTTTTAAGGGTGAGCCATCCGCTGCCTCCTATGTAGTCAGTATCTTTCGGGCTGGGCTTAGGTCTGGCCCGCTTCGCGCTGGCGGCCTATGCCTTCGCCCGGTGTTATCTCGGAAGGGTCGCCAGGACGTAGGCGGCTTCGCTCGCTATCGGGTGCCCTGGGTTATTCTGCTTTAGGTGGTGCAGTATGTCTGTTAAAAACTCGTCCAGGGCGTTAATCTCGCTTTGTGCCCGGCGGCTGTGCTCGGGGTCTTCCTGGGGCCGGCCGTTGATCCACTTAATAAGGCTTCGCCGTTCCTCCTGGGCCTCGTAGAAGGCGGAGGCCAGGTCTCGAAGGCTCCGGCGCTCCTGGTAGCGGTAAAGGATCGCCAGCATGTCGTCCTTTAGCTTCTGGACCATCCGGCGAAGGAAGCGCCATTTATTCTTTCCTCTTTCGGTCCTGGCTATGCTCTCCATTTCGGCGTAGTGCTCGACGTAGCCGGCGTAGCGGGCAAATTCCCCCTTTAGGGTTACTTCTACAAAGTCGTAGGCGGGAAGGGTGGCGGCCGCTCTCCTGGCCGTGGCTGCTGCTGTCATTATCATTTCTCCTCCTCTTTTTAAAAGTTATTGGCTATGTAGTCTTCTATGAAGGCTTCGCGGCTCGTCCCTACGCTGCCATGTTCGTTGAGCTCCCGGCGGTAGGCCTCTAAAGCCTGGCGTTCCTGCTCTGTCATGTCGTAGCGGCAGGGGTCCCAGCCTTCGCGGTGGGCGATCTTGCTGGCTTCCTCCAGCTCCTCCATCCGTTTGGTTTCGGGGGTGTGCTCGAAGAAGCGGCCGGAGCTGTAAAATACATCGGCGGTCGTGAAGGTCATTTCCTCCAGGTCGCGGGCCCTTACGCCGTTGTTGGCGCAGAAGGTTCTGGCGGCCTCAGTGTTTCTCCACTGTACGAGGAAGAAGGCGCCGTTTTGAAATAAGAAGGGTTCGTTAATCGCTACACAGAAGGCGGCGAAATGTGCCGGGGCTTTAACTTTTACTACTTGCATGGTCGTGGGGGTATTAAATCATTTTGGCATCCTCGCCTTCAAACCATTTATTAAAATCTTTCTCCGGACAATAGCCGGCGAGGGAGGCTAATAAATTCCAGGCGCGCTCGTTTACGTCTTCTTCTTCGTCGCTTACGTATGTGTCGAGGTGGGAGTCGTTTTTATACTCTACTTCTACCGTAGCGTTGAGCGTCTTCCGGAAGTGCTCTAACCCTTCCGGGGTAAACTTAACCGGCGGGCAGACTGCTATTGCATCTATGCCGTCTACAGTTACGTCGCGGTCGTCGCCGAGAATATTAATAGCGTGGAGTAGGTCCTTTAGTGTCGTTCTCATGGTCGTTGGGGGTTTTAGTGAGCGTAGAAGGTTATTTGAAGGCCGCGGCGCAGCTTGCAGGTGAATTTATCAAGCATCCGGGCGAAGGCCTTTGCTATGAACTTGCCGGCCAGCTCCAGGCCGATCAGCTTTAGAAGTCCGCTAACGCCTACCAGCTTGTTAATGCGGTTTCCGTTCTCGTCGCGGCCGTAAACTTTAATTAGGAAGTTCCGGTTAATCTCTGTTACTGTGTAGTTTTTAATCATCGCTACTGTCTGTTTTAGCCGATTGTAAATTCGTAGTACCCTTTGCGCGCTGCTCCGTTGTTGAAGGGAGCGTATGTCTTATTGCCGTAGGTCTCCAGGGCAAACCCTTCGTCGATCATCTCCTGGAGCATCTCCTCGCTCTCGCACGTCTGAGCGTATATCTCCTTTGCCTGGTACTCTCTGGCTGTCTGTTCGATCCAGGCCTGAGCCTCCTCACGGCTTTTGAAAACCTGCTCCGCTACATGCTTCACGCGGTTGCTGTTGCTGGTTCTGTACTCGTTGCGGGTTACCGTTACTCGGAATGTCTTGTTGTTGGTATTCATCTGGTCGGTCTGTTTAAGTGTTTTTTGCTATTGCGTGTTTCTGGAATTTTGGCTAATTTTGTGCTTAGTTCTGAAACACAATGCAAAATTAATGCTTAATGACCACTTATCCAAATTTATTTAGCAGAAAATTGAGCAAACACATAGCATTTTAAGAATTATTAACAATTAAGCCCCTGTTATGAACATCCAGGAACGCCTACGGGCCTTTATATCTTACTTAAATATCAGCGAGCGAGAGTTTTGCAGAACTATCGGCGTGAGTCCTACTTACGTCCAAACAATAGGAAGTAAGGTTAAGAGGTCTACTTTAAACGCTATGCAGGCTGCATACCCTTTGCTAAATGTTTCTTGGGTGCTTAATGGATCCGGAAGTATGCTTTTAGATGAACCTGCGGCGCCTGTCGTGCTTCCGGAAGAAAAAAAAGCGGCTCCGGTGGCCGCTCCTGCTAATAATGATATGGCGCTGCGTCTCCTGGCTCTCGTCGAAAGTCAACAGAGGACGCTGGCGGATAATGCTGCCACTATAAAGCGCCTATCGGAAGAATTAGCGGCCCAGCGGTTGAAGTTCGAGGCCTTAACCGAAGGGGGGCTAAAGGACGTAGCCGATGTTTCGTCCTTCCGTCGTGCCCCCTCGCCTGCAGGCTCACTCGTATAGGTGGTTTATTGTTTCGAAATTTCTAAAAATTAAATTATGCTGAGTTATAGTGAACGTGGAAAATTAAATAGCGTGGGGATTGTCCTCCAGCCACTGGAGGACAATACACGCATCGAGATAGAAGGCTTTATTAAGAAATATTCAAAGGGCGCAATTTTAAGCCAGGAATTGATTTTTCAACTTCATCGAATAAGATTGGATCAAACGATGTCCGATAATTACTATCCTGTTTATATTGCTAATTATATTCTTGAAGATTACGAGCAGCGCCTGGCTGAATATTATGCACGTGAAGAAGCATTAACCCGGACGGCTACACTAAATAACATCGGAATTGAAGCCGAAAAAGAAGGCCGTATAGCTGACGCCATCAACGCCTACGAGCAAAATATAGCCGGTCCGCAAATTTGGCCGGCCTGTCATTCCTTCGATCGTTTAGCGGTCTTATATCGAAAGGCTAAGGATCTGGAAAACGAAAAACGGGTATTATTAAAAGCCATCGAGGTATTTGATCCGAAGGGCGAAAAGCCCGATTTGTCCTATCGGGTCCGGCTTCAAAAGCTATTGCAAAAATACGATAAGGTTAAAGCCTCAAATACAGATAAATGATCGCGCGCACGCGGGAACGACGTTATATTAATACCTCTCCACTTCAAACCAATTAATATTACTATTATGACATTCCAAAATCTTGACGTTATAAAAAGCCGTACCCTGCTGCTTACAGTGGGGGTGCCTTCGCCCGAGATCCTTCTTGCCGATCCTAATGGCGATGATATTTATTTTGTCTTCGAGCTGCTGTATGCACGCCCCGACGGCGGGAGCGTAACGAGACTGATGCCCCGTGATCCCCGTCACGCAAAAATAGAAATCGAAATACCCGAAAATACCCTTTTGGTCGAGCCCTCTGAGCCTCTCCGAGTAGGTTCCTACGGCAGCCGCCAGCAGCCCCTCTTCATCGGCTTTGTCGTCGAGCCCCAGACCGGGTTCTCCGATAGGTATAAGTTGACCGTAACTTTTTACGTAGGAAAGGAGGTGAATGTAAATGGCGGTAATTGACAGCTGTACGGTCACGATACATAACACCGTCCCGGAAATATCGGTAAATGTAATAACCATCACGGAGGACCGTCTGGAAAACGTTGTAAACAAACATATCAATAAATTCCGGAAAAGTCAGGATTATATCGGTTCGGTGGCCCTTACTATATCCCTCCTTGTGGTGCTGGTGACTTCCGAATTTAAGAACAAAGGTTTTGATGCCGGCACCTGGAAGGGCATATTTATATCCCTATTCGCGGCATCTATCGTATATATGATCTACGTCTTCGTAAACCTCTATAAGGGCCGTAACGGTAGAGAGGAGCTGCTGGCGGAATTGAAGAAAAAGCCGAATTAATGGCTATACGCTGTTAACCTCCATATAAACAGATAAATGAACGCGCGCATACGAGTAAAGAAGCCCCGTATTATGGTAGTACGAAAAAAGCCCGTTAAACGCTCAAATTCCGCCTCTTTTGGCCTGGAGTAATGAAGTGTACCAGTCGGGGGTTAAATGCCCGTAGACGCAAAATTTACTAAAAATAACTATGGAAATAGACGTTAATACATTCTACAACTGCCAGCGGCTTTACTACTACATGCCGCGGCCCCTGTTTGACGCTCTGGAAGCGGCCTTTTTAGCCGGCCGGGAGCGGGCCGAAGTGTCGGCCGCTGACTTTGCGAAGATGAAGGAAGAAGCCCCCGCCGACGTATGGCCCGAATGAGCCCGGCGCCGTCGGAGACCTGGAAGGCTACCAGCCGGCGGTTCTTTGCGGCGGTGGCTGCCCTGGTTGACGCCGGGCGCCTGGCGTCGCTGTCTGCCTTCTGCGGGGATCATGGCTTTTCAGCTCCCCGTTACCGGGCCTTACGCCTGGCCTATGGCGCTACGCCTAAAGAGGGCTACGTCTGCCCCTACAGCGGCGTCGAAGTTGACGCGCTGGTAGTGCTGGCATCTAATTATCCGGTTTCGGCCTCCTGGCTCCTTACGGGCCGGGGACCTATGCTAACACGCCATTAATATGAAGATCGGGATTAAAATAGGGCTACACTTGAAGCCTAATAATAAGGGGCAGGCTATTCCGGAGGAGGTGGCTATCCGTCTGCGGGTCTCCTGGGCCGGTCTTCGCTGCGATCTTCGCTCCGGCTATGTCATAGCCCCCGCGAAATGGGACGCCGTTAACTCCTGCGTTAAGCTGGGATCTAAAAACAGCTACCGGCAGACGGCCGGCGAAATTAACCGGGCTCTTATCCGGCAGGCCTCGATTATCGAGGAAATATTAACCCGGTATGAGCTGGAACACTCCGGGAAGGCTCCGACGGTCGCCGAATTTAAAGCCCTTTTCGACTTGGCCGAAGGAAGGGCGAAGGAGACGCCGGCGGAAGAAGCGCCGAAGGCTCCCGGCTTCTTTGAAGTCTTTGATAAGTTCACGGCCGAATTATCTATAACTAATAACTGGACTAAAGTAACGGCCCAGAAGTATCAATCGATCAAAAATCACTTAATGACCTGGCGCGCTGATGTCTCCCTGGCGGATTTCTCTAAAACTGATTTTGCCTCCTTCGTGGAGTACCTCCAGAATACTGCGAAGCTGCTAAATACTACCATCGCCCATCGGGTCGCTATGTTTCGCGGGTTCTTACGGTGGGCGGCGGTTAACGGTTACTACTCCGGACAGGCGGCGGAGAATTTTAAACCCAGGTTTAAGGGGCTCGACTGTAAAGAAGTTATTTTTTTAACCTGGGAGGAGCTCCAGCACTTCCTTAACTATAATTTTAAATCGTCGTCTCTTAGTATGGTGCGCGATGTCTTCTGCTTCTCGTGCTTTACCTCCCTGCGCTATTCGGACGTCTATAAGCTCCGGCGGTCGGATCTGCACCTGGACGCGAAGCCCCCTTATATGACGGTCGTAACTAAAAAAACTACTGACCGCTTGCATATCGAATTGAATAAATACGCGCTCGCCATTCTTGAAAAATACGCTAAAGTCGGCTTCCCGGACGATAAGGCCCTCCCGGTCATTAGTAATCAAAAAATGAACAGCTATCTACACGATGCGGCCAAAGAGTGCGGCCTTGATGAGCCGGTGCGTCTGGTGGCCTATAACGGCAATATGCGCCAGGAGCGGGTAGTCCCGAAGTACCAGGCCATAACTACTCACGCCGGGCGTCGTACCTTCGTCGTTAATGCCCTCCGGCTGGGGATCCCTCCGTCGGTCGTTATGGAATGGACGGGCCACAGTGACTATAAAGCGATGAAGCCTTATATAAAGATCGTGGACGAGTCGAAGGCTGTTAACATGCGGCGCTTTAACAACGTCTTCGGGGACGTACCCGAAAAAATACCCGAAAATGACGATAATAAGCAATAATCACCGTTGCACGTCATTAAACAATTAACAGTAAAATTGAGTAACAATGGAAAGATATAGAACATCCCGAAATAATCTAAAATCTTGTTCCGGGTTCCTGTCTTTCCACAACCTTGTCAGACCTAAGTCAGACAAATCATGTCAAACCTCAGACTTTCAATAAGTTCTGAGGTTTTTTATGTCCTTTCCTACCAGTTGCCGGACACAAATCAGCTAACCTCAGCCCCATCTCAGACCATATTTCGCTACCCACACGCTACCCTTTTTCAAAAGGGTAGATTACTTAGATTTTATTATTAATTTTGTGCTGTCTTGATGCCGATGGACGTTAAGCTAATCAGACAGGTTCTACCCCGGGACTTAGTTCCCGGCATTACAGGCCACTCCGGGCCCTGCAAAAGCAGGGCCTGTGTATTTTAAAACTGTTGGAATTTTTAAATAGGCGTTGTTTTTTAGTTATCACAGGAATACACATAATTGAAAATGTTTGGCAAATTCAAAATTGTTTTGTAATTTTGCTGTGTAATCGATACAGCTTACCGGAGAAGCCGACGCCGAATTGAAAAAGAGAGGTATACACGACAATTCTGAGGTGCAAAACATTATGGAAAAGCCAAAAGATGGGAAGGAGAAAAGACAGTGGGGAGGACGCCGGGCCGGCGCCGGACGCAAGGCGACATCGGGCAACGTGGCGACCATCGGGCTACGCATCCCCGCGGATGTGGAGGAAATTCTTTCTCGCCAGGAAAACCGCACGGCCTTCATCATCGAGGCCATCAGGGAGCATTACAAGCGAAAGCGTACGCACAACATTATGAACAAAGAGCAATTACAAGACAGATGCCGGGGTTCACTCGTCGGGGGTGCGGTAGGCGATGCACTCGGATATGAGGTCGAGTTCATGACCCTCCCGGCCATCTTGAAACGATTTGGCAAGCATGGCATCAGCGATTATGTCCTTGACAAGATCGGCATAGCCGAATTTTCCGATGACACCCAGATGTCTCTCTTCACCGCAGAGGGATTGCTGACAGCCATCGCCGCCGGGAAAATATATGGGAAGGATATTCTGCCTTACATTACGGAGGCATATAAGAATTGGTATCTTACCCAATGCTATCCCCCCTATATAAAGTCGCGGAGCTGGCTGTCTGACATCAAAACACTTTGGGTCCGTCGTGCACCTGGCACTACGTGCATGTCGGCGTTGCGGTCCTTATCGGGCCCCGGCAACCCTACGGTAGTGAATAACTCCAAGGGATGCGGCGGTGTAATGCGTGTAGCGCCAATAGGCATCTTTTCTGCGGCACATCCTGAGACGCTCGATCTCGAACATTGCGGCCTCCTTGCCGGACAAGCTGCAGAAATTACTCATAAGCATCCACTCAGCACCTTCTCCTCGATGGCTCACGCCATGATAGTGGCAGAGTGCCCGGCACACGACAAAATAGACCGTGAGATGTTTCGCTTCATCGTAATTGACCGGGTATTCAAACTGCTGGAACTCCATTTCAAGGATGACCGGCATCTTTCTCTACTCACCAACCTGATAAATCGAGCCCTCACCCTTGCCGAATCGGAAAAGTCAGACACGGAGGCAATCTCCGTGCTAGGAGAAGGCTGGGTAGCGGAAGAAACGCTCGCCATCGCCCTCTTTTCCGTGATGCGCTATATCGATGATTTTGAAAAGTGTGTATGCTGTGCTGTAAATCATGACGGCGACAGCGATTCCACCGGAGCGGTAGCCGGAAACATCTCAGGCGCAATCCTCGGGTATTCGGCTATCCCGGAAAAATACCTTGCGAATTTGGAGCTGCATGACGTTATTCTTTCCGTGGCCGATGACGTCGCGGGAATATCTGCAAAGGAACAGATGACCGAACGCTATGTGAAACATCCCGAGTGATAACAGACGAATACAAAAAGGGACTGCATCGTAATGCGCGATTACGATGCAGTCCCCTTTAGTTTATAAACGTTCAGCCCTAAGGCTGAGACAGGAATCAGTTGGAGGCGGGACCGTTGGCGTCAACGCCGAACACCATGTTGACCTGCGTGGAGCTGTCCCAGGAATCGTTGCCGGAGAGAGACTGCTCTGCAGCGAACACGATGGGCTCGATGCCTGCGGTGGAACCGGAAATCTGGATCGTATAGCGATAGATGTTTCCTTTCACCCATTGGGGAGACCAAGTGCCAACGATGTTACGCTCGAGAATGGTCTCGTTGTCCTTCATCACGGCGATAGTGAAGTGGATCTGGGCATTCTCATTCTTGCTGGTGTCATACAGCTTCGGGATGAGGAAAGCCTCGGAAGTGGTCACTTCGCTGCCGGCCTTGTTCTCCACGAAGCTGTTGGCGGGCACGTTGAGCATGACGTAGGGAGTATTTTCACCCTTGGAAGTGAAGCCGCTCCAGTTGCCCGTGCCGACGTTGAAGTCAGCCTGGTTATAGAAGCCCGAGAAGTACACATTGGAGATGTACACCTTGTAGTCATCGGGGAAATCGGTAGTGAAGACAGCCTTGGCTTTGCAGAGGGCGTGCGAGAAAGAGAGAGACACGTCGCGGTTGCCGGACTCGAGGGCCGTGATGCTCTCGTTTTCGGCAGTCACGAGGTCGTGCTGGTGATTGGAGTCGCAGATGTACTGCGTGAGGGTGAGGGCACGGTTGTCAACGTTGGGATTGGTGGCGTCGAAGAGGCTGAACGCGGGGCTGCCCATGCCGTTAGCAAGCGCGATGTCAGCGCAGCTGTAGGCATAGAAGTAATAGGTGCAGCCGGGCACCCAGTAGCGCTTGCCGGAATACTCCCATTTGGAGGATCCGCTTTCCATAGTCTTGTGTACAGCTACACCGTTGAAGATCTGGATAGGCGTAGCCATACCGGGCTTGGTGTAATAGCCATATACATAGAAGTTGTCGAAAGTGGTGTTGTCAAGGTCTCCGTCAACCGCGCGGCTGGACTTGTTGACAACATTCTCGAAGCCGATTACATTGCTCTGCGTACGGCTTACCTCCACTACGTCTTCCGACGTGCAGGCTGTGAGTGCCAATGCACCCGCAGCAAGGAAAAACAAATGCTTTTTCATGCGGACTGTTGGTATTAATTAGTTATTGCTATTTGTTCATTATCAAGATTAGATATTTATGTCGTAATGCGATGAGCATTTTCTACGTCTTAGTGTAAATTGGCAATTTTCAAGACATTTCAGCTTTTCACGGCATCAGGAAAACTCCATCCTGCCGGAAACGCGACAAAGTTACTAATTTTATCTTTATTATGCAAACTCATGTTAATGGAATTTTTATGTTTTTATTTCACGAAGTGATCGGCAAGTCGACATCGACTTCACCCCAGCCCGACAGGTCCACGTCAAAACCGCTCGACGGGGAATGTGTCGGCTCATTCTGGTGGTCCTCGACGCGAATACCTTTCACTGTTATCACACCCCCGCGAGGTTGGTGCCTGAGCTGGTCGGCCACGTCGAAGTTAAACTCGAGTGTCGTGCCGTTGGTAAGGAGCAACTCAAGATTCAGGGTATAGGGACGATCCGGGGTATCCTCGTAAGCGCGTCCGTAATACTCGTCAGGAAATCCCGGAACACCGAATGACCTCACCCAGGCCTCGCATCCGAAGTTCTTGACTTCGCAATCATAAAGCACTATTACCGATTCGTCCGAGGTGCGACCGTCGCGCAGATAGACCGATTCGGCCATGCCAGCCAGGGCTCCACGCGCCTGAAGCACGTGTTGAAGTCCGTATTCAAACTCGTAGCGCACCACGTAAGTATACACCAACGGCTGCATCTTAATATTCATCGGCAGCGTCTGATGATACCCTATTTCGGGAACGCTTTTTACGAATGCGGAGAAAAGCGCGTCCGGAGGGTTTGACGTGCGGGTGTTGGGATGTTTCTCCAGGATATAGCTGATTGAGGAGCGGGAGCGCGGAGAAGCGGAGGCACGGGCCTCCGACATGGAGGCGATGTCCGACAGAACGATATATTCGGTGTCGCCGTTGTAGAAGAGAAATGAGTGATCCCCACCCGGCATGACCACCACTTCCGCAGACAACGGAGATAGATAGTGCTCGCCGTCCGGATGGTTGTCTACGTATTTCACAAGTTTCACCCACTCCGGCACACCGGGTCGGAGCATATCGTAATCAAAACCGTAGAAATCCGCTTTCCAGTCCGATGAATGACCCTCACCGTAGTCTCGCTCCCATTCCCGCTCCCACCGGAAGTTCAGGGCACTCTTCGGGTAATGGTCGTAGCACAACTCGGTGCGCTCGCACGACGTCAGTAAAGTCAGCGCGACGGGAATACCGGCTATTATGTTGTGTCTATTTACAATCTTCATTTTTTACGGCTGGATTTATTCACCCGGGAATGCGCCACACCAGTGAGAACTTAAGCCTGAGAGGGCCGAAATAGTTGACGTATCTTGTGAGCTGATAGAGATAATGACCGTCCAGGGAACGATATTCCTTGTCTCGCGCCCGCAGATAGCCCACGCCGAGGCCGGCTTCAAGAGAGAAGTATCTGCTCATCGGCCACATATAGCCCGCCGACACGCCGACCAACGCCCCCTCCCCTTCATGTCCCTTCTTGCCGTTGCTAAGGTCATACAGACCTCCGCCGACAAATAGTCCGACATACATGCCGTGCCAACGCTTGCGCTCCATGGGCCAGTATCGCACCTCAGGGATGACCGTGCCGATACGATACACCTTATGAGGGCCGCTCCTTGCCCACCACGCGCACTGCCATTCCGCGGCCACTGACCATCGCTTCCTGAACATCCATTCAAGCTCTATGTTCGGCATCAGAACCGCATATCCGAGCATATTGGTCTTGAGTGCGAATATGCTTCCGCGTATTTCTTTCTTAACGGTCACGCTGTCAACCGCTGCGACGGTCACGCTGTCGCAGGGCGCGACGATACCTTTCTCCACAGCCTCAGTCTCCGTCGCGTCACGGATGGAATCGGCAAATACGGACATCGCATTTCTTTCGTTGGATCCCACAACTGCGGACACCGCATCCATGTCTTCCTTACCCGGGTTGACCGGGCCTTCGACATTCACGATGCTCACCTTCACCAAGCTGCAGTCTCCGGGATGATTCCGCGTTATGAAATTATCCTCCTTAAGGCGCTTGCGGGTGATGAGTTCCGACTTCACGCGATTGGAACGTGTGCGGGCCTTCCCGGGATTCTCGGCATTGCTCCCCTGAGAAACATAATATCCGTCTACCTTGAGCGATATTTTCCGGTCTTCAATCTTCCCCTTGTTAAGCTCCACGTAGTCACAGAGCCTCTCCAACTCTTCGCCATTGTTGAAAACCGGCACTATAAACATATCTTTTCCCGACGTGAACTGAAACGTGAACACGCTGTCGCCCCTTTCCTCGGCGCATACGGGAAACGCCAGTGCTGCAAGCATGCCCACCGTCACAATCACCTTTTTGGGACTGAACCTATGTAATATGTCTGCAATAGTCGCCATAAGCGTCACAAGGTTGTCAGATAACTCTGTATTTTCAGATACCTCGTAAGTGATATATATTCAACAGGATAATGTCGTTCTATAATCGGAGGAACGCTCTATGAGATACCGTTCGATAATGTTAGTTATACAAAATTACAAAGTTTTTAGAGATTGTGCAACAAAATTCTTGATTAAATTCAAATTTTAACATCTCCGGCAGAAAAAATCAAAAAGAGCGTTTGAATCAAACGCTCTTTGTAATCACCGGAGACGGTCCGCCGATTCGAGAAGACGCTTGTCGGCATTGATTCTCTGCCAGGCCATGATGGTGGCCACGATTGCAAGGAAGGGAGCGCAGGCCATCTGTTTCCACACCACGTTTCCCCCCTCTATCACCTGATAGCCCAGATAAAGGCCGTAGCACACCACAGCCAGGTCAAGCACTATGCCGAACACGCACATATTCTTCTGCAAAGAGAGCTTCTTGAAGAGGAAAATCGTGACGAGAGGCACGGCCGCGGCGAGAATGGAGAGTACGAAAAATGCCGTGGTGGCGACGGGAGTTGCACCCGGCAGGCCGATGGATTCAAAACCCGAGGGTGAGAAAATCACCGTCTGTGTGGCCGTGTTGATCTGGGCGATCTCAGTGAAACTGAAAACACCCATCACCACGGCGGCTGTGAGAAGCAGTACTGACTGCCAGCGTTGTATAACCATTTGACGAGAGTTTTTAACTACAATATGTGCAAAGTTAAACAATTCTTTTGGTTTCTCAATCATTATCAAAGTGATTTTTGGCCTACTGTTTGTTGTAATTGTATGAGGCGGCGGTTCCTGCTGTCTTATTGATTGTCACGAATTATAAAAATATGAGCCAATATTCCAAAAACTCTCCCGTTTACAGCGCCGAGATTTCCCGGCGCCTCGGCGAACACCGCATCGCGGATTCCATCACGTTGCTCCGCAAGGCTGTCGCAGCCGAAGAATTTTCCGACTTACGACGCCCGCTTGATAATATTGAAACCACTTACCGCCACCTTCTGAGGTATCTGATTCAGGGACTGCCGGACGAGGGGCGACGCGATATGCTGACGGATTTAAAGGGAGATCTCCGCGACATTGCGCAGGAGATCGACCGCCGGATAGCCATGGTGGATGATTCCCGCCTTTATTACTCCACGGCACGTCTGCTCGACTTGCGCAACACCGATCTGAGGGAGGTGCTCGCAAAGGGACGCGAACACTCCGCCACCATCGCGCTGGCGGTCTCGGCCGGTTCGGTCTCGCCCGACTTGTTGAAGGAAAAGGAGGCGGCATACGATGAGATATTCAATCGCATCTGGACTCTCGGGCCCGCCCGCAGGAGCGACCTCACGGTGTTGGCCGATACCGTCGTTGACCCCGACTCACCTTTTGATCTGAGTTGTCTTGTAATCTCGGCCCTTATGCTCGGGCTTTTGCAATATTACGACAGATCCAAACTCATGGCCCTGCTCGACATATACGAGCGGGTGGGAAACGAGCGCCTCAGCGCCCGCTCTCTCACGTCCATAGTGCTTGCCGTGAGAAGATGGAGCGAGCGAGTAAGACTCGACAGACGCGTTATGACACGCCTCGAAGCTCTTCAGGACTCCCTGGTGAGCTACCGCCGGCTGCGCGAGATCATTCTGAGCATAATTCGCACGCGGGACACCGACCGTGTCTCCCAAAAGATGCGTGATGAAGTGATACCGGGGCTGATGAAGATGGGACCCGACATGCTCAGGAAAATGAAAGACAAGGCCGAGGACGGTCTGCTCTCCGACATCGAAGACAACCCCGAATGGGAAGAGATGATGGCGAAAACAGGTCTGTCGGAGCGTATGCAGGAACTCTCCGAGATGCAGAGCCAGGGGGCGGACGTGATGATGGTAGCTTTCGCCAACCTCAAGTCATTCCCCTTCTTCCGCACGATGACCAACTGGTTTCTCCCCTACACCTACTATCATTCCCAGATTCACGGAGCAGACGGTCTCGGCGAGGAGAGCATGTCGGTGCTTCTTGAGTCGGACGGCGTGATGTGTGACAGCGACAAGTTCTCTTTCGCTCTCTCCATCGCCGCGATGCCCGAGGCAAGCCGCAAAATGGCCGTGAGCCAACTGGAGGGCAACATGACGCAGATGAAGGAGCAGCTCGAAGCCCGGCGCATGGCGAGCACCACTCCTAAGTTTGACGAGGAGGTGACCCGCTACGTGCACAACCTCTACCGGTTCTACAAACTCTTTCAGCGTCACGGAGATTTCTCGGATCCCTTCGCAAAATCATTCAATATCGCCGAGCTCCCCGTGATCGGCGACATGATGGCCGAACCCGAGATACTTCGTCTCGTGGGCGAGTTCTATTTCAAACGCGGCTATTACAATGAGGCCCTCCCCCTTCTCATGCGTCTCACGGCTGAGGATGGAGTAGACGGTCATCTCTGGCAGAAGATAGGATATTGCCGCGAGACCACCGGAGATTTTACCGGAGCGCTCGAGAGCTATCTCAAGGCCGAGCTTTTCAGTCCCGACAGCCTTTGGGTGGTGCGAAGGCTTTGCGCAGCATACAAGGCCCTGGGAAGATATGAGGAGGCCCTCCCCTACGCCGGCCGCATCGTCGGCGAGGGGGCGGAGTCGGAAAACATAGCGGATCTGCTCGACTACGCCGACATCCTGGAGCATCTCGGAAGACATGACGAGGCCCTCAAGGTCATGTATAAGGCCGACTACATATCGGACTGTGACATAGACGTGCGTCGGCGTATAGTCCGCGCGGAAATGAAAGCCGGGAGATACCTGAAGGCCTCGGAAAGCATAGGGCGCGTGCTCGCCTACGCTCCAACCGCTGCCGACTATATGCTCGCGGCGCATTTGCAGATGGTGCTCGGTGACCTTCAGGAGGCCTCCTCGCTATATCATCAGTCGATGGATCCGGGAGTGCCCGTGGAGGCATGGCGCAAAAAGGCTGTGGAAGATGCCCTGAAGGCTACCGGAGGGAAAATTGACATGGAAATCCTGATGCTGCTCATAGACAACCTCGTCTACAACTACGCCGGGGAATAAACCCTCCCGATGTCATAAGACCCCATCTCATAAAATTTCATAGTCACCGGGGTCTAATAATTGAACGGAAGCTCAACGGCGGAGGGAGGCCTCGATGGTCTCCGCCGCCTGGGCTATCTCGCGGCTGAACGGAAGACGGTCTTTCACAGCGGAAATTCCGTGGAGCACCGTGGCATGGCGGCGATTGAGCTTGAAGCCGATGGCCGAGGAGGATAGTCCCGTGAGTTTGTTGCTCAGATACATGATCATCTGCCTTGCGTCAGCTATATCCCTGACCCTGCTCTTTGAGAATATTACGTCGGGATTGAGATGGTAATACTCCGCCGTGGCATCCACGATCATCTCGAAATTAAGGGGCTTCTCAGCCGCAGGCTTGCGGATGGAATTTGCCATCACTGCCTTCGCGAGATCCACCGTGATGGGCACGTTGAGCGTTATGGAGCGTGTCAGAATACCCATCACCACACCCTCTATCTCACGCACAGAGTTAGTGGCCGTGTCGGCCACTACCGAAATCACATCCTCCGGGAGATGAAGGCCGTTCTTCTCCGACTTGAATGTAAGGATCTTGCGCCGTAGTGTGGCATCCGGCTTCTCGAGCTTCTCGGTGATACCCCATTTGAAACGGTCGATGAGACGGTCGGCTATACCCTCTAATGCCATAGGGGGACGGTCGCAAGTGAATACGAGCTGCTTGCCGTTCTGGTGCAGGTGATTGAACACCGGGAAGAGGGCGTCATCGCCCGTCTTGGTCTTGAGGGAGAGTTCCTGGAGATCGTCGAAGAGGAGCACGTCCATCTGCTGAAACCAGTTGATGAACCCCGGCACCTTCTTCTGTATCACGGCATTGGCATATAGATTCTGGAACTGTCTCAGAGTCGTGAAAAGCACCTTAGCGTTGGGATTGCGCTCCTTGATGCGTATTCCGATGGCCTGAATCAGGTGCGTCTTTCCCACTCCGACATCACCATAGAGGAAGAAGGGGTTGAAGTCAGACTTGTCGGGATGGTTGGCGATGTATTCCGCGATGGTGAAGGGGAGGCGGTTACTGTCGCCCACACAATAGTTCTCGAAGTTGAGCGAGGAATTGAGCTGAGGGTCGAAGCTGCGTCCACCCGAGGCGCCCTGCGTGCGCTGCGTCCGCATGGCGTCCGGCTGCTGGAGTGACTGAATGAAGCGACCGTTGACGGCCTGACTCTTCGATGGACTCGAAAGCGTGACGCGGGCTGCGGAGTCGTCCGCTATTATACCCACCTCATAATTGAGCTTGATACCCTCTCCGAACACCCTGCGAAGCGCCGAACTGAGGAGATTGTAGAAATCATCCTCATATTTCTCATAGAAAAACTGGCTCGGGAGTCCGATGGTCAGACGGTTGCCTTCAAACTTCAACGCCTTGGCACAAGCGAACCATGCGTCATAGCGGGCCTGCCCGATATTATCGCGGATAATATCGAGACAATGCTGCCATTTCATTTTGAAGTCTTCCGTCATCGTTGAATTTTGGAGTTTGAGTGATTATGTGGTCTCCGCGCGGAGACATTCGGAGTATCCAACTCCTACCCTCCCCTTCGTGTCCCTGACACAGCTGTGGCCCCTTGTTTTGCCTACGGGGGAACGTCACTGCAAAATAACAACAAAAATTCTTATAAAAAAAATGCTCCGCAGCTTGCAAATTTCGTCTCATTCGCAATATGGCTGATTTTCAATTGCAGTGTAAAAATATGACAGGCGTTATTTAGATTTTTTTCTAAACAACGCCTGTTTGCATTTCAGCCTCGGAAACCCCGTGTCGGGGTTCGTTATCAGAGCAACTTGATGCTGATGTATCGCTTGGGATTCTTCTTAATGTCCACGATCAGTGAGTCGACGTCCGCCGCCACACGGTTGAGACGGTTGTAGAGCTCGGGATCATTCGTCATCATGCCGAGAGTGGAATTGGGGTCGTTGAGCCGGGCGGAGAATTTGGAGAGGTTTTCCGTAAGCTCGTTCACATTATCCACCGTAGTCTGGAGAGGAAGCGTCTTAAGCTGATAAGAGAGGGCACCTAAATTTCCGGTCACCGTGTCGAGCGTGGCCGTGATCCGGCGTGCATTCCCCATGATGGCCGGTAGCTGTCCACCCACGCTCCTGTCCAGGCCCTGGGTGAGTGAGGCCGCCGAGGCAGTTATCTGATCCAGACGCTTGATGGAATTTGCCAGGGCCGGATCGGCCACGAGCATATTTATATTGTAAAGTATTGAATCCAGCTTGGGAAGCAAAGTCGTGATTTGAGGCATCACGTCCGTGCTCAGCGAACTCATGAGGTCGGAGGCGCGCCCGGCCTCCACCGTACCGCCGACGGGAAGCATCTTGCTTCCGCTGCCCAGGATGAGATCCACGTTGGGCCCGCTCATAAGTGTGGGCGTCAGCACCGCTTTCGTTCCCTCGGGTACGCGGAGGTTCTTGTCAAGAGCCATGACCACCTCGATCTTGCCGGGATGCTCATAATTGAACTTGATTTCCCTCACTTGTCCCACCTTGAATCCCTGTATGCTCACTGGTGCCGACACCGCAAGGCCGTCCACCTGGTCATAATAGGCCACATAAAAGTTGGCGGGCTTGAAAAGATTTATTCCCTTCAGATAGTCGATTCCGAAAATCAGAATCAGTATGGCGATTACTACGGAGAGACCGATAGTCAGCTCCTTGGTAAACATTTTTTTCATCTTGCCTCGGTATTGATAATTTTATAGTGGTTGTCCGGCGACAAAAGGCCGCCATATATATAACGCAAAAAAAGGGACATCGGTTAAAAAAGATTGATTCCCTTTTTCTCGGTGCGGAGTCACTCGCACTCCTCGCGGTATTCCTTCACAGCCTTGAAGATGGCGTCCGCCATACTGTCGACACCCTCCTCGGAGGTCATGAAAGCAGCCGATTCAGGATTGCATATAAAGTCGAGTTCCACAAGCACGGCGGGCATACACGTGGCCCAAAGCACCCAGAAGCCGGCCTGATGCACTCCCCGGTCCTTGCGCCCGGCCACACCCACAAGATGTTTCTGCGCCTTCTCCGCGAAGGAAAAGCTCCGGCTGAGGTTGGACTTCTGGGCCATCTCGAAGATTATGTAGGATTCATCGCGCAGAGGGTCGAAGCCGCTATATTTCGTCTTGAAATCCTTCTCGTACTCTATCACCGAGTTCTCGCGCCGCGCCACCTCCATATTGTTGCCGTCTTTATGAAGGCCGAGCACATACACCGAGGCACCGGCTACATTTTTGCGGTTCTTGTTTTTCTCGTCGACGGAATTGGTGTGTATGCTCACGAAGAGATCACCCTTGCTTTCATTAGCCACGGCCGCACGCTCCTGGAGAGAGAGGAAAGTGTCATCATCCCTTGTATAGACCACCTTCACTCCCTTGAGCTTCTTTTTCAGCTTCTCCCCCAGGCGACGGGCCACGGAGAGATTTATATCCTTCTCTCTTGCACTGTTGTCGATGGCTCCATGGTCCTTTCCGCCGTGGCCGGGGTCGAGGACTATGGTGAAATCGGTCGCCACAGCCCGCATATTCGGAAGCGGAGAGGCAATCAGGGAGAGAGCGAGCAGCGAACGGAAGAAAAAATTCCTCATATCAAAGTATTTTAATGGCGATTGCGGCGCAGGCTTCGGCGTCGGCGAGGGCGTGATGGTGGTCCTTAAGATCGAATCCGCAACGTGCCGCCACGGTGTCGAGTTTGTGGTTCGGAAGGGTGTGTCCGAATGTACGCCGGGAGCCGGTGCAGGTGCAGTGAAACTCATATTCCGGATATGTCATGCCGTATCGGGCGAATGCGGCGCGGAGGCACCCTTCGTCAAACCGGCTGAAATGCGCCACGAGCGGCAGACCTTCGATCAACTGCTCCACTTCCGCCCATACCTCCGGGAAAGTGTCCGCGCTGTCGGTGTCCTCGCGCGTGAGTCCGTGTACCCTCACGTTGCCGGGGCTGTAATAATTGGGAGCCGGATGGATGAGACTGTAATACTTGTCCGTCACCTTGCCGTCCCTGACAACGACCACCCCTACGCTGCACACGCTCGAGCGGTAGTCGTTGGCCGTCTCGAAATCTATAGCTGCAAAATCTTTCACGCTGCAAATGTTGACCTCATAGCGCAGGAAAAAGAAATGCCTGCATCTGTAAGGTATATTCAAATTTTTCTGCAAAAATAATAATTTTTCAGAGAGAATCCCAATATGTGACTTTAGATTTTGCTAACTTTGCACATTATGACTTCATATCCCGACCAATTCTATTCATTCATCAATAATCATCTCAATGCCGATCCCCGGACGCTTCTACTCACCGCTCACGGTAAGGAATATCCTTTTCCTGTGGATTTCGCCATAACGCAGATCGAGGCACGCCGGAAGTCAGGGGCAAAGTTAGCTCCCTTCACCGCCTCGGAGCGCTTTCTGTTTCCCACCCTGCTCAGCGCGGAGCAGGCCAGCGACTGGCGGGTGGCCTGCTTTCATGCCTCGCTTCTGGAGGATAAGCGTGTGCTCGACCTCACAGCGGGATTGGGAATCGACGCGATTACAATTGCCGGAGAGGCGCTCCGCGTCACCGCCGTAGAGATAGATGAAGGGAAATGTGAGACTCTTCGCCACAATTGCGAGGTTATGGGCAAAGCGGTAGAAGTCTTGCATGATTCGGCTGAAAATGTGATTGAGAGAGTCGGGGATAATGAGTATGACGCTATTTTCATCGACCCGGCCCGCAGGAGCGCGGATGGGAAAAAGGTGCACGCTTTCACGGATTGCTCGCCCGACGTAATTTCCCTTATGCCACGGATGCTGGAGATAGCACCGGAAATCTTGATAAAGTCCTCCCCTATGCTTGATGTCAGGGCTGTCCTCAGAATCTTTCCTCGGACTTCCGACATTTATGTTGTGAGTCTCAACGGAGAGGTGAAGGAGGTTCTTGTCAGGGTAAAGGGATCCGCCATCGGTAGCACTCCAACGGCACACTGCGTAATGATAAAAGGAGATGAGGTGCGAAGCCTTCTGGTGCCCTTGGGAAACAGCAGGTCTTCCGGACCCGATTCCGAGAAGTATGCGGCCGCCGATGCACCCGCTCCCGGGAAGTGGCTTTACGAGCCGGACGCGGCGCTGATGAAGTTAGGACCGTGGCAGACTCTGCAAAGTCTCTATCCCGGTCTGAGGAAAATCGCACGCGACACCCATCTCTTTATCAGCGATGAAGAGTTGCCCGGATTTCCCGGACGCGGCGTCAGGATAAAAGATGTAATTGACAAAAAAAGCAGCCGCGCCCTCAAGGGCACGACTGCCAATGTCGCTGTCAGAAACTATCCTCTCGGAGCGGAGGTCCTGCGAAAGAAACTCGGAGTGAAAGACGGAGGCGATACTTTCATATATGCGTTTCGCAACTCCGATGCAAAACCTGTAATGCTCCTTTGCGAAAGGCCCGGTCTCTAAGGCCCCATCTCCCGCAGAGTATCATGTCTCGGACTTAAAACTTGAATCCCATGGTGAGCACCACCTGATTGTTGTTGTTGCTGACCTTGGCCGAGGGGCTGATGTATTCCGATCCGGGATCCACGGTGTAGGCATGCCACACCGACTTGCGGGTCTTGTACATATAGGCTGCATCCACATAGAAGCTCTTGAAGTTGTATCCCAGGCCGCACGATACATAGTGCGTGGCGTCGTCAAAGGAATACTGCGTCAGTGTGCCGGAGGTCTGGATTATTTCCTTGTCATCACGGGCCTTCTCCTTTACCGGGGATGAAGTGTAGGCGTAACCGGCACGCACGCTGAAACGGGGAGTGACGCGAAACTCAGCGCCTATTCTCAATGTGCCGGATGTCTTGTAATACTGCTTGATTTCGGAATTGGTGACTCCGAAGGGACCGTTATATGCCCCGTTGATTCCCGCGCGTGTGCCCGTGTCGGCAGTGTTGGCGGCCGGTGCTCCCCAGAACCAGGGATCATCCCACCATCCTCCATCCCAGGAATAGCCGGGATTGTAGGCCGAGAAATTCATGTACTGATATGACTGCCAGTCATAGTCTGCCGAGACTATGAAGCGTCCTCCTATCACTCCTGCGACACTGGCGATGAATCTCCAGGGAGTACGGAAGTTGTAGCTGTTTTCCCCAGTCGGAGTCTCGGATGAAGTGACGCGGAGCTCATCGCCATACACGAATCCGGTCTTGGCGTAATAGTTCTCCGTAATGCTGTACCATGTCGGGGTGTGGAAAGCGAATCCGAGTCTTAGTTCCTGAATGGGCTTCACTATCACTCCGAGCTTGTAGTTGAAACCGCTCCCCGAAGCCCAGTAATCGTTGTCGAGGGCTATGTTGGAACTCATGCGACGCACGACTCCGCTGCCTGTGTCGACGTATGCGTTGTTCATCCTCTCGCCCCAGCGGGAATAGAGTGAATAGTCCAGGTCAATGATTCCGAAATCCATGCCCCAGTAAACGAGGTTACGGAAGTTACCTCCGAGCGCGATGTTATACTCGTTGACCGCACCCTGGATAGTCTCGTTAAACTGTGCGCTTCCCGAGGTGCCCTCGCCGAACTGGCCCTCCCACGCGGGATAATCGGGATCGCCCGTGGGGGTGATGAAATAGCTGTCGTATCCGAGCACATCCATCCAGGGGGCCGCTATGCCGCCGTCGTTGGGGTAATAGGCGTCGAAACTTCCGGTGGACTCCACATCCCCCACGGTGAGATCGCAGGAGTTGGCCACGCCCGCCATATAGTTGGTGATGGAGTTGCGCAGGGATGGGATCACACCGGTGGTCACACGGTTGAAAGACACCGACTTGTTGTAGGTGAAGCCCACGTTGACGTTGGGCAAAAATGAACTGCCGAGCATGAATGTAGCCACACCTCCGATATTGTTCAGAAGGAACTTTGTGTCGGTCTCCGAGCCCTTGGCTCCGCCTGAGAGGGCCGACGAACTCTGGCAATCGAGATTGAGCGTCAACCCTATGTCGGAGGAGCGGTAGACACCTATTCCGGCCGGATTGTAGGAGAGTGTAGTCATGTCGGCGCCCAAAGCTCCGAACGCACCGCCCATACCCATGAAGCGGGCCGTACCCTTGATGTCTGTCTGCGAAAAGCGGAATCCGTCTATTGCGCTCTGGGCCATCATCGGCGCCACGCCTAAGGAGGCACAAGTAAGCAATATGTATAGTTTTTTCATGAGTAGTTCTTATCTTTAGATCAGACCCCATCCCACGATATGTCAAATGGGGTCTTAGTCAAGTTTCAAATTAACGGCGTCCGCCTCGTCCGCCACCACCACCGGAGCTACGTCCGCCTCCGCTTGAACGGCCTCCACCTCCCATTGAGCGTGAACCGCTGCCGCTGTTAAAGGAACCGCTGTTGAAGGAGTTTCTGTTGCTGTTAGTCCGCGTGGTACCGTTGTTGTAGGTGGTGCCGCTTGAGCGATGGTTATTGGTGCTTCCGCCGTCGTAGCTGTTACCGCTATTGTATGTGCTGCCGCTTGAGCGGTGATTGTTGGTGCCTCCACTGTTGTAGCTGCCCGAACCGTTCTGATTGCGACTCGGATTGGCGTTGGTGAGACCGGTGCTATTGGAGTTGCCGCTGCGGCGATGTCCGTCAGACTGCACTGTGCGGTTGATCGTGCCTCCGTTGAATCCTCCGAGCTGACTGCCCACACGGTTGCCTGAGGTGACCCCTGTGCGTGTGCCGTTCAGATCCACGCCATGCTGACGGTGGTGGTTGGTGGTGCCGACCGCCGAACCGTGATTGCTGTTCGCGGGTGCCGAAAGACCGGGACGCGTCGAGCCGGTGTAGCGGTGCGAACCGCCGTAGCCGTTGGTGATATGGCCCGGACGCGTGTTGGCAGACCATCCCTTGTTGGGACCGACGGGGCCACGTCCGCCGGGACGCCTCCAGTCAGTGCCGGGACGATAAGCCCACGAGGGACCCCAATCCCACGATGGGCCCCATCCCCATGACGGCCCCCATGAGGGTCCCCATGCCCAACAGGGGCCCCAGCCCCATGACCAGCCACCCCAGCCCCAGGAAAGACCCCAGCTCCAGGAGGGGCCCCAACTCCATGACGGCCCCCAGGCGTATGACCAGTTCCATCCGCCCCAACCGAAGCCGTAAGAGGGACCCCAGTACGAGGGCCACCAGTCCATGTAGGCGTATGAGGGTGCGAAATATGGCGCTCCTTTAATGTTGAACTCTATGTTCACGTTGCCGTAGGCATTGTCGAGCACATCTTCAAGCACATCGGCATTGTCAACTACAATCGTTGGATTATAGAATTTCTGAATCTTCTGGGTATAGACGAAATCCTCGCCCCCCTCAGCGTAATTTCCTATGGTGTCGACGGGAGACGCGTAGTACTGTCCGCGAAGATTGTACTCATCCACATCCATGTTCTCGAAGTCCGCGATGTAATTGGACTTGCGGTTTTTCTTCGACGTTTGAGCGGGCTTGTCCTTATTCTTCTTGGGATTATAATAGAGATCATCCACATAATCGTCCGCGAGAATGCAGGGAGCCCCCAGAGTCAGGGCTATCGCCAGGAGTATGCCTCTTTGGGTATATTTGCTTCTCTTCATAGGATGGTTATTCAGGTGTATATTCAAATTTCTAAGTGAGTGTTCAAATTTAATTTATACAATATGCGAGTTTATTTTTTAGTCGATTTCAGTGCGGAGAGAGGGAGCATAGCAAGCTATGCGACTGAGCGACAAGCTGAAAGCGGCAAAAAAGAAGCCGCAGATTGTATAAAAGATTCAGTGAGCACTTGCTTTTGATGTTATCGTATAATTTGAACACTTACTTATAATTTTGACAATCAGCAACGGAATTGGTTTAGAAAAATTGACAGAGTCAATATTTTTTAACATTTTCCCCGCGAATGTCAAAATTTAAGATAGAATTCGCGGCATAATGCGCGGTATTCATCTGCGGGGATTCCCGGAGCCTTTTCCAATATAAGTTTCTTTATCTCCGGACACGGGCCCCGACGCTCCGCTTCAAGCTCTGCGATACCTTCCCGCCCTACAATCGCAAGCGGCGTGGCCGTCACTACGATTCTTTTCACCGGAGCCTGCGAATGACCGCTGATTCTGACCACCGTCAGCACTTGCAGCCCCTCTCGGCAAGCGTGCTCCTTCACCTCTTCCTCGAACCACGACGGGCAGACAAAGCAAAGCCTCCCTCCGGGATTGAGAAGCCGACGGGCTTCGTGCAGCAATACGAAGGGCGAGAGCGAGGCTTGGTGTCTCGCCGCGAGTCTCGCGGAATCCGGAGATGTTATGCCGCTTCTGAAAAAGGGGGGATTGGAAACTATCAGGTCATAACGCGAACTCTCTTCAGAGAAGTCAGCACACTCCGCCTCCAGGCGTGCGCCCCACGGAGATTTGAGGAAATTTTCACGCGCTTCGTTAACGGAGGCCTCATCCGTGTCAATGGCACGGATACGCGCCCCCGGGGCACGCTGCGCCAGCATGAGGGCTATCACGCCGCATCCGCAACCTGCGTCAAGCACGGTAGTGACACCCTCCACCGGAGCAAGCGCCCCGGTAAGCACGGCGTCCACACCTACCTTCATCGAGCTCATGTCGTGACTGACCTCGAAGTGCTTGAAACGAAAAGGTCCGGATTTCTTCATTGCATCATTTTGTCTTGCACTCTGCGTCAATATCCCAAAGGAGGCAGGTACGCGTCCTGAAGATGTTCAAGGGTGTAATGGTGCTTGTTTCCCGTGATGGCTATGATGTCAAACCTGTATTCGTAAGGCTGGTCAAGACCTCTGAGATAACGGTCGGCGGCCTTTGAAATGCGCCGTTGTTTGGTAAGGTTAACCGCGCCGGCGGCATCCTCGCCTCCGGCGCCGCGGGCCTTGACCTCCACAAAGACAATGGTGCCCGGAATCTCGGCGATTATATCCACTTCCAGCTTGGATGACTGCGGCGACCAATTGCGCTCCCTCACCACATAACCCTCCTTGACGAGATAATCGCGGGCAATCTCCTCGGCGAGCTTGCCCCACTCAGATTTCTCACCGCCTCCCGGGGAACAGCTGTTCATAAGCTCAATAGGCCTTGAACGACATATCGAGACCCTTGACACTATGGGTCAACGCCCCAACGGAGATAAAATCCACTCCGGCCTCGCCATATTTGCGTAGATTTTCGAGGGTGATGCCTCCGGAAGACTCGGTCTCCATGCGGCCGTCCACGAGTTTCACCGCCTCGCGGGTGAGTTCGGGAGTGAAATTGTCAAACATGATCCGGTCCACGCCACCGATGGCGAGCACCCTGCGGATATCGTCGAGGCTTCTCACCTCCACCTCGATTTTCAGGTCTTCTTTTCCGTTGGCACGGCAGTATTCGCGCGCTCTTTCGATGGCCTTCTCGATACCTCCGGCGAAATCTATGTGGTTGTCCTTGATGAGGATCATGTCGTAGAGACCTATGCGATGGTTGGTGCCTCCACCGGTCTTGACACCCTCCTTCTCAAGCATTCTCATTCCCGGAGTGGTCTTGCGCGTGTCGAGCACGCGGGTGTGGAGACCCTCCAGCTCATCCTGGTAGCGGCGCGTCATGGTAGCCACGCCGCTCATGCGCTGCATTATATTGAGCATCGTGCGCTCCGCCACGAGCAGACTGCGCACGGGGCCTTCAGCCGTGAATGCGATGTCGCCCGGCTTCACATGGGCACCGTCCTCTATCATAACGGTCATCTTGATGGAGGGATCCACCTTGGCCAGCACCTTCCGTGCCACCTCTACGCCGGAGAGCACTCCCTCCTCCTTTATTATCAGTCGAGACCGCCCCATGGCGTCAGCCGGTATAGTGGAGAGCGTGGTGTGGTCGCCGTCGCCGAGGTCTTCGGCAAAAGCGAGGTCGAGCAGGTCGTCGATGAGTTCGTCTTTTGTCTTCATTTGAATAAGTAAGCGTTCAAATTTAATCGATATCACCAAAAGCAAGTGTCTACTTAATCTTTTTAACAACCTGCGGCTTCTTTTTTGCCCTTTCAGCTTGTTGCTCAGTCGCATAGCCCGCTATGCGACTTCACTCCGCACCAAAATCGGCTAAAAAATAAGCACGCATATCGTATAAATTAAATTTGAACACTTACTTAGGTCTTAATTTTCCGCGAAGATAGCAATTTTTATCCGCATCGCCAACATAAACGACAGATTTATCCGTTTTATAAGGAGAAATATTTTTACAAGGAGATACTTTTCCCCAAACACCTGTTTCATGGAAATCCAGTTGCTGACCGTCGGCAAGACATCCACTTCGTATATAATCGCCGGAATAGAGGAATACTGTCGGCGTCTCAAGCACTATGTGCCCTTTTCACTTGTCTCCCTTCCCGACATCAAAAATACGCGCAATCTCTCGGAGGATCGCCAGAAGCAGTCGGAGGGGGAGCTTATACTCGGCCACCTCTCCACGTCTGACCTCGTGGTACTTCTCGATGAGGCGGGACGCGAGTTCACCTCACGGGAATTTGCAGGATGGCTGGAGCGCGGCATGGCCACGGGACGCAAGCGGCTTGTCTTTGTGGTGGGAGGTCCGTATGGGTTCTCCAAGGCCGTGTATGACAGGGCCGACACCAAGATCTCCCTCTCGCGCATGACTTTCAGCCACGAGATGGTGCGCCTCTTCTTCGTGGAGCAGGTCTACCGCGCCATGACAATCCTCCGGGGTGAGCCCTATCATCACGACTGACCGCCACTCCCCGGCCAATCTTCCCCTGCAAGCGGACTTAAACCTAAATCAATTTATATGGACAACAGAGAGTATGAATATGGCGGACTGTGCATCAACGGATTCGCAATGATTTTCTTCACCTTTATCCTCGTGCCGGCTATCGGGATATGGATAGCGTTGAATTTCTGGCATGTAAGCGAGGTAATGGTCGGCCTCTCGGTGGCCGTGCTTCTCGTGATTTTCATTCTCGGATGCGTGGGCTATTTCGAACAGGAGCCCAATGTGGCCCGCGTGATGATTTTCTTCGGAAAATACAAGGGCACATGCCGCAAGACCGGTTTCTACTGGGTCAATCCCTTCATGAGCCGCAAGAAACTCTCCCTGCGCATACGCAACATGGACATCGACCCCATAAAGGTGAATGACAAGACCGGAAATCCCGTGATGATAGGCATGGTGCTCGTGTGGAAAATCAGCGACACCTACCGCGTGGTTTTCGACCTTGACTCCCAGTCGCTGGGTGCCGGGGCTCAGGGCATCAACAATAGCGCTCTCGAACGCTTCGTGCGCATACAGAGCGACGCCGCCCTGCGCGAGGTGACGAGCCAGTTCGCCTACGACAACGCCCCGGGCCATCATGATGACATTACCCTCCGCGACGGATCCGAGACCATCAACGACCTTCTCGAATCCAAAATCAACGACCGCCTCGCAATGGCCGGACTGGAAGCCGTGGAGGCACGCATCAACTATCTCGCATACGCTCCCGAAATCGCAGCGGTGATGCTCCGCCGCCAGCAGGCCGATGCGATCATCACCGCACGCGAGAAAATCGTGGAGGGTGCTGTATCCATGGTGGAAATGGCTCTCGACCGTCTGGAGCGCCGCAACGTGGTGGATCTTACTCCTGCGCAGAAGGCCCAGATGGTGAGCAATCTCCTTGTGGTGCTTTGCGGCGACGAGCCTGCGACACCCGTCGTGAATACCTCCGAATGAACAGGGACAGGTTAGCCAACAGCAGGGTGCCCATCAGGATACCATACCACAATGCTGCCTTGCGCCACATCTTCTCCCCAAGCCCGGGCCTGAGGTCCGGCATCTTCCCGACCGCCTCGACGACTCCTCCGTCGAGGCGGCTGCCGTCTATGGCGGTGAGAGAGCATTTCCACTCTAAGACTCCATCCTTCATCTTAACCACGCCCGGATTACCCCTCACTACCTCCTTGAGCAGTGTGTCCTCGGCAGTATATATGGGATACTCGGCCATCGAGAGGTCGCGCCACGCCTCGATACCATCGGCATCCGAGGCTACGGCGGCAAACATCTCCACATCGTGGGCGCTGCATAGGTCATAAAGTCCGTTCAGCTTCCAGGCGGTGGACATCGAGAGACTTTTCAGGTCTGGCACGACCACTATGAAGATCTCACCCTCGGGAGTCAGGACATCGTCGGTAAGGTCCTCCTCCCCCTCCTCATCCCAAAGACGCAACCCTGCCGACTCGCCCTCATTTCGCGCTTTCCTTATATCGGGGCCTCCGGTGTATCTGCGCTCCACGAACACCCATCCTTCCCGCTCGTCAGGGAGGGTATCATCGGCGGTGAAGGCTACTTCCTTTCCATCCTTGCTGTATATGAAAAGCATATCCGAAGCATCCGGACCGGCCGAGGATTCATCGCTCAACCGCGTGCCGGTCTTGTAAGGGCGGAAATCCACTATCGGCTGCTCGAAGTATCCTATCCAGTTTACGCACAACACAAACGCCATACTCCCCACAAACGCTATCCATTGCAGATAAGGATGCATCACGGATACACACCGCGTGTTGCGCCACAGTAATACCCCGCACCCCGCTCCGAGAATCACGTTTTTACAAAACGTGGCCCAGTTGGACAGGAGGATGAAGTCGCCGAAACATCCGCAGTCGCTGACAGGATTAGCCACCGCTATCCAGAGCGAGAGTGGGAGCATGAAGGCCATGAGGGCAGATGCGGTCCATACGCTCACCTTGCGGTAGCATCCGAGAAGGAGCATTGCTCCGGCCAGAAATTCCACCGAACTCAACGCCACGGCTCCGAATAGGGGTATCCCCTCCCCCAAGTCCAAATGCCAGGCTGTCAGATAGGCCGAAATCTTGTAGACCGTGCCCCACGGGTCGATAGCCTTGGCGATTCCCGAGACGATGAACGTGCCCCCGACTATTATGCGGGCTGCCCACACTGCCCCCTTTATCAGCATCTCCCTGCCCCGCTCAGTCATCACACGTCAGCTTGATGAGGGCGAAGAGGGCGTAGTTGATCATATCCATGTAATTGGCTGATATTCCTTCGCTTATGAGCGTCTTCCCGTCGTGGCTCTCTATCTCCTTCGTGCGCAGCAGTTTCTGAAGTATGATGTCCGTGAAACTCGACACACGCATCATTCTCCATGCTTCGTCGTAGTCATGGTTTTTGTCGGCCATAAGCGAGGTAGCCTCGGCAAGCATGTCGTCATACAGTCTCACGGCCTCTTCCGAGGGTATCTGCGGGCCGGTGCCCAGACGAAGCTGGATAAGGGCTATGGCACAATAGTTGACGATGCCGATAAACTCCGGCACCACACCCTCCTCCACGGCGTGACACCCCTTCTCTTCGATGGAACGTATGCGGCACGCCTTGATGTAGATCTGGTCGGTGAGGCTGGAGGGGCGCATGATGCGCCAGGATGTGCCGTAGTCCATGAGTTTCTTTACATATATGTCGCGGCACATAGCCTTGACTTCGGCAAACTGGGCCGCAGTGTCGGGATGCTTCTTCTCTTGTATGTCCATTTTGGGATTGTAAGTGGTTCTTCGGCAAAGTTAGCAATTTCCCCGCTATTTCTTGGGCGGTTCTATGATTTTTCACACTAAAAATTAGAAAAATTCGCCGATTTGTCTTATCTTTGCCCGATTATTGTGAGTCGGGGTCTGAACCCCGACACGTGATTACAGCAACCGTTATGACAGACAATCGAACAAGGTTCCCTGCCGAATGGGAAGAGGCCTCGGACGTGCTTCTCGCTCTTCCCGATTCCCATACCGACTGGGCATATATTCTCGAAGAGGCGCGCCAGCAGTATGTCAGGCTTATAGGGGCCATCGCAGGCGAGGGTCTCGCCGCCACGGTGCTCTGCCGCGACATCAAGGAGGCGGAGAGCCTCCTTGCCGGCGTGATGACTCCGCGGGTAAGACTCGTCCAGGCAGACTACAATGACACCTGGACTCGCGATTACGGACCGCTGACCGTGGTGCGTGACGGCGAAAGAATCCGTCTTCTCGACTTCGGATTCAACGGATGGGGGCTTAAGTTTGCCTCTGACAAGGACAATCTGGTCAACATGCACCTCGCTTCTGACCTGGTGATACATCCCGACCTCTACCGCAATAACCGCGACTACGTCCTCGAGGGAGGCTCGGTGGAGAGCAACGGTGCGGGCACCATACTGACCACTACCCGATGCCTCTGCTCTCCCAACCGCAACGGGGGCCGAAGCAAAGGGGAAATCAACCATATTCTCGCCGAGCGCCTCGGCGCGGACCACGTGCTCTGGCTCGACCACGGATACCTGGCCGGCGACGACACCGATTCGCATATCGACACTCTGGCCCGTCTTGCTCCGGACGACATAATCCTCTTCACGGGATGCCGCGATATGGACGATGAGCATTTCGAGGAACTCCTGAAAATGCGTGCCCAGCTCTCGCTGATGCGCACGGCGGAGGGAAACCCGTTCAATCTCGTGGAACTCCCGCTCCCCTCCCCCATATACGATGAGGAGGGACAGCGTCTGCCGGCTACATACGCCAACTATCTGGTGTATGGCGACTGCATCTTCATGCCCGTCTACAACCAGCCGGAAAACGATCTTCTGGCCTGCCGCACGATCAAGGTGGCCTATCCCGCGCACAAAGTAGTGCCGGTTGACTGCACCACGCTCATCAAGCAGCATGGTTCGTTGCACTGCGCCACGATGCAGCTTTACGAAACCTTTAACAAGAAACAGGAATGAAAAACAAGATACCGCGCGTAATCCGCACCGGCATTGTCCAGCACTTCTTCACCGGGGATGTGGAGGCAAACCGCCGGCGCAATATCGCCGCCATAGAGAATCTCGCGGCCGAGGGTGCCCGCCTCATAGTACTCTCCGAACTACATGACTCCCTCTATTTCTGCCAGACCGAGGATGTGGAAAATTTTGATCTCGCCGTAGCCCTGACGGACGAGTTTGCTGACGTATACGCTCCCGTGGCCGCAGAAAACGGCGTGGTCATTGTGGCGAGTGCCTTTGAACGCCGCTCCACAGGCCTGTATCACAACACGGCCGTGGTCTTCGACGCCGACGGCTCTATCGCCGGTACGTTCCGCAAGATGCACATTCCGGACGACCCCGGTTTTTATGAAAAGTTCTATTTCGCTCCCGGCGACAAGGGTTTCGAGCCGGTGGAGACATCCCTGGGGCGTCTCGGGGTGCTCGTGTGCTGGGACCAGTGGTATCCCGAGGCTGCAAGGCTCATGGCCCTGCGGGGAGCCGAGATGCTGATATATCCCACGGCCATCGGCTGGAACCCCGACGATCCCGAGGATGAGAAGGAGCGACAGCGCGAGGCTTGGACCGTGGTGCAACGCGCCCATGCCGTGGCCAACGGCATCCCGGTCGTGAGCGTGAACCGTGTCGGATTCGAGGAGGATCCCTCGGGAGCCTCTTCGGGCATAGATTTCTGGGGGTCGAGTTTCGTGGCCGGACCGCAGGGAGAATTCCTTTTCCGCGCTCCCTGCGATGCCCCATGCGAACACGTGGTGGACATCGACATGGACCGCAGCGAGAATGTGCGCCGCTGGTGGCCCTTCCTCCGCGACCGCCGCATCGACTATTATTCAGGACTCACCTCCAGATTCCTGGATTGAGTCCCCCAGACTGAGACTTAGGATATGCAGACACAGATAGAGGGCGTGACCCTCGAATATGAAGATTCAGGTGAGAAGAATCTCCCGGCCGTCCTCATAATGCACGGCTGGGGATGCGACCACACTACCGTGGCCTCCATCGCCGCCCTTTTCCACGGGAAGATGCGGGTGGTGAATGTGGACCTCCCCGGCCACGGCAAGAGCAGCGAGCCCCCGGCTGTGTGGAGCATCGAGGATTTCACTCGGGCGATGGAAAAGTTTATCGACTTTCTCGGGCTCGAAAAACCGGCTCTTATAGGCCACAGTTTCGGCGGGAGAATATCCATACTGATGTCCTCGCGCAGGGAGGTCTCGAAAGTCGTGCTGGTGGATTCGGCCGGCATCAGACCCTCGCGTCCGCTGAAATACTATCTCAAAGTGTATTCATTCAAGGCCGCCAAACGTATTCTTCCCCTGCTGCTCGGCAAAGAGCGGGGAAGCAGGGCGATAGACGCGTGGCGAGGCAAGGCCGGCTCTGCCGATTACCGCAATTCATCCCCGCTGATGCGTGCCGTGATGAGCAAATGTGTCAATGAAGACCTCAAGTCGGTCATGCCCTACATCAAGGCCCCCGTGCTGCTGGTGTGGGGCGAAAACGACACCGCCACACCCCTATCCGATGCCAAGACGATGGAGAGACTTATCCCCGACGCCGGACTCGTGGCCTTCCCGGGATGCGGACACTACAGTTTCCTCGACAATCCCCGGGGATTCAAGGCCGTTATCAATGAATTTTTCAAACCGGAGTTCACCTCCGCAGTCTCCTGACGATACCGCAGTTATTAACGCCGTTTATTGACAATGAGCGCTTTTACAATTACAATCTACGTGATTTGCGGCATATATATGCTGCTCAACTTCAAGCATGACATCCACATGCTCCAGCAGAACTCCTACCGTCCCGAACGATACTGGAGGTATCTGCGCAAAAACGACCTCACCTCTCCCTGGAGGATGGTGGATGTGGCCATGCTGCTTTTCCTCCTCTCCACTCTGCTCAACCCCGTGCTGAGGGTTCTACTCATCGCGCTGGTGTGTGTGGCGAAATGCTTCATTATATCGCGCAGGAAGTTCAAGAAACCGCTGGTGTTCACGTCTCGCGTGAAGCGAATCTACGGGGTTATAGGCGTCATCTCCGCCGGGGCCGTTCTGGCCGAGGCCCTTACGCTCGGTGTCCGGAAGGATGTGCTGGCCTACTACTCAGGCGTAGATGTCACGCTCGGCACCCTACTGCTGATCTGCATTTTCTCATGGGCAGTTGTCATGCTCGCCATCCTGATTCTCTCTCCGGTGGAAAAGAGCATCAACGCGCGATACCGCAACGAGGCGGTCTCAATCCTCAGCTCCATGCCTGACCTCACAGTCGTGGGTATCACCGGTTCGTATGGCAAGACCTCAACCAAGCATTATCTCCACCGCATCCTCTCCGAAAGCTACGATGTGCTCATGACACCCGGCAGCTACAACACCCCCATGGGAGTGATTCGCACGGTGCGCGAGATGATGAAGCCCTACTACAAGGTATTCATTTGCGAGATGGGAGCGAAGCAGAAGGGCGACATCAAGGAGATATGCGACATGGTGCATCCCTCCATCGGCATTGTCACCGCCGTGGGTCCCATGCACCTCGAAACCTTCAAGAGTATCGAAAACGTGCAGTCCACAAAGTTTGAACTGATCGATGCCCTCCCCGCCGAAGGATTCGCGGTGGTCAACGATGATTTCGAGTATTGCGCCAACCGATCGGTGAATAATGTCGGCATCGTGCGTTACGCCGTCTCCAACACCGGAGCGGCAGACTACCGCGCCGAAGACATACGTTATTCTCCGCGAGGCACTACTTTCACGGTTGTCGGGCCCGATAACCTCCGCTTGCCCCTCAACACCAAACTTGTCGGCGAGTGTAATATTTCCAACCTTCTCGCAGCCGTGGCAGTGGCCATTCATCTCAAGGTGCCGCACGACAAGATACAGTACGCCGTGGCGTCGATCGAGCAGGTGGAGCATCGCCTCAACATCAAGCGTACCCCCGGCGGAGTCACCATCATCGATGACGCCTTCAATTCCAACCCCTCCGGATCTCGCATGGCTGTCGATGTGCTCAGCGGCTTCACCGACGGACGCCGCGTCATTGTCACGCCGGGCATGATCGAGCTTGGCGACAGGCAGTTCGAGCTTAACAAGGAACTGGGACGCCACATCGCCTCCGGAGTCGACACGGCGATTATCGTGGGCGAATACAACCGCGAAGCGCTCGTTGCCGGAGCTCGCGAAGGGGGCATGGACGAGAGCGGCATCATACCCGTAGCCTCATTCGGCGAGGCCCAGCAGGTGCTGTCAACCATGCTCAAGGCCGGCGACACTGTGCTCTACGAAAACGACCTCCCCGACTCCTTCAAGTGATTTTTAAGTACCCGATAACGTACCCGATAAAACTGAACAAAACATATTGACTCTACTCGCGGACAACCCGCACCTTACTCGCTGAGAGCTTGCCGAAAAGATTGGAATATCGGAGAATGGCATAAAGAAGATAATGACGACACTGAAAGCCTTGGGATGGATAGAACGCATTGGCAGCAATAAGACTGGATATTAATAAGAATCGGCGGCTTGTTCAAGCTGCCGATTCTTATTGTGAGTATATTATACGGTTTCTCGTCGGAATCAACTGGCGCCATTTTCTTGTGTGCTGTCTGATGAGGGTGCCGCGCCATTTGAGGATGCGGACTTCGACTTGCCACCGACGGGATTGGTGATAAGGAAGGGGGATTCTCCCGATTCCTTGTCGCGGTTCTGTATCAGATTGGTGACATAGACAGTGAAGATCGGAAACATCATCATGCCCAAGGCTGCCAGCAGCACGGAAAGCACTTTGCCCACCGGCGTTACGGCCACGATGTTCGAGCCTACCGTAGTGGCATCCATGAAGCCCCACCAGAGTGCGCTGTAATAATCCTTTACCAGCGGGTTCACTCCCTTTTCAAAGACGAAGAATACCAACGAACCGAAATAGATCGAAGCGAAAAGAGTTACGAGATATGTCATGAAGAGACTCGTCGCACGATTGTACGTGAACCATCCCACCACTATCGCCAGAGCATATCCTCCGCGCACAAGCGGGATAAAGCGGAGCAGGTATCCGATCTTCGGGTCGAAATGCCATCCGTAATACTGAATTATCGACAGATAGGGTATTGACACGAGCAGAAACACGAAGCGAGTCTTGAGATAGTGCCATTTTCTCGGCGCCATTATCCACTCAATGAAAAAATCCGCAAGGAAAGCCACGCAGATAAGAAATTGCGTGTGCATGAATTTCGACTGGTGATAAAACGGAATGTTCTTGAAAGTGTCGATCGAAATGGCCACAACGAGATATACCGCAAGTCCCAGCACAATGATATGCAGGATATTGTATACCCATTGTTTCCCTTTTGAGGGCCGAAGGTTGTCGGTGACTGATGTGGAAGTGTTCATAGTATTTGTGAGTTTAGTCTATATTCATTACAATTCCACCCCCGTCAATGTTCAGGTATCATGAACCATTCATGGTTATCGCAGGTTTAAATAATGTTAACTTAACGTTCTCTTCAAGACATAATGTTAACGACAACCTTATAACCAAAAACCTCAAAATACTATGGCAGCATCCTCTACCCCCACGGCATCAGGCTACACAGTGGCCGGTGTAATCAAGGAATTTCCACGCACAGTTGCACGCGGAGTCGGTCAGGTCATGTTTCAGGACAGTGCCTGGACCGGACTATTGTTCTTAATCGGAATCTTCTGGGGCGCATACGCCGAAGGCTCTCCCCTCGTTGCCTGGGGAGCTCTCACAGGTGTGGTCGTCTCCACTCTGACCGGCTATCTATCCGGACTTCAGGATGAAAACGGGGCCCAGGGTCTCTGGGGATTCAACGGCGTCCTGGTAGGATGCGCCTTCCCCACCTTCCTCGGCAACACCATCTGGATGTGGCTCGCCCTTATCTTCTGCTCCGCTCTCACGACCTGGGTGCGCAATGCGTTCAATAACATCACGGGCAAATGGGGGGTCAGCTCGTTCACGTTCCCCTTCGTGTTCTGCACGTGGTGCTTCCTCCTTGCCGCCCGTCAGTTTCACGGTATGCCCGACACCGGGATGTCGACTCCGGAGATAGTTTACAATGTACCCGCAAGCATCGACATGGGCCTCGGCGACCTCGTGGTCTACTGGCTCAAGGGCATCGCCCAGGTATTCCTCATCAACAACTGGGTCACCGGAATCTTCTTCCTCATCGGCCTTGCGCTGTGTAGCGTACGAGCAGCTGTCTGGGCCGCGATAGCCTCCGCCATCTCGCTGCTCATCGCCCTATGTTTCCATGCTCCCGGAGCAAGCGTGGCCGAAGGCCTCTACGGCTTCAGTGCAGTGCTGACCGGCATCGCGCTTGGCGCCACTTTCTGCCGCTTCACCTGGCAGACAGCCGTATGGAGCGTATGCGGTATCATCGCCACAGTCTTCATCCAGGCCGGTATGAACTCCTTCATGGCACCCCTTGGACTCGCCACGCTGACCGGTCCCTTCTGCATCGGCACATGGCTTTTCCTGCTCCCCGCTTACAAATGGTTTGAACCCAAAAACTCATGAAAACCCAATCCAACCCCACACAGACCTCTCCCTCGACGGGTGAGGTCTGTCTTTCTACCATGCCGCTGGGATGGCGGCATTACAGGATAGTGTTCACCGCCTCCCTCGGACAGCTCATAGGCACGGCCCTCGCTACAATGGTGAGCGTCATGATTCCGATGATCCAGATTGTCTCCCATCCCGAACTCTCCTCCTTCATGCAGGGACTCATGGGAGCCATGGACCTAATAGGCATCGCTGCAGGCTCTGTGGTGATAGGCAAGCTCACCGACCGTTACGGATACCTGCTCTTCTTCCGGCTCTGCCCGGTGATGATACTCCTCGCAGCCGTGATGGGGCTTATCTGGCCCACGGTGGCAGTAACATTGGTATCACTCTTCTTAATGGGATTCGCCATCGGCGGGGAATACAGTCTTGATTCCGACTACGTCTCCGAACTCCTGCCAATAAAATGGCGCTCCACCATGGTGGGCGTAACCAAAGCAGCCAGTGCCCTGGGCAACATACTCGTGGCCGGAGCCTGCTGGGCGTTGCTACTGTATTGGAACGCGGCCACGGCATGGCCCAAGCTCCTGTGGATGATGGTGCTTATATCCGGCATCATGATAGCAAGCCGCATACACTTCGCCGGAAGCCCCTACTGGCTCGCCGAGCACGGGCGCCTCAAGGAGGGGGAAGCTGCCGCCAAATATCTGCTTGGAGACGACGTGACACTCGACTTAGCACAGATCGAGGCCGATGAGAAAAAAAAGGCCGAGGAGAAAAGTAACCGCACCGGCCTCCGGAGCTTCATCGCAAAAAACGGCAGGAAAATCATACTCACCGGTGTGCCTTGGGCCTGCGAGGGACTCGGAGTCTACGGTATCGGGGTCTTCCTCCCTATCCTGCTCCTCGCCCTCGGCATAGGACATGAAAGCCCCGGCGCATCGCAATACATGCACGTCACCTATTCCGTGAAGATGACCTTCTGGATCAGTTGCGTCATGCTCCCAGGATTCATCATCGGCCTGGTGCTCATTCCGAAAATGAGATCGGTGAAGATACTGTCATGGGGCTTTTATCTGAGCGCCGCCTCCCTGGTGCTCCTATGGCTCGGATATGACCTCAAATGGCACGCGGCCATCACGGTCGTAGCCTTCATGCTCTTCGAGCTGTTTCTCAACGCAGGGCCTCACTTAATCACCTACGTGCTTCCTCCCGAAGTCTATCCCGTCAAGGACAGAAGTCTCGGCAGCGGCATCGCCGCCTGTCTCGGCAAGGTCGGAGCCGTGCTCGCAGTATTCTTCATTCCTCTGATGCTGAAATGGGGAGGCGTGAATCTGGTGCTTATCGTCTCCACCGTAACGATGATTGTCGGCGGACTGATCACCACGGTTTTCAGCTCCCTCGTAACGAAAAAATCCTGACAAAAGCAGCAAAAAGAAGTGGACTTGACAGCTCTGTCAAGTCCACTTCTTTTGCTCAAACGCAGACGCGCTGCTTTGTTACGCACCTTACTTCAGGGCGGCTCCGGCCGAGAAAGCATCGCCCACCCTTTCTCCGAGAGCGATGTAGCCGTTGTGGACAGGATCGAAAGTTATCAGCTTCATCTTCTCCACGTCAGGCTTGCCATCGGCTGCCAGATATTTCTCGTCACAGACGATATTCACGATCTCCGCTATGAGAAAGAAACCGGACGGCGACTCATTTATTTTCTCCTTGACGCGACATTCCATCGTCATCGGGAAAACATCAAACACAGGAGCGTCGACGTGCTCACCCTTGACGACATTCCATCCTGTCTTAGCGATTTTGTCGTGACACTTCCGTCCGCTCACGATCCCCACGAAATCCGAAGCCACGAGGGTATCCGAAGTGGCGAAGGCAAGAGTGAACTCTCCGTTACGGTTGAGGTTATCCGTGGTGGCATGGGAGCCCAAAGATATCATAATATCATGCATATCCCATTGGCCACCCCATGCTGCATTCATCGCATTGGGTGTGCCGTCGGCATCATACGTGCCGATGATAAGCACAGGCTGAGGGAGCAGCCAGGCTCTCGGTTGAAAATTCTTCATGGAAATTAATTTTTTGGAGGAATACGTTTGATTAATCTTGCCGGATTCCCGGCCACGATAGTGTCCGCCTCCACATCCTTCGTGACGACGCTCGCCGCCCCGACCACGGCATTGTCACCTACGGTCACACCGGGGAGAATGGTGGCACCGGCACCGATCCATGCGTTTTTGCCTATATGTACCGGCTTGCAGGTTATCACCTGACGCTCGTAAAGGTCGTGGTTATTGGAGATGAGCTGCACATTCGCCGCAATCATCGCTCCGTCGTCAACGGTGATACCCCCTGCCGCCATCATCAGGCATCCGGGCATGATCACTACGTTCCGCCCGATTCTGACGTTGTGCGGTCTGACCGCCGTGAGGGGGATCTCGACGCGGCTTCCTTCGCCGATAGATGGGAAAATACGGTGCATGAGATCCTTGCTTTCGGGAGTGCCCGGCAAGGTATGATTGAATTTGAACACGAGCTGCGCGTGAGTCTCGGCAAGCGCCAGTTCCTCCCGCGTCTGCTTCGTAACATCGATTCTTATTTCCTTCATATTACTATAACACCGTCAAACCGAGGATTGGTCATTTTTTTTGTACGATGGGGCCTAATTTTGGAATTCGCTTGCAGGAATAAAAAAAAATTGCTAAATTTGCATAATTTAGGAAAAATTTTATGCGGCAGCTAAAGATAACCAAATCCATCACCAATCGCGAGAGCGCCTCGCTTGACAAGTACCTTCAGGAAATAGGCCGCGAGGAACTGATTTCCGTGGCTGAAGAGGTCGAACTCGCACAGCGCATCAAGAAGGGTGACAAAAAGGCGCTTGAGAAACTCACCCGCGCAAATCTCCGCTTCGTGGTCTCCGTGGCCAAGCAATACCAGAACCAGGGCCTCTCCCTCCCCGACCTTATCAACGAGGGAAACCTCGGTCTGATCCGCGCGGCCCAGAAGTTTGACGAGACCCGCGGCTTCAAGTTCATCTCTTACGCCGTGTGGTGGATTCGCCAGTCTATCCTCCAGGCCCTTGCCGAACAGTCGAGAATAGTGCGTCTGCCCCTCAACCAGGTAGGTTCGCTCAACAAGATCTCCAAGGAGCTCTCCCGCTTCGAGCAGGAAAACGAGCGCCGCCCCTCCCCCGAGGAACTCGCCGAGCGCCTTGACATCCCCGTGGACAAGATCTCGGATACCCTCAAGGTGTCTGGCCGGCATATTTCCGTGGACGCCCCCTTCGTCGACGGCGAGGACAATTCCCTGCTTGACGTGCTCCCTAACGATTCGAGCCCGATGGCCGACTCCTCACTCAATCAGGAATCACTCTCACGCGAGGTGGACCGCGCCCTAAAGCAGCTCTACGACCGCGAGCGCGAAATCCTGAAAATGTTTTTCGGTATCGGATGCCAGGAGATGACCCTCGAGGAAATCGGAGCGCAGTTCGATCTCACCCGCGAGCGCGTGCGCCAGATTAAGGAGAAAGCTATCCGACGTCTCAAGGGGCAGAAAAGCAAGCTCCTCAAAAGCTATCTCGGAGAATAACATTCCCTACCACTTTTCGGGCGTATGACACGAAAAATACTCAAGACCGTCGCGTCGCTTGCGTTCCTGTGCTGTTGCGGTAATGCCGGTGCAGCCATTGATGTCGACGATGAGCATACGGACTCCCCGCGACACGTGATGATCACAACGGAACTCGGCAGTTCAATCGACCTCGGGAGCCACGACATGTCGACTTTCGACGTCGACCTGGCGGCCGCATACACCAATCCATTCATCCGTGCCCTCGGACTTGGAATCGGAGTGCACCGCTCGTTTGGGTCTGACAACACCTTCATTCCCATCTATGCGCTTTTCCAAAGCTCCTTCCGCACCCGCCCCTCGCTATTCTTCCTGAGCCTGAAAGTAGGTTACAGTTTTTCCACCGTCGGCAATTCAGCCATGTATGGCGACACCAGCGCCATGGCCGGACTCGGCATCAATCTCATGACGCGGCGCAACTTCCGGAGCCACATCATCTTCGGCTTCGGATTCCGCCACTACAACCGAAAGCACCAGACGGCCATCAGCCTCGACACCCAGAACGTGGGGCTTGCCAACCTTTCGTTCGGGGTGTCGTTCTGACAGAGTGTAAATTCACTTCTTCATGCGATGGCGCAGAGCTATCGTGCGCAGCGTGTCCTTGTACAGGTTGTGCGCGTTGACCTGCTCCACACTCAACGCCGCATCGCTGTTGCCTTTCCAGCGGCGGCAATGGTAAAGCGACTCGTAGATGCGCCCCACGTAATAGCGAGACGATATGGTCAGGGCCATGGCGTAATCCTCGCCGTAGCTGACATTCGGGAAGAGAATATGGCGTGCCAGCGGGGTGTAGAAAGCACGCGGTGCTCCCATGCCGTTGATGCGCAGGAGGTTGTTGCGTCCGTTAAGCGGGGTCCACTCCTTATGGGCTATCAGGCCCGGCTCAATCTCATTGAGCTCATTATCCGTGAGCGTGTAGCTTCCCACCACCATTCCGCACTTCTCGATATGAAACTTGTTGACGATGCGCTTGAGCACCCCCTCTCCGTCATACACGTCGTCGCTGTCAAGCTGCACGGCGAAACGTCCGCAGTGTTCCGACATCAGAGCGCGGTTCCAGCAGCCCCCTATGCCCAGACCCTCTTCAGCGGCCACTTCGTAGATATAAAGACGGTCATCCTCCTGCGCGAGTTTGCTCAGAATTTCCGAGGTGCCGTCCGTGCTGGCATTGTCCACCACAATTACGTTGAAGATGAAATCCGTCTTCTGTGACAATGCGCTCCTAACGGCATCAGCTATCGTGCCGACACGGTTGCGCACCGGGATGATCACCGATGCTTCGAATTCAAAATGCCCCTCGGTGACGTTCACGCGCAGGGGGCGGCTCTTGAGCAGGGCCCCGAGATAATTAAGATAGGCGGTGAACTCGCTCTCCATGTCGCGCTGATACTCTCGGGAGGCGGGACTGACGTAATCATGCTGTTTCGCCCCCGAATCACGCGCATCCTTGAGTTTGAGCCTGTAAAGCGTTTCCGGAAGCATGATGACGCCGTTGCCCTCATGGCGCATCATAAGCCACCAGAGATACTGACCTTTGTCGGCCGTGATAGACAGTGATTTTCCGAAACTCTTGTAGTATACCGCCTCAGCCTTCTTCATGGCGTCCGCGGCCAAGGCCTTGTCCACACAAAGGAGTGCCCCGAAATCAAAATCATCTCTCACTGATCCGAAAAGGTGCTCTCCCGCGGGATGCTGCCTCTCGGAGCCATCCTCAAGCACGTCTATATAGGAGCCGTACACCATCGAAGCTCCGGACATGCGCAGGGCCTGGCTCATGCGGTTTTGCGCGTATGGAAGCCACTCCACATCGTCCGATGTGAAGCCGTATCTGACCACCATCGCCGTTTCCGCCACTTTGCGCTCCTCCTTCGCGTCATCAGGCCGCACCTGCGCACGCGCACGAGAGCTCGTGTATGCCTTGCTGTATTTCATTCCTTGGTTTTGTTGATTGATTGTCGATTGATTTTATACATCCTCTTTCGGGTATGCACCTGCAAAATTAGCAATAATATTCATTACTGCAAAATGCGGCTCACCCAACCTTATCACCCCTGGAGACGTTTATAACATAAAAGATAAAGAATAAAAAAGTAAAGTAGATTTATTAAAACGTTAATACTATGATCAGACCGGAAAAAATACTGGTAGCATACTTCGTGCAGAAGGGCAAGGAGGCTACCTCCAAGAGTGCGGCAGTAGCCCGCCAGGCAGTGGATATGCTCAAAGCCAAGGGTGTCGACACCGATAGTTTCGCCATCACACCGGTGGAGGAATATCCTGCTGACGAGGCCAATCTCGAGTTGGCAACGAAGGCGGAGCGTGACTCCCACGCACGTCCCGCGCTTGTAGGGAAATACAGTGGCATGAAAGATATTACGGGTGTGATGCTTGTATCGCCCAACTGGTGGGATTCGTTCCCGCAGGCAGTGTTCTCATTTCTCGATGACTATGATTTCGCGCAGACCCGCGTGGTGCCTGTCATCGTGACACGTGACGACGCCCGCAACGTGCGTGCACAACTCCGCGACTTCCTCGGCAACTGGGTTCTCCCGGGCGTGGATGTGAAGGAGGATGCCGCGTCAGACGCTTCGGTCCGGCTCTCCGAGGCGATATCCCAACTTTTCGAGCCTTCGAAATAAAAGACAACAATATGAAATACGACGAGTTTATAAAATCCAACACGAAAGTGCTGATTGAGTTCTACGCCGAATGGTGTGGTCCCTGCCAGACGATGGGACCCATCATGGAGGAGGTGCAGGGCATGGTCGGCGAAGACGTGAGCATCGCCCAGATCGACATCGACAAGAACGAGGCCGAGGCCAAAGCCCTGGGCATCGAGATCGTGCCGACATTCATCATCTACAAAAACGGCAAGGAGGCCTGGCGATACAGCGGCCTCATGACCCGCGGGGAGCTCATGGAGAAAATAGAAAATATCTGACAGTTTCCGATATACAGCACAAGCGGAGGAGGCCCGTAAGCCTCCTCCGCTTGTGCTGTATATACGTATCAGTGAAAACTACATTGCGGCTTCCTTCGGAATGGGATTCTTGTGGTTGCCGAAGAAACGGTCCACTATCTGGGCTATGGCGCCATCGCCGGTCACGTTGCAGGCCGTGCCGAAGGAGTCCATGGCAATATAGAGGGCTATCATCAGGGCCTGGTTGGCCGAGTCAAATCCCAGATATGTGGCCAACAGTCCGAGAGCTGCCATGATCGCACCCCCGGGCACCCCCGGGGCCGCTACCATGGAAATACCCATCATGCAGATGAAACCAATGAACTCCCCGGTGGTGTAAGGCATACCCTCCATTATCATTAGCGCCACCGCGCAAGCGGTGATCTTCATGGCACTCCCGGACATGTGGATGGTGGCGCACAGCGGCACGGTGAAGCCCGCTATATCCTCGCTCACACCCATCTTGATACACTGCCTGAGTGTGACGGGAATCGTGGCGGCGGAAGATTGCGTTCCTAAAGCCGTGAAATAGGCCGGGAGCATCGTGAAAAGCATCTTGAAGGGGTTCCTTCCCACAAAGAGTGCGGCAATACAGTACTGAAGCACCAACAGCAACACGTGCATTGCGAATATTATCAAGATGATGCGCATGAAGGCCGCCAATACGGAAGCCACCTGCCCCGTGAGCGTCATGTCAAGGAATATTCCGAAAATATAGATGGGAAGCAAAGGTATGATGACCTTTCCGATCGACATCGAGATGATGTCACGAAACTCGTTAAACCCCTTCGTAAGGCCCGGCGTCGGGAGATACGCCATGCAGATGCCGAGAAGGAAGGCGAGCACGAGAGCCGACATGACATCCATCAGCGGAGGCATGGTTATCGTGAAAAAGGGCTCTATCACCCTGCCGGCCGTCTGCTCCACCGCCGCGGCGTCCCGGGCGGAGAGAAGATGCGGAAACCAGGTGTCGCCCACGAAATAGGCACCCAGCCCGGCCAAAGTGGTTGATATATACGCGAGGGCAACCGTCAGCACGAGCACCTTGCCCGCCTTGTTGCCTACCTCGGAGATGGCCGGAGCCACAAACCCTAAGATAAGCAGCGGTATGAGGAAGCCCAAAAACTGGCTGAAGATGGCATTGAACGTTGAAAATACTCTCGCTCCCCACTCTGGCATGAAGTAGCCGAACCCGATTCCCAGGCCAATGGCCACGAGAATCTGAAACAGCAGATTGCCGGTGATTTTCTTTAGTTTCATATTGTCGAGTTTTTTATGGTTGTCTTTAGATCATAGTCATCTTGCTTTCCTGACCATATACACTTGAATGAGGGCTTTCAGGCGCGTTTCCATTTCCTTTATCACGGGGGCCTTGGCCGGGTCATTAATCATGTTGTGCGCCATCAGATGATCGTCAATCCCATACAGTCCGATGCTCTTCTTGCCGTCAAACTGGAGCAGGTAGTCGCCGCGTGTCAGCTGGTAGATATCGTTGATGTAGCTCACGGCCCACTCGTCGCCCGGTTGCGCAGAGGTGAGGTCCATGCCGTAAGCCGTATATGGAGCATCATGACCGACAAGGGAGAGCACGGTCGGCATTATGTCGATCTGCTGCGCTATTCCCTCCCTTTCTCCGCTTCCAAGTCTGCCGGAGGGATCGAATATAAGCAGAGGGCCGTGGAAAGCCCCGGCATCGCTGCGGTATTCATCGTAGGCGCGGGCATTGGTGTGGTCGTTTGTGACGATGAAGAGCGTGTTCCCATACCAGGGCTGCTTCGAGGCCGTCTCGAAAAACCGTCTGAGGGCATGGTCACTGTATCCTATGGTTTGATGTATGGGGAGAGTTCCTTTGTCAAACTTCCCCTCATACTCCTCAGGCACCCGGAAAGGATGATGACTCGAGGCTGAGAAAAGGGCCGTCATGAAGGGTTGCTTCATCTCCGACATCTTCAGTGCATAATACTGCATGAAGGGTTCGTCCCAGATGGCCCAGTAACCGTCGAAGTCCTTGTCGCCGCCGAATCTTGCGTCTTCATCGAAATTCTCACGTCCGTAGTAACGCTCAAACCCCACAAGCCGGGCGAAACCATCGAATCCCATGCTTCCGGTGCGAGCTCCATGGAAGAAGGCCGTTTCGTAGCCATGTTTCCGGAGTAATGCGGGGAGAGCGTCAATGGGATTCATGGCGGAGGAGGTAAGCACGAAAGGTTTGCCGAGTTTCGGAATGGATGCTAAAATCGAGGGCATGGCGTCAATGCTTTTCGTGCCGTTGTCCAGTGTGTGTACCCAACGAGTGCTCACCCTCGCAAGGGAATCCATAAAGGGCGCGTACCCCTTCGACCTATCCCCTAACACTCTGCGGTTAAGCTCGGCGATATACTCCTCCCCGAAACTCTCCATGATGATTATGACCACATTGTGCCCCTTCAACAGTGCGCTGTCGGCGGCGACAGGCACACGCACCGGAGAGAATATTCTCTCTGCCTCCTCATCACTCTTGAAATAATGGGGATTGACGTAGGCCTGGGAATTTATAGTGCGGATCATGGCAAACGGGGTGTTGAGTATGGCCGATACCTCCACGGGCCGTCCGGCGTGGGCGTTGGCATTTGAAAGGGCTATCGGACGTATGTCGCGGTGACGCCATCCCCCTATCGGGGCTAAAGCAACCATGATCACAGCCGCAACTGCGCAGAGCGTGGCGAAGAGGGTCCTTCGGCTTTTGTAAGCACGCCATCCCGCATACCATGCGGCGAGGGCAGCGAAATATAGATACCAGTGATTGAGCCAGCCCCCGCGTATGCCTCCCGCCACAGTGCAGCCCGCAACAATAAGCCCTATCACGGAGCATACGTAGTATTTCACACCTCCCCTGCGCGTGGCCGTCGTGCCGGGCATGGCATACAGTTTCCACATACCCCATATCAGAATCGCCACGAAAAGCACCAGATACCAATGTCGAAGCATCTCTATTCCGAATACGCCGATCAGATTGCTTTCATGGCTGAACTCGCCGAGTGTGTCCCACGTGGTGCGTTTCATCGTGTACGGGAAATACACCGAGTCGGCCACATTGGCTATCAGGGCGATGGAATTGACGACGATGAAAAGCCACTTGCACACCGCGTAGAATCCCGGACGCTCCTTCAAATGGAGCGGAAGGAGCATCAGTAGAATGTAGAGGAGATTGGTATAGAAAATACCGGGAGTATCGAAAGCGGCACCGGCGGCGAAGATATTCCAGAGATTACCCTCGCGCAAGGACTCCGCGAAATAGCTGCCGTTTTCGAGCATGAACTCGGCCCGCGCCAAAGCGTATACCACATAAAGAAGCAACACATTGAGGGCCGTGGCAAACCACGGCGACAACACGGATTCCCTCCATCCCAGACGTTTCATCAAATAATCCATATCTTCAGAGCGCTTGTAATGAGCGATTCTCAAAAAGCATCGAGGATTGATATACTCGCTATTTTCTAAGAAGCCCGTGTGCAAAATTAATGAAATTTCCCAATATCCCCCCTATCCTCACTGATTTTTCACTCCACCCCTCCCCGACAGATAAGATATTCGGTAAAAAACATCAAGATATCAATATAAATCATGATATGGTATTCCGGGGAGCCGTTTGCAAAAGCCGCCTGTACTCCCGTTTTGGGGGTGCAGGCGGCTGTGAGTCGGGCTGGTGTGGCCGGAATCGGGATACGGGGATCACTCCCATTCGATTAAGCGTTTGCCCTGCGAGCAGGTTGATATATTGCGAGTTATATGTTTATTCTGTTTCATCGGGGATGGAATACGGGGTTGTTTTTGATTTTGCAGGCGCGCTGTAGGACAGTCAGTTAAGCTGAAAATTCCGTGCTGTCTGCTGGGATTTTCTCTGTCTCTTCCGTTTCAGTTGGCTTTGCGACTGCAAAGTTACAAAAATTTTGTAATTCTCACAACCTCAATGTGCTACACTTTTAGCGCATCCTCTAAGGCTGTAGCAGAGAAGCCTGGGAGTGTTGTAATCAGATGTTTGAAACGCTTAAAGGATTGAAAGACCGTGATATAGGTAACCCTCCATACCCCCTTCCTCCCTCCATGCCTTAAGGGGCGCACATCCGTGTCCCGTATAAAGGTAAAAATTTTCCTGGGAATTCCAGAGAACTGTACCAACTGTTGATGTGTGCCATTTTAATCTTACTGAGCGCATTTGATACACCATCAAAGTGTGACAGCCTAATCTTTTAGATTATTCTGTCGCAACTGATGCAGGAATCGGTCAATTTCGGACTGGTTGCGAGTGTTGCGCGGATATCCGTTCTCTTCAAACCATGGATTCATTTCTTTGGTTATAATTCCCAGTTTCTCGTATAGACCTCTGAACGAGTAAACGTAGAGGTCATTCACAAACCAGCCTACGAAGAGTCGTCCTTCATCTAACCAAACATCCAAATCTATTGGGTACTTAAAGGTACTGGGTACTTCCAGTTTCTTTTCTGCTTCTACCAGTTGAGGTATGATGGCTTGTTGTATAAGGGCTAACTCTTCGCTGTAATCATCGAAAGAATAACAGCGTCGAGGGTTCTTCGCATCCATACCCATAAGCCGACGTGAAAGATAATAGCGCACCCGCCATGCTGAATAGCCGTCATGGTAAAACGCAGCGTCCAGTATAGCAAATCTTTCGGCAATGGTGGAGAAGGCTCGGTAGTCCTGCCGTTGAGCGAACCAACGATATGCGCTTATATTCTCGAAGAGGTGCCAGTCGATGAAGCGAAAGAGTTTGATGTAATGCTTTGGGGGATTCGGACTATTCTTGAATGAAAAGTCATCATAATCGCATAGTCCCAAACGTATAAGTTGTGCAATAGCTTTGTGCGGTATGTTGAAGACAAGGACACAGTTGTGTTCATAATCTATGGCATGAATATAATGTGCATGAGTCAGCCAGTTTGAAACTTCAACTACTGACGTGGAATCAAATGGAATGGTAAGGAAGTTGTGAATATGTTCCATACTATATAATGTGTAGATTGCTTAAGTTAATTGGGTTGCGCTGAGGGGATACGCAACCCAATCTCCGTCGTTTGTGGTGAGCGCAGATGTTATCTTTTTATTACGATATGTTTGTTAAGTGCAGGGATGAGGCTCAAAAGAGAGCTGAAAGTATTAGTGACTTGTGATGGAGTAGTTGGATTCCATTTGAAACCTAACGTATTTGAGATATTGTACAACCTTATGTTGAGACCAATAGCAAGCCCAATCCCTATTGTTCTATTCATTGTGGTTGCAAGGTCATAATCCCACACCCACATTACCTTAAGACCTGTTATAATGCTGTCGTCAGAAACGATGGATGCAGAAATGCGTATAGGGAGCTGAAAGTGTCCTTCGTTGAAAACCCACTCCTCAATGAGCTGTTCTGTCTCACGAGGTGAATTGGGAAGTAGGCGCACCACTGGCGCGCACTCATGGCTATTCATAAGCGAAATTGTTTTGCGGTTAGAATGTTAAATGATTGCCCAATATGGTGATATTGGCTGAGTTGAGAAGAGCGCGGTCGAAGGGCGGCTCTATACCATCAATGAGGCAGCATCGGCAAATCATAAGGATTTTGCCCATGTTGTTCTGCCCTTCAAATATTCCAATGTTGCGGACTTTGTTAGTTTCAATGTTGATTTTGAGGTCGAGTGCCTTTTGGGTGAGGTCAGCACCACTCCACCTATTTATCCGCTCTGTGAGCTTCCTGCGCTCGGCTATCAACTCTTTATTCTTGCAGCCCCAAACGGTAGCCGTGCCACCAGTGTCACGAGTGGTCTCTTCAACCAGTATCACCCCCTCGGGGATGGAGAGCAGCTTGGCTCGGAAATCGGCATTGCCGAGGCACTTCTGCCATACTACAAACAGCATCCAGTGCAAACGGAATGTCGGAAAATCCTCACGGACTTGTGATTTATACTTCGCTTTAGTGAAACGCTTGGCGGCGTAACCGCTTGTTTGTGAGATGAGTTCGCGCTGAATTGCCACATCTGTAAACTCCCCACAAAGGTAAAGTTGCTCCGATGTCGGCCAGTTGGCACCTGCAAACTCAAACGGATAGCCACCTGCCATATTGGAGAGCCTAAGCTCAATGCCTTCGACAATGTCAGTGACTTTCTTGAAGCACCACACAGGCGGCAGTTCAGACGCAACAAGTCGCTCCTCACGCCCCAGGGACGCAACGAGTTCAGACACGGAAGATGTGGTGGAAAGGAAATTGGAATTGCTCATAACATCTTGTTTTATAGGTTATACTATCGTGTCATTTTCCCACCGTGGCTTGCTATATAGCTCGGTTGGAGCGGCTCATACGTCCGTCTCTTGACACTGAGGGATTCCCCCTCTTTAGACCGCAAAGTTACAACATCCACCCACCCCCTGTCAAGTTTTCGATGTTAAAAATTGATAAGAATATGGTAGTAATAATTGACAGGAGCGACCACAAAAATAGGAGACCGAAGCCTCCTATTTTTGTCTCTATGAGATTATAATCCCATGCTTCTGAATATCTGTTGTAGTTGTAATTTTTTCTGTTGATATTCGCGAACCAAATCATAATCACCTAAATTCTGAGCTAATCCTATCTGTTCATCTTTAATGCACAGCAATCGCTGTTTATACCACATAGCATTCATGGGGTCGAGTTGACCTCTCAGCTGGTACGTTCTGAACTCATCCAGTAAAGAGTTGTGTTCATCCGTTAATGATTTTAGTTGGTTTCTCCATCGCATCTCTTTACTATTTGACGAACTATAAGAACTTGAGTTATTAGATGAATAACTATCGACTGATGAAGATGAAATTTTTGAGAAGTATTTCCCTCTTTCAAATTCAATTCTATGAGAATCGGAGTCAAATTTGATTACTAAATCATTCCTACTGCCATACTTTATTGTCTCATTATCATGTATCTCATAAGAGCCATTATATGATAATACTCCATTCAAATAGAGACGTAGATTATATTCTGAAATGATTAATGTAGCTGAAACCTTTTTAACTCCTCCTAAGTAAACGCCCATATCCCTTGTGCCGCTATATTCCCATGTGCCATAAAGCCATTCTTTTTGCTTTTGACGTTCTTCTTCCTCGCGTCTTTGACGTTCCTCTTCGGCAGCTCGTTGAAGTTGTTCATTATGCTCATCCAACAGTGAAGCCATCAATCCATTTAGATGCTGCTCCATGGCTTTCTGCTGTGTAGAGGTCAAAGTGGAGTTGCCATGATTATCTATGAAGTATTGGATAGTTTTCTCGTTAGTTTGATAAGGATAATTGTTTACATCCAATATTTGCCAAGTTACTAATCTCGCTCCATTATCACATTCAACCGTATCGCGAGCAACAGTGACAGCATAATCGTCGTAGACCTTTTTCTCTTCACGTGTATTGGCGATATCTTTATAGGGAACTGTATATAGGTAGGGGCGATACACAATCATCTTATACCCAACAGAATCGGGTGTTTCATGGATAGTTCCTTTGGTATCGACTAATTTTATTTCGTTGTCGTCAAAGACTTCCTGTGTTCCAGTATTCCATACCGCACATTTGCCATCTTTGAAGGATGGTAATTTATGACTCACTTCTTCCCAAACAGACCCTATATTTGGACTCTCAGTAAAGTAATCTCCCGTCAACACCCATTCTCCCTTCGTGTTGATGAAACCGACGCGCTTATTCCATAGTTCTTTATCTGCCTCGTTACGGTCATCGACCACACAAGCCAAACCTTCGGAGAACTGACCAGGAGGAAAATCATCTGAGAATTGACATGGAATAACCTCTTCTCCTTGGAGATTAATATATCCCCATTTCCCATCACGACGCACAGCAGCAAGACCTTCGGAAAAAGCATCTATTTGGTCGTAACGTTCAAGTGCTTTAGTAAATTCGGGGGTGATTTTCAGAGTTGGTTTTCCGAAAGTGCTATTACCGAGAAGGAAGAAAACACCTGCAAAGACCGCTAATGCACCTACTACTACAAGAGAAAGCCATAATCTTTTATAGGTTTTTCTCGGTTTATGCTGTTGGGGTTGCAGATTCTGAGACTTGAATGTTTCCTCAATCTGAAATTCAATGGGACAGCCACAGTGGGGGCATTCCGTTGCGCGGTCTGACATCTGACCTCCACAATCTTTACAAATTATTAGAGCCATAATCAATATGTCGTTATTCTATTTTGCACATTATAGGATTGAATTTTTTGTCGTTCCCATCTGTCTGGAGAGAAAGTATCTTCGCCATTAAGATTGACAAAACCAAAATAGGAAGCCTCAGACGATTCGTCCATAAATCTATTATTGTCTACATTTTTTAGATAAGATGGAGATTCCTCCAGTCTAACTAAAAAGAGTCCATAGCTCGGATTTACATACGACTTTTGGGCTTCTGCATCATAAATTTCATTATGAAAGTACCATTCCTTTGCAGGCACAACAATATTTCCTTGCCTATCTTTTATTCCTCTTAAGGTCATGCTATTATCAGAGACACCCCGTGTTTCTTCAAAAACTACATATTCAAATTTGGATGGGTCAACTTCGTTTACTTGCTCCAACTTATTCCCTTGAAAATCATATAGGAAATATTGATAGTCAACTTGCAGTATAAAACCACGCTCATTGACTTTTACAGGTCCCGCAACATCACCACCAATCCCATCCCAAATAAGATTGGCTCTAGCTGGGATTGGAATTTCTGTTATCGTTTCGCCTTTCTTATTGATGACACGAAAATTCTTACTTATTGTGAAACTATAATCTTCATTTTCGTGTGCAGAATAGACTACGGCTTTATCATTGACAAAGTTAGATGCTACATCATCTTTGGAGAGTTTTATTACTACCTTTCCATCTATATCTATAAAAGATTTACTCTGCTCATTTTCCACAAAGGCAAGCCCATCGTTAAATTTGGGAGCAGTGGGCCAGCCTGAATATAAGGCAGGAATTATCAAATCTCCCTTTGTGTTGATAAATCCCCACTTATAATCATCAGTCATTACGGGTGCTCTACCATCTGAGAACTCACCAATTTGCAAAAATCTGGAGATTTTCTCTGAAAACTCTGGTGTTATTTCAACCAGCTCATCTTCTGAATCTGTTGCCGTGGTCCCAGAGATGTTAGAAGTAGAAACAGAAACGGAACGTTTTGTGGAAAGAAATACTACCACTCCAATAACCGTTATCATCAAAATACCGCAAACGAGCCATAACCAGTAATTTTTCTTCGTAGTTATTCCGTTCTTTGCATTATAGGAGGAAAGAACATATCCGCAATGCGGACATTTTTTTGCGCGGTCAGAAACTTGTTGACCGCACTCGTGACATTTAGTAAGAGCCATAAGGATGATTATAAAGTTAAAGACACGAGGCCTCCATTATAGAAGTCCCGCGTCTTTTTGACATTTAGATTTGAGTATAGTCGCAAACGAGTGAGCCGTTGATGGTGACTGTCTTGTTGTCATCATCGGCAATTTTTAGGTTATCAAAGTTTAAGGTAATGGTTGACCCTTTAACTTCAGAAACCGTGATTTTCCCACTCTTGATTTCATCATACTTGTCCCCTTCCATCACGTCTGTTATCATCTCTACATAACCGTCGTTGAGTGTTAGGGTTATCCCCTTGGAAAGTGTTTCGGATTTAGCTTCAAGAGAGATGTGTGCGCGAGGGTAAAAGTTGGTTTCATCAGATTTGGCAGGATAGAGTTCCGCATCTATCTTAATGCCAAGTCGAGTCCCATAGTCAGTGAGAGTCGAAGTTGCTCCAGTTGTGGGGTGTTCCTTGTAGCCTTGACCGTTGATGGTGAGAGATGCTTTTGAGCTACCTCCATCGGGTTCGTCGTTGTCATCGCCACAACTGGTGAGTGCAAATGACAGTGTGGCGAAGAGAGCCACGAAAAGAAGTGAAAGATACTTTTTCATTGCTGAAAAGTGATTTTGTTGCCCTTAGTGGCTCAGTTGGGGCGGTGGTGATTCGTTAGTTCTGGAGACACAATAAAAAAGAGTGAGCCACCTTAGCGTTTAATCTCACTAACGCGCTCACCACAAGCGAAGAAATAAGATGTTACGATTACGGCAGCTCACCCAGTCTGCCGTATATATCATTGTTGATGTATATGCGCGACTGAGGGAACAGCGTCTTTCGCTTCATCTCTGATTTCTTACTATACGAGGTGGTGATTCGTTAGTCAGAGAAAGCTAAAACACTTTCCATTATGTCTGTCAAAGCCTTTTACGGCAATAACGATGCAAATTTACGAAAAAATTCTAAGATTCCCAGTATAACATCCTGATAATTTGTAGAAATATGATTACCTTTGCAGGTTAAAATCCCCGATAATGCCTATAACTCTTGATACATATCCCCATCCTCAACTTCGCTACACGGTGAGATTGCGATATATCTGCCCCATTTATGGTGAGCTGATAACTGATTATATCTTTATGAGCAAAGATGAACATGATGAGGAAACATCTTATCGACGGATTTTGGAGGACAAGAAGCGGGAGATAAATACTTTGGTGTATGATGGTGATGAGAAAATAGCGGAATGGGAAACCATTGCAGAAATTGAGAACACCTTCTATGAGAGTGAAATTCTTTCCGATGCTGTTCTGTCTCTTCTTAAAGATGGGAAGGTATCTTTTATAGATGAGTGTGCTACCGAGGAGGACATAAGATTGGCATTATATTACCTTTACTCAATCTGCGACCAGTATAGTAAAGCAAGAGTTAAGAAGGAATTTAAGCGTCTGCCTTTCGCTCCGTTAAAGAATATAGTTGATAGAATCCTCTCGATATGTAATACTTCAACGAGAACGAAAAGTCAGAAGAATGGTAGAATTGAAACCGCATGGAGTAAGAAAGACCAGGAACTATCTCGACTGCTCTCGGAACAGTCAAAAGAGGCAGTTGATATGTTTCGTAAGGATTTAATCAAGCTAAATGAAAAATGGGGAATCCGTGCCGAGGAAGACAATTATAGAAGAGCCGTAATCATTGCTAAGTTTTTATGTGATTATCCTGCTACCAAAGGGCTTAATGTGGGCTTTTCTGAGGGGATGAGAATCCTATGTAATTATTTTCGCGTGCCACAAACCACTTATAAGAGAAGGGTGCTGATGCCGTCTCCCGAAGTTCTTGAAACATTATCAAAGCCTCAACGTGCATTCCAAGAGCAAATTATAGAGCCGTGGAAGAACTTCATCAGTAAATTCTGACCCCGTTCCCGAATCGTTCCAAAAATATAAGTTATAAAAGGCTGATATAGTGTCAACTATGTCGGCCTGTTTTTTATTGACACCCGATAAATCGGGGTTGGTGGTGCTAACTTTGCGGTGTCAAATCGCTAAGGATAATCCGAAAGCGAGGATTGACACAATGCTATATACAAATGACACAGACCAAATCCAACATCTCCGAAATCTCCAAGTTCTTCATCAATGAAGAATCTCAAACCGACCTCGCAGACTTCCTCACTTTCACTGCGGATGAGATAGAGGATGCAGTATGCCCGCTTAAGGACATCGACCTCGACGATTTCGATAATCTTGATGATGAGGAAAGAGATTATGCAATCAACGGTTTATGGTTTGCTGCTAATATCACTGCCGATGAGGTTTGTCGACTCTTAGATGAATGTGAGAGAGTTGTGGCTGATTATCGCAGGCTCTCCTCAGCTCTTCGCAGATGGAAGCATGGAGACCCTAATCCACTCATCGACTCAAATCTCGTGTCCTCATTTCACTGGCTTCAAAGAAAGAGCAAAGAATGTATCATCTACGAATTGCAGCATGAGAATGTAAACGTTCTTTCCAATTATATGATTGAGGATTTATCCCCTTATTTCGGTGAAGCATACTTTACCGAGGATGCTCTCGACTATATCAACGAAACTATTCATTGATTTATCCAATCCTTCAATTCCGACTTACTATGAAACAGATAAGTTTTCCCTTCCTCAACTACCATAGCCGTAAAATCCGAGGTCAGCTGTTCATACGCCCCCCCACCAGTTAGCAACTCGGCTACTCCAACTTCAAGGGCATTGGCGATATTCTCCAAGGTAGAGAGTTGAGGATTGCCACCGAGGGCACGACTTAGGCTTTCGGGTTTTATCCCCATGGTCTCAGCCAGTTGTTTGAGCGTCAGCCCACGCTCTGAGCAGAGTTCTTTGACTCGGATTGAAAGTGTCTTATCCATATTTGTTGAGATTACACTGCAAAGGTAGTGAAATTAACTCATACTATCAATTTTGTAGGTGGAATTAACTTTAGTTAGCTGTAATAATTTGGATTCTCATAACTTTAGTTGTAATTTTGTAGCGTAATTATTAACCCATAATATCAATAGTATGGCTGAATATATCCTTTCAATCCTCCGCTCTCAACTGATGGTAATGTGGAGCTGGGGTTTCAACTCTCCGACTCGCCTTTCCGACAATCGAGGCCTCGCCTTCAAAGTGCAGGGCTTTAAGTACAAAGGATGGGTTGAGGTTGTTTATGATAAAAGTCTCGATACATTCAGCGTCATTCTCAAGAAAACTGGCAAGACTGTTGAAGATGTGTATTTCGATGAATAGGTGAATGTAATTGACTCGCTCGTAGAGCGCACCGAAGACTACGAGAAGAGAGTTAATGACGAGTATGGTTTCATTGCCTAATATGCACAAATATGGAAAAGACCAAGACTATTATCTATGCTCGTGTTTCCACAAGTAGTCAAGATTATGACCGCCAGCTTCACGACCTCCGCGAGTATGCCTCCCGCCAAGGCTATGAGGTGGTAAAGGTGTTCAGCGAGAAGATTAGTGGAGCAAAGAAGGTAGAAGAACGTCAAGCCATGAGTGAACTACTGGATTACACCAGTAAGCATAAGATTGACAAAATCCTAATCTATGAGTGTAGCCGTCTCTCTCGTCGAGCTGTTGACTTCCTCCAACTGGTAGAGACTTTCACTGAGCAGGGCATTTCACTCTATATCTTACAGAACGGACTTGAAACGATGCTCCCCGATGGAAAGGTGAATCCCATAGCTACCCTCGTCCTCGGCATATTAGCTCAATTCAACTCCATGGAGAGAGGTCTTATCCGAAGCCGTATGGAAAGCGGATATCGAAATTACCGAGCTAACGGAGGGAAAGTAGGTAGAAAGGACGGTTACAACAAACCGCTCGAAGCCTACAAAGAGGAGTATGCCGAGGAGTTACGACTCTTAAAACGAGGCTACAGCCTTAGAAACATTTCAAAAATCACTGGCACCAGCGTGACTACAATCCGAAAGGTAGCCGATTTAATCAACAAAGAAAAGAAAGCTGTATGAAGATACGTTTTAACTTGCAATATCCAAATCGCGAAAAGTCATTAATAATGGCGATAATTCGTGATAAAGGGCAGCAGACTAAAAAATCCATAGGAGTCTCTATCCCGACCCATCTATGGGATAAGTCAAAGCAACGATGCAATGAGGAAGGAGGTTCTACAGTCCGCGAAAAACGCGAATTGCACAAAATCAACAAGCAACTCGATGAGATAGAAAAACGATGTTCCCAAGTAGGTAACTTTTGTCTATTTGGCTCAATAAAAATGTCAGACATAGACTTTACCCCTGCTTTCGACAATGCTGTAAAATCAGCTAAAAGAAAGGTGGATGAGGTGGAAGCCAAGTCTCAGCGCACCCCTACGCAGTTCTTTCAAGAGTACATTGAAAGAATACCTACGATGATATGTAAGGGTACAAAGCGAAATATCAGCGTTAAGACGCAGGGACATCATAGAGTAATTCTTAAACGGCTTGAGACTTTTATGAGAGATACTCGTACACCTGATAGTTTCGAGATGTTCAATGAGAAATTTAATGACCGCTTCACTAACTGGGCATATCATATAGCTCGCCCTGGTCGTGGTTATAGCCTCAACTCGGTGTGTGCTACTTTTTCAATATTGAAATTGTGGTTAAATGCAGCAACAAAAGAAGGATTGCTTACAACGACTTGTTATAAAGACCTACCAACCAAGGAAGAAACGGAGAAGAAAATTTCCCTTACAGAAGATGAGATAACGGCTCTATATAATCTTGACATTTCTCAGTTGATGGAAGATGGTCTTATTGACTCGAAATCAACAATGGAAGTATCGCGTGATTTGTTCATAATTGGCTGTTGGACTGGGCTGAGACGTGCGGACTTGAATCGTATTAACGAGGCAATATTTGACTTTCCAAAGAACATTCTCACCATCCAAACCCAAAAAACAAAAGCGATGGTTACAATTCCCCTCCATCCTTATGTGAAGGCATTATATGCAAAATACAATGGGAAGTTCCCCAAACTGGTGGATAAAAGCAAAAGTAATGCACACCTCAAAGAACTGGGACGGCTCGCAGGTCTTAATGATATAGTTCAGCAATCTCAAACGGTTTGTGGTGATAGGGTATCAAAGAAATATTTGAAGTACCAATGTATAGGTTTCCATACTGCTCGACGAAGTTTCGCGACTAACCTTTATCGCAAGGGTATGCAAACACTCGCAATTATGAGCATGACAGGTCACACCACAGAAGAAAACTTCTTGAAATATATCAAAATTGAAAAAGAAGAATATGCGGAAAGGAATCAGGAATTTTTCACTGGTAACAAGACAGTCGTATGAAGAAGAACGAACACAAATATCAGTTTACGGCTATGCCCGTGAACTTGACCGCGTGTATGGATGTAAATTGTAGGAGTATGCTTTTTACGCTCCTGCAATTATCATCATATTACGCAGATGAAGAAGGTTGGTTCTTTCGGTCAAACGCAGACCTTCAAGCACAGAGCCGACTGAGTGAGAACTTAGTCAGAGCCACAATCAGCACACTCTACCGATTAGGTGTTATTGACGTTAGGGTGGATGCTAAATCCAAAAATCAATCTTCCAACCGCTTTAAGGTAAATGAAACGGCAATGCTAAAATGGGAGAAGTATAGCATTGAAGATTGCATTAAGAACCCCGACTATGCAATAATAACCGACCAGTATAGAACAACTGGATGGAAGCCATCTTATCTTGACAAATCAGCTAAGGCAACCTCTCAATCACAACAGTCTCTCCCCGAAATTGAGGACAATATAGATAATGCAGCAAATGAAGAGAATACAGTTAATATACTCTCTGCAGGGGCGCATGAGAGAACTTCTACTCGACCGAAGGAGTTTCACTCACCAGCAATGGCTGAATACAAGAAAGAGGAGGATGCCATAATGGAACGGTTGCAAAAGGTTACATCCTGGCTTGATTTTGACAAGATAACCAGGGATGTTGACAAAATACTTATTAACCCACCAAGCGAGAAAGCAAAGGAATGCACATACCAACGCTTACAAGCCTTGACAGCCTCTAAGATTCCATACTTCACTAAGAAGTACCAGTCAGAACCCGATAACCCAATAGGAATGCGTTTTTTCAAGTGGTTGGATGATGTTTGGGGAAAGCTCCATGGTGACGCTACATGACATCGGGGTCATTTTCTCTCATCGGGGATGAATAGCGGGGGCGATTCTCTCAAAACTGGCAAAATAGACAATCCACGGAAAACTCAGCGAGTTAACCGTGGATTGCTTGTAAGTGGTTGGTATCAATCCGTGTGGATTGTTCCGAAGTGGTGTAATCGACTATAGTTCAGAGGGGTCTGAATGAGCCTCTATTATTCCCACTCGATGGTTGCCGGCGGCTTGGAGGAGATGTCGTAGACCACGCGGTTGATGCCGCGCACCTTGTTGATGACTTCATTGCTCACCTCGGCGAGAAGCTCGTACGGGAGATGTACCCAGTCGGCCGTCATGCCGTCGGTGGATATGACAGCTCTCAGTGCTGCACAGCTCTCGTAGGTGCGTTCGTCACCCATCACTCCAACGCTCTTTACGGGAAGAAGCATCACTCCCGCCTGCCACACCTTGTCATACCATCCCCACTTGCGCAGGGCGTTGATGAAGATGGCATCGGCCTCCTGGAGAATGCGCACTTTCTCCGGAGTCACGTCGCCCAGTATCCTTATGCCAAGGCCGGGACCCGGGAAGGGATGGCGTCCGAGAAGGGTCTGATCTATTCCCAAAGCACGCCCCACACGTCTCACCTCATCCTTGAAGAGCAGACGAAGGGGTTCCACCACCTTGAGGTTCATCTCCTCGGGAAGACCGCCCACATTGTGATGGGACTTGATGGTGGCCGAAGGACCGTTGACACTCACGCTCTCGATGACGTCGGGATATATCGTGCCCTGGCCCAGCCAGCGAGCACCCTCTATCTTGCGGGCCTCCTCGTTGAACACCTCCACGAAGTCCCTGCCGATAATCTTGCGCTTGCGCTCGGGATCGGTCACGCCGGCCAGGTCGGCGTAAAACCTGTCGGAGGCATCCACGCCCGTCACGTCGAGACCCATGCCGCGATACTGCGCGAGCACATCTTCAAATTCATTCTTTCTCAGCAGTCCGTTGTTGACGAAAATACACTTCAGATTGCTGCCGATGGCGCGGTGAAGGAGCACGGCGGCGACAGTGGAGTCAACGCCGCCCGAAAGACCGAGTATGACGCGGTCATTGCCGAGACGCTCCTTCAGGTGGGCCACGGTGGTCTCGATAAAGGAGGCGGGGCTCCAGTCGCCCGAGCATCCGCAGATACCCCGCACGAAGTTGGAGAGGAGCTGCGTGCCGTCGGTGGAGTGATACACCTCGGGGTGGAACTGTATGCCCCACGTCAGTTCCCCGGCGATATGATAGGCTGCTACGCGCACATTCTCTGTGCTGGCGATTATCTCATATTCAGCCGGCACGGAGGTGATGGTGTCGCCATGCGACATCCACACCTGCGTGCGCGAGGGCAATCCCTGCATCAGGGGATCCTCGGGTGCCTTTACGGTCAACATGGCGCGCCCGTATTCCCTCGAGGGGGCTCCGTGCACCTCGCCGCCATACTCGCTTGCGAGCAACTGCGCTCCGTAGCACACTCCAAGCAGCGGAAGGTGTCCCTTGATATGGCTGAGGTCAGGCTTCGGAGCCTCGGCGTCACGCACCGAGTAAGGACTGCCGGAGAGGATGACACCCTTCACCTCCGGTCCGGGCGCGGAGGGTATTTTATTGAAGGGGAGAATCTCGCAATACACATTCAGCTCCCTGACGCGGCGGGCAATGAGCTGCGTGTATTGCGACCCGAAATCTATGATAAGAATTTTTTCCATTCGAGAATTATTTTGATTTCACTGGCCCCGGGTGTAGTTGGGCGCCTCTTTGGTGATTGTGACGTCGTGGGGATGGTTCTCGATGACTCCGGCGGAAGTGATGCGCACGAATTTGGCGTCGTGGAGCGTCTCGATGTCAGGCGCTCCGCAGTATCCCATACCGCTGCGCAGACCGCCGATGAGTTGGTATACCGTCTCGCTCAGAGTGCCCTTGTAGGGGACGCGGGCCACTATACCCTCCGGCACGAACTTGCTTGAGTCCACTTTCTCGGACTGGAAATAGCGGTCTTTCGACCCGGCCTGCATCGCCTCTATGGAACCCATTCCGCGATACGCCTTGAATTTGCGGCCGTTGTATATGATGGTCTCGCCCGGCGACTCCTCCACTCCTGCGAGCATGGAACCCATCATCACGGCATCTCCTCCTGCGGCGAGTGCCTTCACGATGTCTCCCGAATAGCGCAGGCCTCCGTCGGCGATGACGGGGACACCTCGGCGGTGGGCCACTTTGGCGGCCTCGAAGATAGCCGTCAACTGGGGTACGCCCACTCCGGCCACGATGCGTGTGGTGCATATCGAACCCGGGCCTATGCCCACCTTGATGCCGTCCGCGCCGGCATCGATGAGATATTCTGCAGCTTCGGCAGTGGCGATATTGCCCACCAGCACGTCAATCTGCGGGAAAACCTCCTTGACAGCCTTGAGCGTATTGACAACATTGGCCGAATGTCCGTGGGCCGTATCGATGACCACAGCGTCCACGCCGGCCTCTACAAGCGCTTTTACCCTCTGGAGAGTGTCGCTTGTGACACCCACTCCGGCAGCCACGCGCAGACGACCCTTCGAGTCCTTGCAGGCATTGGGGTAATCCTGAATCTTGGTGATGTCCCGGTATGTGATGAGGCCCACGAGATGATTGTCTCCATCTACCACCGGAAGTTTTTCGATCTTGTGACGCAGCAGGATCTCGCTGGCCTCGGATAGGGAGGGTGAGGTAGTCGTGACAAGATTGTCCTTGGTCATGACCTCCTCCACGGGCATCTCCATATCCGACTGGAAACGGAGGTCGCGGTTGGTGACTATACCGATGAGGCGGTTGTCCTCATCCACCACCGGGATACCACCGATGCTGTTTTCGTGCATCAGCTGCAGGGCATCCCCCACTGTGGCGGTCTTGCGGATGGTAACGGGATCGTAGATCATACCGCTCTCGGCACGTTTCACCTTGCGCACCATGGCGGCCTGGGCATCTATCGACATATTTTTATGAATCACGCCGATACCCCCCTCGCGGGCTATGGCGATGGCCATATCGACTTCAGTGACGGTGTCCATCGCTGCCGACACCATGGGAATATTCAGATTGATGTTGCGCGAGAATCGGCTTCCGAGCTTCACCATGTTGGGTGTGACTTCGGAATATGCGGGAATGAGGAGCACGTCGTCAAACGTCATCCCCTCCTGCACTATCTTTTCATCTATGAATGACATATATTCTGCTTGTTGAGTAGTTTCAGCTTGTTGAGTATTCAGGTCTTATCAGAAGTCCTTCAGTTTCTCGGAAAGGATGATGGTCTGGCTGCGGTCCGGGCCCACGGAGATGATACCGACCTCCACGCCGGTGACTTCCTCGATCTTCCTGACGTAGTTTTTTGCTGCTTCGGGCAGATCATCCCAGGAGCGGGCTCCGGTGATATCCTCTTTCCATCCCTCCACCTCTATGAGCACGGGCTTGCAACGCGAAAGGCGGCTGATGGTGGAGGGCGGAGTGGTCATCACCTTTCCGTCACACTCATATCCGGTGCAGATACACACCTTGTCGAGTCCCGAGAGGACATCGAAGAGCATCAGCGCCCAATAGTCCGTACCGGCGAGTCGGGCCGTATAGCGGGCCACTACGGCGTCAAACCATCCTATGCGGCGCGGACGCCCCGTGACAGTGCCGTATTCATGGCCCCGCTCGCGGATTTCATGGGCCAGTTCGCCCTGCAGTTCCGTGGGGAAAGGACCCTCCCCCACCCGGGTGCAGTAGGCCTTGGCCACACCCACCACGTTGTCGATCCATTTCGGGGAGATTCCAGCTCCTACCGGAACACTCGAAGCCGAGGGAGTAGAAGAGGTCACGAAGGGATACGTGCCATGGTCGATGCAGAGCATCATGCCTTGCGCCCCCTCGAAGAGAATCTTCTTGTCGGGCATCCTCAGATAGCTGTTGATCAGCTCCGAAGTGTCGCAGATACGGGGCCCGAGTATGGCGGCCAGTTCCATATAGCGGCCATACACCTCCTCGAAGCGGAATTCCGGCAGTCCCAGGCTCTTCAGCTCTATATTCTTCTGTTCCAGGGCGGCGCGGAGTCGCTCCGCGAAATACTCCGGTTCCAGAAGATCGCCCATGCGGAGACCCGTACGGCTGTACTTATCGCTGTACGCAGGGCCGATTCCCTTCTTAGTGGTGCCGATCTTCTCGCCTCCCTTCATGGCTTCGTATGCGCCATCGAGCGCGGAATGCCAGGGCATCACCATGGCGGCGCGGTCGGAGATATAAAGCTGATAATCGTTGATGCCCTGCTCATGGAGACGCTCAAGCTCGGCCACCACGGACTCGGGATTGACAACCATGCCGTTGGCCATGACATTCACCGTAGCGGGATTGAAAATTCCCGAGGGTATGCTCTGCAAGGAGTACTTGTGGCCGTCGAACACCACGGTGTGTCCCGCATTGTTGCCCCCCTGGTAGCGCACCACCATATCGGCGCGGCACGCGAACCAGTCCGTTATCTTCCCCTTTCCCTCGTCACCCCACTGGGAGCCGGTAACTACTAATCTCTCAGACATCACTCACAAAGATTATTGCGTTTATAGATATGGTCCACATTCTTCATGTAGTATTCAAGCGTGAAGCAGGCGTCAAGTTCCTCCTCCGTCATGGCCCCCATCACTGTCTCGTTCTGCTTCAGGAGATCCTGGTATGCCAGGCCGTTGGCCATAGCCGCCATCGCTACGGGCTGCACGGTGTCGTAAGCCTTCTCGCGCGAGAAACCCTTGTCGATGAGGCCGTTCATCACCCGCTGGGCGAAGATCACGCCGTTGGTCATGTAGATGTTCTGCTTCATGCGGTCCTCGAACACCACGAGATTCTCGAGGATGCCCATCATGCGGTTGAGCATATAGTCGAGCAGGATAGTGGCGTCGGGCATTATGATGCGCTCCGTAGCGGAATGGGAGATGTCACGCTCATGCCAGAGGGCCACGTTCTCGTAAGCCGTCACCATGTATCCGCGCATCACGCGGGCGCAGCCGCAAATGTTCTCGCTGCTGACCGGATTGCGCTTGTGGGGCATCGCGCTCGAACCCTTCTGGCCCTTGCCGAAAGCCTCCTCCACCTCATGCACCTCCGTGCGCTGGAGATTGCGCACCTCGAGAGCCATCTGCTCCAGGGAGGAGGCTATGAGGGCGAGAGTGGCCATATAGTATGCGTGGCGGTCGCGCTGTATCACCTGGGTAGACACCTTGGAGGAATCTATGCCGAGATGCTCGCACACGTAGTCCTGCACGAAGGGAGGGATGTTGGCGAAATTGCCTACGGCCCCGCTTATCTTGCCCACTTCCACACCACGTGCGGCCCTGTCGAAGCGCTCCATGTTGCGGCGCATCTCCTCCAGCCAGAGCACCCACTTCAGGCCGAAGCAGGTGATGTCGGCGTGTATGCCGTGGGTGCGTCCTATGCAGGGAGTGTTGCGGAACCTGAGGGCCTGCTTCACGAGCATCGCCTCAAACTTTCGCAGATCCTCGCGCAGGATGTCGTCGGCCTGTCGGAACAGGTAGCCGTTGGCCGTGTCCACCACATCGGTGCTTGTCAAGCCATAATGCACCCACTTGCGCTCCTCTCCCAGCGACTCGCTGACGGCACGCGTGAACGCCACGATGTCATGGCGTGTCTGCTGCTCTATCTCCTTGATGCGGTCTATGTCGAAAGTGGCGTTTTTCCAAAGGAGTTCTATGTCTTCCGCCGGCACGACTCCGAGTTCGCGCCACGCCTCGGCCGAAAGCAGTTCCACTTTCAGGTAGGCGTTGAATTTATTCTGTTCGGTCCAGACATCACGCATTATGTCGCGTCCGTATCTTTCAATCATTGTATTTGTGTGAATATGAGGTTTGTCAGTTATTATTTGGAAAAACCGTATGGTGTGATTCAGAAGCCCTGCGTGTAGATGTCGCGGTCATCATCCGTGCGCGGGTCGATATGGTCAAGATAGCAGTCCACGGTGTTCTGCATCAGGCTGGCTATCGTCATGGGGCCCACTCCTCCGGGCACCGGGGTGATGTAGGAGGCCTTGGGAGCCACTTCGGCATAATCAACGTCGCCTACATACTTCCCTGTCTCGGGGTCGCGCGAAATGCCGACATCCACCACTACGCACCCCTCCTTGACCATGTCACCCTTGATGAGATGGGGCTGCCCTATTGCCACGACCAGAATGTCAGCCTGACGCGTTATGGCGCCCAGGTCGGGAGTGTGACTGTGCGCCACGGTGACAGTGGCGTTGCGGTCCAGGAGCATCTTCGAGACGGGATAGCCCACGAGACTGCTGCGTCCCACCACCACTGCATGCCGTCCCTCTATGCGGATTCCGTTGTCAAGAAGCATCGTGATGATACCCCGCGGCGTGCAGGCCTCCACACACGGGAGTTTCTGCCACATGGCCGCGACGTTGAGCGGATGGAATCCGTCGACATCCTTGCGATGGTCGAGATGTGCCAGTGTCTGGCGCTTGCGGATATGCCTGGGTAGGGGGAGCTGCACGAGGATGCCGTCCACAGCCGGGTCTGCGTTGAGACGCTCTATCTCGGCGATAAGTTCATCTTGAGTGATACTTTCCGGCAGACGGATGGTGGTGTTGCGGATTCCTACCTCCACACACGCTTTCGCCTTCCCCGCCACGTATGACACGCTCGAGGGATCATCTCCCACGAGTATCACGGCAAGCTGGGGCTCGCGTCCCGAGCGCGCAATACCCTCCTTCACCCTCTTCGCAAGGTCGCGCTTGATGCGTCCCGCGAGTGCTTTTCCATCAATATCCATACTCTGTCGCTTTGGGTCTAAAGTGAATGATGTCCTATGTCGGTGCGGTGAAAAAGGCCCTCGGCATCCGCTTTCGCCACATTCTCGAGGGCGTTGGCATTTGCCTCGGCGAGGGTGGCTCCACGCCCCGTGACCATTATGACGCGCCCTCCAGCGCTGATATAGCGGTCGCCGTCCCGTCGTGTACCCATGTGCCACACCCCGGGAATGTCAAGCTTTCCGAGATTGATGCCCTTGGCGTAGCTCTCGGGATAACCCTCGGCTGCGAGCACCACTCCGAGGCAGTAGTCATCGCTCCATTCGAGAGGATAATCCTTCTGTTCAAGAGCCGATTCGAAGAGGGTGTAGAGGTCGCTCTCCAGGCGGGGGAGCACCACCTCCGTCTCCGGGTCTCCGAAGCGAGCGTTGAACTCTATCACCTTCGGTCCCTCCTTCGTGAGGATAAGACCTCCGTAGAGCACCCCGGTGTAGGGTATTCCCTCTTCGGCGAGTGCGTCCGCTACGGGCTGCATGATTTTCTCAAGGGCTTCGTGCTCTATCTCGGGAGTGACGAAGGGCACGGGGCTATACGCACCCATTCCCCCGGTGTTCGGACCCTTGTCGCCGTCGAAAGCGCGCTTGTGGTCCTGGGCTATCGCCAGGGGATATACCTTACGGCCCGACACCACGCACATGAACGAGAATTCCGGACCCTCCAGGAAATCCTCCACCACTACCCTTCCCTGTCCGAAGGCTGAATCGAGGAGCATATCGCCCAGGGCCTTCTCGGCCTCCTCCATGGTTATGGCCACCACGACCCCCTTTCCGGCAGCGAGACCGTCATATTTTATGACGGCGGGAAGCGGACGGCTCTTGATGTATGCGAGGGCGGCGTCAAAGTCATCGAAGGCCTGATAGCCGGCTGTGGGTATGGCATGGCGCATCATGAGCTGCTTGGCAAACTCCTTGCTGCTCTCGATGCGGGCTCCGGCACGCGTGGGGCCGAATACGGGAATACCCGCCTCGATAAGCCCATCGGCGAGACCGGCCTCCAGGGAGGCCTCCGGACCGATAACCACCATGTCCACCCCATGATAGGATGCGAACTCCACAAGCTCCTTGACATCAGTGACCGATATGTCGACACACTCGGCCATCTCCGTGATTCCCCCGTTGCCGGGAGCGCAGAATATCTTCCCGACTCTCGGAGAACGGGCCAGACCGTCCACTATGGCGTGGCAGCGTCCGCCGCTCCCCACCACGAGCACTTTCTTGCCTCGGGTAATATTTTCACTACTCATACGGCTCAGTGCTTGAAGTGTCTCATTCCGGTGAAGAGCATCGCTATCCCCTTCTCATTGGCCTTGCGCACGGCATCCTCGTCGCGGATGCTGCCGCCGGGCTGCACTATGGCAGCGACACCATACTTGGAAGCAAGTTCCACGGTGTCGTCAAATGGCAGGAAACCGTCGGAGGCAAGCACGAGGCCCTCCGTGGCACCGGCCGCCTTGGCCTGTTCAAGGGCTATGTGGGCCGAGCCTACGCGGTTCATCTGTCCGGCTCCGACTCCAAGAGTCGCACCGTCTTTCACCACCACGATGGCGTTTGACTTCACATGCTTCACTATGCGCCAGCCGAAATTGAGGTCTTTCAGCTCCGAGGCGGAGGGATGACGCTCGGTGACGGTCATCTCATCCGTAATCTCAAGGGTGTGCGTGTCGGCATCCTGCACGAGCAGACCTCCGGTCACGCCCACATACTGCTTCGTCTTGCTGTCGTCACGCTCCATGTTCACCTCCAGCAGACGGAGGTTCTTCTTGGAGGCGAGCACTTCCAAAGCCTCGGGTGTGAACGAGGGGGCCATCACGATCTCCAGGAATATAGGTTTCATCATAGCCGCCACTTCGCCAGTGAGGGGACGGTTCATGGCCACGATACCTCCGTAGATGCTCACCTTGTCGGCCTCGTAAGCCTTGCACCATGCTTCGGCGAGATCCTTCCCCTCGGCTGCTCCGCAGGGGTTCATGTGCTTGAGTCCCACGCAGAAGGGAGCGTCAAATTCCCGCACGATGCTCAGGGCGGCGTTGGCATCCTGGATATTGTTGTATGAGAGTTCCTTTCCGCCGAGCTGACGGGCGAAAGCCACTGAATAGGGCACCTCGCGAGAGGCACGGTAGAAGGCGGCCTGCTGGTGAGGGTTCTCGCCGTAGCGAAGCCCCTGCGCCAAGTCGAAGGCCAGGAAAAGTTTTTCGTCAAGTCCTGCGGCCTTACGCATGTATGTGGCTATGTGAGAGTCATATTCGGCTGTATGCGTGTAGGCCTTGGCGGAGAGTTTGAGGCGCGTCTCGGGCAAGGTGTTGCCGGTGCGGGTAATCTCATCGATTATGCCGGCGTAGTCGTCGGGATCGCACACCACCGTTACGTCACGAAAGTTCTTGGCGGCGCTGCGAAGCATGGAGGGACCCCCTATGTCGATATTCTCCACTGCGTCCTCCATCGTCACGCCCTCCTTCGCGATGGTAGCCTCGAAGGGATAGAGATTCACGCACACCATGTCGATGGTCTCGATACCGTTTTCCTTGAGCTGGGCAAGATGCTCCTCCTTGTCACGGCGTCCGAGAAGACCGCCGTGCACCTTGGGATGCAGCGTCTTCACGCGCCCTTCGCATATTTCGGGGAATCCCGTCACGTCGCTGATATTGGTAACTTTGAGTCCCGCCTCGCGCAGGGCCGTCATGGTGCCCCCGGTGGCGATAATCTCCCAGCCGAGATTGCTAAGGGCGGTGGCAAACTCCACCACTCCCCTCTTGTCGCTTACACTTACTAATGCTCTCATTATTCTTGTTTTCCTTCTTTACTATTGATTATGCGCGAGATGGTGTCCACGTAGAGGCGGTGTTCGGCCTGGTGTATCATGGCCTCCACCTCATCTATGTCATCCCCGTCGTATGGTACGGCGGCCTGACTCACTATGGTGCCTCCGTCGATGGTCTCGTCAATGTAATGTATCGTCACGCCGTATACCTTGACCCCGTACTCGAAGGCGTCACGGATTGCGTGCGCACCCGGGAAGGCGGGAAGCAGGGCAGGATGGATATTGAGGATTCTCCCGCCGTAGCGTCCGAGAAGCTCCTCCCCCACGATCCTCATGTATCCGGCCAGACACACCAGCTCCACACCCTCCTCGTCGAGACGGTCGGCGATCATGCGCTCGAAATCGCGCTTGCCGGCGTAATCGCGCGGACGGAACTCAAGCACCGGGACACCCAGTCGGCGCGCACGCTCCACGACTCCGGCCCCCGGACGGTCGCATACGCACACCACCACACGCGCATCGAGTCTTCCATCGGCGCAGGACCGGGCTATGGCCTCGAAGTTGCTCCCGCTTCCGCTTGCAAATACAGCTAAATTGGTCATGATGTATCTTCCTGATGGGAATGTATGGTTTACTTTATGGTGACTCCCGAGCCTTCGGTGATTCTGCCGATGACAGAGGCCTTCTCGCCGTGAGAGGCCAGAATCTCTATCACTTTCTCGGCATCCTTCTCGCTGACGGCGAGCACCATTCCGATACCCATGTTGAAGATATTGAACATCTCGCGATGAGGCACCTTCCCGAGACGCTCCAGCATTTTGAAGACGGGAAGTATCTCCCAGCTCCCCTCCTCTATCTCAACACCCATCCCCCCTCCGAGGATACGGGGTATGTTTTCGTCAAATCCTCCGCCGGTGATGTGAGCCACACCATGCACATCCACCTTGGAAATGACGTCGAGCACGGGCTTCACATATATTCGGGTCGGGGTGAGGAGCATCTCGCCGAGAGTGCGACCTTCGGTCTCCGGCAGCACATCGGAATAGTCGAGTCTGTTGTCGGCCACTATCTTGCGCACGAGGCTAAAACCGTTGGAGTGTACACCCGTGGAGGGTATCCCCACGAGCACATCCCCCACGGCCACCTTCGAGCCGTCGATTAGATTATCCTTCTCCACGGCGCCGACGGTGAATCCGGCGATGTCATACTCTCCGTCGCCATACATTCCCGGCATCTCGGCGGTCTCGCCTCCTACGAGGGCACACCCCGCCTGGCGGCATCCCTCGGCCACTCCGGCCACGATGGCCTCCACGGTCTCGGGATGGTTCTTCCCCACGGCCACGTAGTCAAGAAACACGAGGGGTTCGGCCCCCTGCGCCAGGACATCGTTGACACACATCGCCACGGCATCGATACCGATCGTGTCATGACGGTCGGTGGCGAAGGCTATCTTGAGCTTCGTGCCCACTCCGTCCGTACCGCTGACCAGCACCGGGTGACGGTAGCCCAGGGAACCTAAATCAAACATTCCTCCGAAGGCTCCTATGCCCCCCATCATACCTTTGCGCGCCGTCGAGGCCACATGCTTCTTGATGCGGCTCACCACTTCGTAGCCCGCCTCCAGACTGACGCCGGAGTCTTCATAACTCTTTGCCATGATTGGTTAAGATTATTTCGTTGTTCTTTTTTTACTGCTTTTGATTCAGTCTGCTTCCACACGCAATCATTTCTTGCGGAAATAATCGACCGCGTTGCGGAAGAGGTTCTGCTCCTTGTTGCCGGAGATGTTCTTCATCAGCCCCTCCTCATATCTCTCGCTGTGGGCCATCTTGCCGAGCACCCTCCCGTCAGGCGAGATGATACCCTCGATGGAGAGCGTCGAGCCGTTGGGATTAGCCGGAGAGGTCATGGTGGCGTTCCCCTCGGCGTCGGCATACTGGAAGGCTATCTGCCCTCCGCGCATAAGCGTCTCGGCCAAAGATGGGGAGGCCACGAATTTACCCTCGCCATGTGAGGCGGCGACACTGTGAAGGTCGCCCACACAGAAGCCGGAGAGCCAGGGACTGGCCACAGTGCCCACACGCGTGGAGACGATCTGCGAGATATGGCGGTTGATGTCGTTGTGGAAGAGCGTGGGACTCTCCTGCGTGAGTTCCCCTATCTTTCCGAAGGGAAGCAGACCTGACTTCACGAGAGCCTGGAAACCGTTGCAGATGCCAAGCACGAGGCCTCCGCGTCCGAGCAGACGCTCTATTGCTCCCTTAACCTTGTCGTTCATGATCACGTTGGCGATCATCTTCGCGCTTCCGTCAGGCTCATCGCCCGCCGAGAAGCCGCCGGAGAAAGCGAGTATGTGGCAGACATCGATATGCTTCACCATATCGTCTATCGAACGGTCCACATCCTCTGCCGTGAGATTGCGGAACACGGTTGTCGTCACCTCCGCGCCCTCGCGGCGGAAGGCCTTCTCCATATCGTAGTCGCAGTTGGTGCCGGGGAACACGGGCAGATACACCACAGGGTGTTCGACAGCTTCGCCGGGATAAGGTGCGAACCCAATCTTTCCTTCCGAGTTGATGCTCTCACCTTTAAGGCCGCTTCGGTCGGGGTATACGGCATTAAATTTTCCGGAATTGGCTTCGGCAAGGCGCTCTATTGAAATTTTCTCTCCGTTTACGGTCACATCGGGTGTGGAGACGGTGACTCCGAGAGTCTCCAGCCCGGGGAGTTGCAGGTCATCGTCACACTCCATGAGAATGGAGCCGTAACGCAGTCCGAAAAGGTCGTCTTCCTCTATTCGGATGTCCGCTCCCACGCGGTTGCCGAAGCTCATTTTGGCTATGGCTTCGGCCACGCCTCCGGCCCCGATGGCGTAGGCGGCGGTGATTTTCCCATCCTTGAGGGCCTTGTGGTAGGCATCGTATGCGGTTTTGAGAGCCTCGGTGTCAGGCATACCTCCGTCAAGGGGGGTATGGCGCAGCAGCGCCACGCGGCGACTCGGGGCCTTCAGATCGGTGCCGATGACTTCGCGTGCATCCACCGGAGCTATGCCGAAGGCTATGAGCGTGGGGGGCACGCTGATGTCGGCAAATGATCCGCTCATCGAGTCCTTGCCTCCTATGGAGGGTAGTCCGAGTTCCACCTGCATTCTCAGGGCGCCGAGCAGGGCCGCCAGGGGCTTGCCCCACGCGCGGGGAGAGGTCATTTTCTCAAAATATTCCTGATAGGAAAAGCGCATACGGCGGAAATCGGCTCCGGCGGCCACACCCTTAGCCACGGAGTCCACCACTGCGTAGGCCGCTCCATGATAAGGGCTCCACTGCGTCAGGTCGGGATTGAAACCGAAAGCCATCATGCTGGCCGTGTTCGTACGTCTGTTGCCGACTGGAATCTTCTGCACCGACACCTGCGTTTCACTCCCCTGGGTCTTTCCGCCGAACGGCATCAGCACCGTGGAGGCCCCGATGCTGGAGTCAAACATCTCGATGAGGCCCTTCTGGGAGGTGACGTTTGGTTCTGAGAGACGGTTGAGGATACGCTCCGTGAGACCTTCTCCGGAGGGTATCCGGTCAAAGGGATGCTCCTGAGGTATGCTCCCCACGATGGCCGAGGTGTGGCGGGCGGCTCTGGCTGAGTCGATAAACTCGCGCGAAAGGTCAGCCACGATTTCGTCACCATAGAACATGCGCATACGCCCTTTGTCCGTGACGTCCGCCACATGCGTCACCTCGAGATTCTCCTCGGCGCAATAACGGGCGAACTCCTCCATATCCTTGCGCTCCACCACTACGGACATTCGCTCCTGCGATTCGCTGATGGCGAGTTCCGTTGCATTGAGTCCGTCATATTTCACCGGCACACGGTCAAGGTATATATCCAACCCGTCGGCAAGCTCGCCGATGGCCACGCTCACGCCTCCGGCTCCGAAGTCGTTTGATTTCTTTATAAGGCGCGTCACCTCCGGACGATGGAAAAGACGCTCGATCTTGCGCTCTTCCGGTGCGTTGCCCTTCTGCACTTCGCTGCCGCACTCCTCAAGCGAGGAGGCAGTGTGCTCCTTGGACGAACCGGTGGCCCCCCCAATGCCGTCACGACCGGTGCGTCCGCCGAACATCAGGATCGCGTCTCCCGGAACAGGGCGTTCACGCCTTACGTCGGCTGCCTTCACGGCTCCGACAACGGCTCCTACTTCGAGGCGTTTGGCCACATATCCGGGGTGGAATATCTCGCGCACATGGGTGGTAGCAAGTCCTATCTGGTTGCCGTAGGAGCTGTATCCGGCCGCCGCCCGCATCGAGATGACACGCTGCGGGAGCTTCCCCTTCATGGTCTCGGACACCGGCTGCCAGATGTCGGCCGCACCGGTGACGCGCATGGCCTGATACACGTAGCTTCGGCCGCTCAGCGGATCGCGTATGGCACCTCCCAGACAAGTGGAAGCTCCGCCGAAAGGCTCTATTTCGGTTGGATGATTATGTGTCTCGTTCTTGAACTGCAGGAGCCATCTCTCGCTCTCCCCTCCCTCTATGTCCACATCAATGAAGATGGAGCAAGCATTGTTCTCCTCGCTCTGCTCGAGATCGTCGAGAAGCCCGTGGGCCTTGAGATAGCGGGCTCCGACAGTGGCGAGGTCCATGAGGCAGAAAGGCTTATCCGCACGGCCCAACTCGGCGCGTATGTCGCGCCACATCTGAAGGCTTTTCCTGATGTCGTCGGCCGATGCGCCCTCCTCCACTTCGATGTCGTCGAGCCGGGTCATGAATGTGGTGTGACGGCAGTGGTCGCTCCAATACGTGTCAAGGATGCGGAGCTCGGTCTCGCGCGGGTCGCGCCCCTCCTTCTTGAAATACTCCACTGTCACCATCAGGTCATCGCCGTTCATGGCAAGTCTCCTCTCCTTGCACCATGCGTCAGCCTCCCCGGGAGTGATGTCTCGGAAGCCTGTCAGCACATCCACCCTCTTCGCCTCGGCACGCTCCGGGGGAGCGAGTACGCCGAGATCTTTCTTTCGCGACTCCACGGCGTTGATCACATATCGGGCGATTTTTTCAAGGTCGTCTGCACTCACTCCGGGATCAAACACCATCAGGCGACCGCTACGTATCTCGACCCTCGCCGAGGGGTCGATGAGGTGCACGCAGTCCACGGCGGAAGCGGCCCGCTGGTCAAACTGCCCCGGCAGATACTCCGTGGCGAGATGGGGCAGGCCTTCGAGATTGATTTCACGCATCACGGTGTCAGTGGCCGGCTCGCCGAAGACACGCATTTCAGTTTTGTCAAGAAGCTCATCGTCAAAACCGAAAAGATCATACACGCAGAGCAGGCGCAGCGTCTTGATGTCAAGACCGAGGTTGGAATTGAGCTCACGGCGCAGACTCTTGGCCTCGATGCGGTATGGCTCGTTTTTCTCGACAAATATGCGGTGGTTCATCGCAATAATGAATTTGTAGGAAACGAAACTATATTATCAGATTTCGGACTCGAGCACTTTCCGTGCCTGCTCGGCGCGGAACTCATCGAGGGCCCCCCGCAACGTGGGGTCCGTGACGGAAAGGATGGAGACAGCGAGCAGGGCGGCGTTCTTAGCACCGTTGATACCCACCGTGGCCACGGGGATGCCCGAGGGCATCTGCACCATCGAGAGCAGCGAGTCGAGGCCTCCGAGAGCCTTGGTCATGATGGGCACGGCTATCACGGGGAGGGTGGTGAAGGCAGCCACTACACCGGCGAGATGGGCAGCACCCCCTGCGGCGGCTATGAAGGCTGCAATGCCGCGCTCGCGGGCTCCCTCCACCCATTTCTCCAGCTCCGAGGGCGTGCGGTGGGCGCTCAGCACCCTTTTCTCATATTCCACTCCGAATTCATCCAGAGTCGAGGCGGCCGCCTCCATCACGGGCCAGTCGCTCTTCGAGCCCATCACTATTCCGATTTTCATAATATTTATGTCGTTTTATTTTATTTGTCCGGTTGAATATACAATAAATAATTATGGCCGCCAACCATCTTTCATGGTTGGCGGCCACGTTTTATCATTGAGATATGTTTCGGGGTTTACTCATCATATTTGCTGGTTCACCTTTCGGTTATCAATATCCGGTGCAAAATTACAATTTTTTTTTGTGTTGCACAACATATTTCGCTCACTTCTCCGAAAATTTCCGAAAAAGTGAGAGTCCGTCACAGCTTCGGCTTGGATTCGCAGTACACGCAGCGCCACTGCCCCGGAGTGTCGGCCGAGGGGCGGAAGAGGGTATCCACGTTCTCCATGTTCGAGATGCAGCGGCGGTTGCTGCACACGTGGCGGTTGCGCACGGCGTCCTCCGGCACGAGACTGCTGTTGTGCTCCGGATCATCTGCCCATTCGAGAAGCCTTGAGATCAGGGCCATGCGCACGAACTTGCCGTTTTCTACCTGGCGGAAATAAGCGGCGCGGGGGTCGTCGTCCACCTCGACGGTGATTTCGTTGACGCGGGGCAGTGGATGCAGCACGGTCATCTCCTTGCGCGCCAGCTTCATCTTCTCGGCATCGAGTATGAAGCTGTCTTTCAGACGGTCATACTCATCCTCGTCGAGGAATCGCTCCTTCTGCACGCGGGTCATGTAGAGCACGTCAAGCTCTCCCATCACCTCCTCCATCGATTTCACCTCCTTGTAGGGGATGCCGTTGAGCTCGCACACCTCATACTTCATATAGTCGGGGAGCTTCAGCTGGTCGGGGGCGATGAGTATGACCTTTACATCCTTGTAGCGGGCCAGGGCCTTGATAAGGGAGTGGACGGTGCGTCCGAAGCGCAGGTCGCCGCAGAAGCCTATGGTTATGCCGTCGATATGCCCTATCTCGCGGCGTATGGTCAGCAGGTCGGTGAGGGTCTGCGTGGGATGGGCGTGAGAGCCGTCGCCGGCGTTGATCACCGGCACACGGGCGTTCATGGCGGCCACGAGCGCGGCCCCCTCTTCGTAATGACGCATGGCGATGACGTCGGCGAAACAGGAAATGACCTTCGTTGTGTCGGCACAGGTCTCCCCCTTGCTCACGGATGAGCTCTTGGCGTCGGAAAACCCGAGCACGTTGCCTCCCAGTTCCATCATGGCCGAGGTGAAGCTCAGGCGCGTGCGGGTGGAGGGTTCGTAGAAGAGAGTGGCGAGTTTGAGCCCCTTGCACACTTCGGAATACTTCTTGCGGTCGGCGATTATGTCGAGCGCGAGGTCAAGGATGGAGTCAAGTTCCTCCTTCGTGAGGTCGGTGGGATCTATGAGATGCTTCATTGTTTTGGAGATAAGTAGTTCTTAAGTAAGTGTTCAAATTTAAACGATATAATCAAAAGTAAGTGCTCACTTGATC
>CAMWLC010000006.1 GCA_947174995.1 uncultured Porphyromonadaceae bacterium
AGCGTCTGCGCGAGCAGCTCTCCGGCTACGCCATCTGACCCCTACCATCCGGGGCTTATCGAACCTCTCCGCCCCTCCGGGGCCAATCGGACAAAAGAAAATTTCCTTGAAAAGCCAAAATAATAAAGCGGGCTTCGGATTGTGAAAATCCGAAGCCCGTTTCCATTTCCAGCATTTCCTATGGACGTGGCACGCCACGTCTATAGGAATAACGATATGTGAGCACCCCTATCAACAGCTTGCGCACAAAAATTCAGAATGAGAAATGGAGCGAGATTCTGACGCCGTGACGGTCGGTACCGGGTGTGTCGCGGTAAGAGAGTCGCCACACATAGTCCACTCGCAGAATGGTAAGGATATTGTCGATGCCGGCTCCCAATTCCATATAAGGGGTGGAAGTCATGACCCTTGCTATGGCATCGCCGGGAAACCGGAAAAGAGATTCATTACATGCCGGGTTGTTGCGGCCTGACAATCCTCCCATAAGCCCCTTGAAGGTAATCACCTCCCTTAGCTTCAATCGTTTGAAGCCCGGAATACGGTTGAAGAGCACTCCATTGCCCCAATATGTGAGATCGAGCGACGCGTATTTGTCATTGGCAAACTCCATGGGACTCATAAGGGAATAGCTTTCCGGCTGGATGGTGTACGAGAGGTTGGCATTGGGCCACATCAGCGCAGGATATTGCACGCCGCTCCATATCATCCCCCCTTTGAGGATTATATCTGTGTATCCGAATGCCGAGAACCAGAACCGTTTCTGCACGGAGAGTTCGGTGCGGTTGAGCGTGAACGCAGACCCGGCCATGCCCTTGGGCCCAAACTCATGAGTCAGCTGAAAAATCGGGGCATCCATATTGATGGGCAGACGCACGGTTTTCTGCTGAGCGAACTTCTCGCCCGGAGCATATCGGAGAGTGAGTCCGAAAGCCGCCTGATTGTAATGACTGTGGGAAACTCCGTAACCATCCACAAATCTCAGCCAAGGTGAGGCTTCCTGACGCTCATGGCGAAACCATGCGTTAACCGAGAAATTATTTCTCAATTCCAGGGTGTATTCGATTTTGGCCATGTGCCGATAGGTGGCAAGATCGCTTTTCATGCGCTTGAAAGACAGAAAAACATTGTCAGCATTGGTGAAGAGATAATGCTGCCCTATCATATCAAGATCGTAGAGATACGTGGCACGCAGCGAGTGCACGGGAAATTCCCGCGAATGAAGGTTTTTCCTAAGAATGGAATACTCCAGTTCCGCGCTGTATTTCCATTTGCGGTCTTTCGTGCCGTAAGCCACGAATCCCCTGCCGAACCAATGGGGGTTGAGATATGCCGTGGTCATTCCTCCCGCACGCAAACGCACTCCCTCTATGGTGTTGGAACTGATGAGCGTATTGACCGGACCGAGCAATACGGGAGAGTCCGGTTTCCACCCCCAATATCCCCCTACGAGCACCACCAGCACCTTCTCGGCCCAATAGAAGAAAGGTATCTCACGCAGCCTGGGCATCAACCCCCCGATTCTTTTCTCGGCGGCCGACAGGGGTATAAGTCTTCTGGACTCCCAGAATCCATCATCCTGCATCTGAGGATTCTCCACTTCAAAATCCGAACCGAGGCGGTCGTAAAATTCCCTGAGATCCTCTCTCGGGACATAGCTGAAATTGTCGTAGGCCGTCACGCGTCGGGCGTAAAAGGGCTGTGTGCCGGGTATCAGCTGTATTTCCATACTCAAGTCGTCAGACACTTTGTTGCGGTTTCCGGCTGAATCGCGAGTGTAGGTCTGGGATAGTATGAGATTGTCAACGTAATTGAGATTGATGCGTCTCGGCACCCTCATGTCCACCCTACGGACAAAACAATCGGGGTCATCTTTCTCGATAAAAAGATTGCCTTGGAATCCGAAGGTCTCGGCATTATGTGGCCGGAATGTCAGACGTATGCATTCCACTCCGTTGACCGCCACGGTGTCGGTGATAAAATACATGTAGTAGTCGGCCCCGATTTTGGAAAGCGGAGAGACAAATCGGTTTTGCATAAGCGTGATGTCGTTTTGATAGACATCTATTTCCCGCAAGGCATCCTCAAGCATTCCCCTGATGTTCTGCTGGTCAAAGGCCTGGTCGATACCGACGCTCCTGCGTCCGCGCACTACCTCCTTGTCTCCCCCGGCTTCGGAATGGAGCCGTGTGGCAAGCCTTTCCTTCACCGAAAGATTGAGAAGCCGCTTTCCCGTCACGGGGGCGGTGTCGACATACTCTGTCATGAATGTAAGTCTGCCGTGGCCGAGAGCCGACTTGCCGTCTTTGTCAAAATCATTGAGGGCAAGTGTGATTCGGTCGTAGCTGTCGTAAGAATAGAAGGGCTCCCGAAAGGGATCGGTATTCTCCCGCGCGGCTCTCACGCGCTCCATCAGCTCCACCGCAGGATTGTTGTGCTTGGAATATTTCTCCTTCTTTACTTTAACCACCACCTCGTCGAGCACTTTCGGGTCACGCGAGAACACAAGCGTATCCACCTCTATTTCCCGGGCAGCCGAGACTGTCGTCGCACCCAGGAGCAGAGTGAGAAACGATATGCGTAAAGAAATCTTGCGGAGAAATTGCGACATTATGAAAAAAGAGCTAATTTTGGGAAATCCAATCTAAAACACTCTCTGATATGGCAACAGAAATCGAGCATAAATATCTCGTTAAAGATGATTCATACAAGCGTCTCGCCACATCCCGGTTTCACATCGTACAAGGGTATCTCAACCGTGATCCTGACCGCACGGTGAGAATCCGTCTGCGTGACGACAAGGGATTCCTCACTGTCAAGGGGCGCAATCATGGCGATACACGTCAGGAATTTGAATATGAGATTCCATTCGCTGATGCCATGGCCATGATTTCCCTGTGTGAAGGAGGGGTGATCGACAAGACCCGGTGGATCGTACCTTACGGAGGAATGACGTGGGAGGTGGATGAATTCCACGGTCTGCTGGCCGACATAACCGTAGCCGAGATTGAACTTCATGAGAGCACCCGTGACTATCCGGTTCCGGACTTTATCGGAAAGGAGGTCACGGGTGATCCAAGTTATTACAATTCACATCTCACGCTTCGAGCAGAGACATGATTTTGTCGGCTGCCGCGCCGATGCCGTCGGCATCCTTACCACCGGCCTGCGCGAAGAAGGGCTGTCCGCCGCCTCCTCCTTTGATGAGTTTGGCAGCCTCGCGGACCATCTGACCGGCATTGTATCCGGCTTTCACCACGTCATCGGTGAGCATTATGGTCAGCAACGGCTTCTTTTCGGCTGATACGGTCGCGCCCACAAAGGCCGTGTGTTCCGGAGAGTCCTTCTTGATTGCGAATGCGATGTTTTTAACGACATCGGGATTGAACGTGCCTGTGAGCAGACACACCTTCACGCCCTTGACCTCGCGGGCCTCCGCTATGAGATTTTTGGCCAGGTTGGCCGAACGCTGGGCGATGAACTCCTCCACCTGCTTACCTAACGCCACGTTTTCGCGTATGGTCTTCTCGACGGCCTGACGGATGTCGGGAGAGTTGCCGAGCAATGCCGAGAGGTCGCGTATGGTGTCCTGGAAGTTGTCAAGCACCTCCTCCACACGCTCGCCGCTCACTGCCTCTATGCGTCGTATGCCGGCGGCTATGCTGCTCTCGTTGAGGATGCGCACCATGCCGATATTGCCGGTATTAGCCACGTGCGTGCCGCCGCAAAGCTCCACGCTGTCACCAAACTTCACCACTCTCACGCGGTCACCATACTTCTCGCCGAACAGTGCCATCGCTCCCAACGCCTTGGCATCCGCTATGGGCATATCGCGCTTTTCATCAAGCGGCATCGCCTCGCGTATGCGGGAGTTGACGATGTGCTCCACCTTGCGGAGCTCTTCAGGAGTCACTTTCTGGAAGTGCGAGAAGTCGAAGCGGAGTACAGTCGGGGATACAAACGAACCTTTCTGCTCCACATGCTCGCCGAGCACCTCTCGCAGAGCCTCGTGGATGAGGTGGGTCGCAGAGTGGTTGGCCGAAGTAGCCTTGCGGTCAGCGAGATTGATTTCGGCAGTGAAGGAGAGCTCGGGATTTTCAGGGATTCGGCGCATGAGATGCACGCCGATATTGTTCTCGCGCTTGGTGTCAAACACCTCGTAGGTATTGCCGTAGCCATCGGTCAGCACGCCGCTGTCTCCTACCTGGCCACCCATTTCGGCATAGAATGGGGTCTTGCTCAGTATAACCTGATAGAAATCCTTTCCTTTCTGGCTCACCTTGCGGTAACGGAGTATCTCCGTGGGAACCTTCGTCTCGTCGTATCCCACGAACTCCTGGTCGCCCTCGCGGACCACGACCCAGTCTCCTGTCTCTACCGCCGCGGCATTGCGAGCACGCTCCTTCTGCTTCTTCATCTCGGCGTCAAATCCCTTGTGGTCGAGTGTCATGCCGTGTTCGCGCAGAATGAGTTCGGTAAGGTCCAGGGGAAAACCGTAGGTGTCATAGAGCACGAAGGCCTCTTTTCCGTCGATTTCCGTCTTCCCGGCCTCCTTGGCCTGGGCCATCACCGTGTCCAGCAGACCGATGCCCTTCTCGAGAGTGCGGAGGAAGGAATCCTCCTCCTCCTTGATAACTCGCTTTATAAGCTCTTTCTGGGCCACGAGTTCGGGATAGGCCTCCCCCATGTTCTCCACAAGGCGGTCAACTATGCGGTAGAGGAAAGCCTCACGCTGTCCGAGGAACGTGTAGGCGTAGCGCACGGCGCGGCGCAGAATACGGCGTATCACATATCCGGCTTTCGCGTTGGAGGGGAGCTGGGAGTCAGCTATGGAGAAGGCTATCGTGCGGACATGGTCGGCTATGACCCTCATGGCCACATCCACATCCTTGTCCTCACCATATTTCTTACCCGATAGGGTGCCAATCTCATCGATCAGCGGAGTGAATACATCCGTGTCGTAATTAGATTTCTTTCCCTGCAGGGCCATGCAAAGACGCTCGAATCCCATGCCGGTGTCAATCACCTTGGCCGGAAGGGGTTCGAGGCTCTTGTCGGCCTTGCGGTTGTACTGCATGAACACGAGATTCCATATCTCGATCACCTGCGGATTGTCCTTGTTGACAAGTGTTGCGCCATCCACGGCCTTACGCTCCTCGTCGGAACGCAGGTCTATGTGAATCTCGGAGCAGGGGCCGCAGGGACCTGTCTCACCCATCTCCCAGAAATTGTCCTTGCGGTTGCCGTTGATGATATGGGAAGCGGGAAGATGCTTCTCCCATATTGCGGCAGCCTCGTTGTCACGCTCGAGGCCTTCGGGGGCATAACCCTCGAACACTGTGGCGTACAGACGGTCCGGGTTGATGCCGAGTACATCCACAAGATATTCCCATGCCCAGTCTATCGCCTCCTTCTTGAAGTAATCGCCAAACGACCAGTTGCCGAGCATCTCGAACATGGTGTGATGATATGTGTCGTGACCCACCTCCTCAAGATCGTTGTGCTTTCCGGAAACGCGCAGACATTTCTGGGAGTCCGCCACCCGCTTGCTCTCCGCGGGGCGGTTGCCGAGAATTATGTCCTTGAACTGATTCATGCCGGCGTTGGTAAACATCAGCGTGGGGTCGTCCTTAATCACCATTGGAGCCGAAGGCACTATTCTGTGGCCTCTTTCGCGGAAAAACGTCTTGAACGATTCGCGGATCTCTTTGGATGTCATCATCTGTTGGGATACTGTATAGAGTTGGGTAAAATTTTCAATTTGCAAAATTACAAAAAAGTGGCTAATTTTGCAACCATTCATCCCCACGCTTCAAGATGATGCGAAGAAAACTGTACATTTACAATCCGGAGACCGACAATTTCGAGAGGTTCTACCCTACCCTGCGTTCCAGAATAGGGAAGGGATTGCTGTTCGCCCTCTCGTCGCTGGCGGCGGGGGGCCTGATATATCTCACGGTTTTCTATGGTCTCGCCGCCCCGACGGAGAGAAACCTGCGGGAGGAAAACAGTCGCCTGAAGTCGCAATACGGCTTGCTTCAGAAGCGCATTGACGATGCCCTCAAGGTGATGGGAGACATCTCGGAGCGCGATGACAATTTCTATAGGGTCATCATGCAGATGGAACCCATGACCACGGGCCAGCGTTTTGCCGGACTTGACAACGACACGCGCTACAAGGAACTGCGCTCGCTTGGTGATGCCGATCTTGCGGTTAGCCTCAGCCGCGGTGTGGATCTGCTTGAGCGTCAGATCTACAATCAGTCGCTATCTTTCGACCGTATCATCGACGAAGCCCACGCCCAGAAGGACAAGCTCGTGCATATCCCCTCGGTGCTCCCGCTCTCCGATGGTTTCTATTCCTTCGCCTGCGGATATGGCTATCGCAAGGATCCCGCTTTCGGTGCCACCCGTTTCCATGAGGGAGTAGATCTGGCGGCCAAGGAGGGCACCCCGGTCTACGCCACGGCCGACGGCCGCGTGGCCGTGGCCGAGCGCAAGGGGGGATACGGAAACTGCATCGACATCGACCACGGCTACAACTACACGAGCCGCTACGCGCATCTGAGCAGTATGAGCGTCGCACCGGGTCAGACCGTGAAACGCGGTGACATGATAGGCCGTGTCGGCTCCACCGGCCACAGTTCCGGCCCACACCTGCACTATGAAGTGAGGTATCGTGATGTGGCGGAAAACCCGGTGAATTACAGTTTTGCCGAAATGGATGCCGACAGGTATGAGAAAATGCTCGAGCTCTCGGAAAACGCCGGGCACATGATGGACTGATCAGAAGCGATGGACGAACTCGACAAGGAATATTACAAAATAAGCGACGTGGCGGAAATGCTCGGCGTCACAATGGCCACACTGCGCTTCTGGGAGAAGGAGTTTCCCGAGGCTGCCCCCATACGCACTGCCACCCGCACACGATATTATACCCCCGCCACTATCCGCACTCTGCGCATCATATATTTCCTGGTGAGGGTCAAGGGGCTCCGGCTTGAGGCGGCCCGTGAGCAGCTGCGCGTCAACCGAGAGAATGTCTCACGGCGCATGGACGTCATAGACGAGCTTCAGTCCTTGCGTTCCGAACTCAAGGAGATGCTCTCGGCCTTGGGAAAGCGGAAATAGCATTGCCCCTTGTGTTTCGTCACGCTCCCGTACTGCACGGCATTTACCGGACACCGATGGTAGCATCCCAGACATGACACGCAGTTGCCTCCCCATGTCGGGCGGTTGCGCCAAAGTGTGATATTATCCATAGGGCAGGCCTTAACGCAGGCCCCGCACCCCGTGCATTTCTCAGTGGCGAGCCATTTTGAAGCCCTGATTCCCCAACGCTTGAACAGCGGATATACCAGGCGCGTCTTCATCTTTGGGAAACTTCCGTAAAATACGTCTATCACCCTCTTTTCCCGGCTGACCGCCTCCCTTATCTCCCCTATCCTTCTCTCCATGAGGGCGAGTTTCTTCTGTTGTGTTTCCTGCGGGTCAACATCAAAACCGGGAAGCAACACATACACATTAGGGGTAATGACACTCCACATTGCCGAGGGTCTGAGTCCCCTCTCTTCAAGGACATCCTGGAGCATCTCGGGAGCCATCCCCGTCTCGTCGCCGCAGGTCAGAATCACCCAGATGTAGGTTCCACGCGAAATCAGTTCGCTCACAAACGCCGGGGAGAGCCTTCTGAGCCATTCTCCGGCCAAAGGTGGTATACCCCAGGCATAAACAGGGAGGATGATTCCGAAGGACTTTCCGGAAAACTCAAGACGGGTGGGGTCCGTGCGACAGATCTCACACGGGGTTTCGCCAAGTCCTTGGGCGAGTTGCGATGCTATATGGCGGGAATTTCCGGTGCCTGAGAAGAAAACTATCATAATGGAGAAAAGAAGGGGGTGAAAGAGAGGGTCAGACAATCATGAGTCGGAATATCAATTCCCGGAGCAGGTCGTGTTCGTTCTGGGTGGAATCGATGCCCTTTGACTTGGCGTCCATTTCCCGGATGGCCGAAATGGCCTTGACTGCCTGGGCCGGATTGTAGGCGGCCATCCCGCGCCTCACTTCGTCGAGAGCATAACTGTTGCGCAGTTTCAGCACTCCCATAAGGGCACTGTCCGACTTGTCGGGGTTGAAGTGTGCTATGCAGACTTTTGAGAAGAAATTGAAAATCATCCCGACTGTCACAACGGTAGGATTCTGACGGGGATTGGAGGCGAAGTTGCTGACTATTCTCATGGCCGAAGCATAATCCTTGAAACTGAGTGCCTTAACCAGCTCGAAATTGTTGTATTCCTTGCTGAATCCGATGTTTTTCTCCACCATGTCGGGTGTGATGCGCTTCATATCCGCACCTCCCGCCACAGTCAGCTTGTCTATTTCGCCGAAGAGTTTGCTCAGGGAGTTGCCGGCGAAGACCACGAGCATCTCTATTGCCTTCTCATCGATTCCAACACCCTTTTCGCGGCAGTAATCCCTCACCGGGGAAGCCACCTGATACTCCTTGAGGGGATTGCTGGTGTATATCACCGCCAACCCTTTGGAAGCGGCCTTTATCAGTTTGGATGTCGCTCCCAACGGTTCGGCCTTGTAGACTATCACAAGCGCAGTGCTCGTGTTGGGATGCTTCACATATCCCTCCAGCTTGTCGAGCTGCTGCTTGGCCCTCTCCATTGACTGTGCCTCCTTGAGTATCACCAGGCGCCTGTCACTCATGAAGGGATACTGCTGGGCGCCGCTCACCACAGTCTCGATGTCGGTGTCAGCTCCGTAAAGAATCAGCTGGTTGAAATCGCGGTCCCCCTCGGGAATGAAATGACGCTCGAAGGCCTCTGTTATCAAGTCTATATAATAGGATTCCTCACCCATCAATATCGTGACGGGTGCAGCCTTTCCGGCTTTCGCCCCGGCGATGATGTCGCGCCAGGTAGTGGAGGGTGCGGAGCTTTTCTTTGCCATACGGGTCAATCGTTAGCGTGGTTCCGGGTTTTGAAGAATTTGCCGAAAGCGATGAGCAGAGTGGTGACGATGGCGCTTGCGATGCAAAGCCATGGGAATCCCTCGGAAGCGAACCCGCTCTCACGTATCCCCTCGGGCAGCAGACCCCTCAGACTCATCCATGTGATCACCACCACCATGGAGTTGTTGAGCGCGTGTGCTGTGGCAGATGCCCATACGGACCGGGTCCAGAGGAGAATATAGCCGAACCACGCCCCCATGAGCAGCCGGGGGAAGAATCCGAAAAACTGGAAATGAATCGCGCTGAACACGAAAGCCGTGACCCACACCGCAATGTGCCGGTTGACACCGTTGAGGGTCAGCATACGCTGCATCCCTCCGCGGAAAAAGAACTCCTCTGCAATACCCGTGAGAATACCGATCACGGCAATTCCGCTGACGAGGCCTCCGATGGATGTGGTTTCCATCAGGGTCTCCCCCACCGCCCCATTCATCTCCTCCATTTTTCTGAGTGTCTCCTCAAGTCCCGACAAGGCGCCACCGAAGGATATGTGTTCATTCCAGCAGACTATCTGATCCATCGCCGGGACTGAAGCGAAGTATATCAGGATGATGCCGGCCAGGGCGGAGAGCGAAAATCCCTTGTCGGCACAGAGAGCCTGCAAAGGTTTGGTCCCCATTATCCGCCAGCTCACCACGGCCGGAAGGATGAAAGCGAGGACAGCCTGAGTCGCCGAGGTCACGAGAAGAGCCGTGCGGGTATGCCCCGGGATCATGACATCGACACCCGCCGTTACGAAACCTGTCAGAAAAAGTCCGGCAAGCAGTGTGCCGAGAAGCAGGAGCAGTCCGCCGGCTATGTTGAAGTGTCCGGCCACGCTACCCGGTGAGGGGCGACCGGAGGGAGTGAGGGGGGGGTGGTTGGAGGCCATCTGGGGAAAGGTCAATTGAATTTCTTACGTCGGAAAATGAAGTTTCTGCCGAGATATTTCTCTCTCACCACGGGATTTTCCGCGAGTTCCTCGCTTGTGCCCTGGAAGAGGATGCGCCCTTCGAAGAGAAGGTACGCGCGGTCGGTGATGCTGAGTGTCTCCGGTGCGTTGTGGTCCGTGATGAGGATGCCTATGTTCTTCTCCTTGAGTTTGTAGACCACCTGCTGAATGTCTTCCACCGCGATGGGGTCAACACCCGCGAAGGGCTCGTCAAGCATTATAAACTTGGGATTGATGGCCAGACAGCGGGCTATCTCCGTGCGTCGGCGCTCGCCGCCGGAGAGCTGGTCGCCGAGATTGCGTCTCACCTTCTCGAGATTGAACTCCGCAATCAGGCTTTCGAGCTTCTCTTTCTGATATTCTTTAGAAGTATTGGTCATCTCGAGAATAGCACGGATATTGTTTTCCACACTCAGCTTGCGAAACACCGATGCCTCCTGCGGGAGGTATCCTATGCCGAGCTGTGCACGTTTATAGACCGGGAGCGAGGTGATGTCCTTGTTGTCCAGGAAAATCTTGCCTCCGTTGGGCGAAATAAGACCGGTTGTCATATAGAATGTGGTGGTCTTGCCCGCTCCGTTCGGACCGAGAAGCCCTACGATCTCACCCTGGCGCACATTGATCGACACCTGGTTGGCCACGGTGCGTCGTCCATATCGTTTCACGAGGTTATCGGTGCGCAGCACACCCGGCTCCGGAGTCTCCGAAACGATTTCCGCAGCAAATTCCTCCCCGTCGGGGAGCTGAACGACCGCCGGCTCGACATCCACGCTCTCGCGCAGGTCAGGCGCCACATCCTTTACGGCCTTGTGGAAAAATCTCATTGTCTCTCGGATATGCTGGTGAACGAGGGAAGCAGCGAGCGGATATAGTCCGTGAGGAGCTTGATGGCCACATTATTGTGTCCGCCCTGGGGCACTATGAGGTCGGCATACCGTTTTGAAGGTTCGATATAAAGCTCGTGCATCGGCTTGAGCATGGACTGATAGCGGTCACACACCATCTGGGGGGTACGTCCGCGCTCGATGCAGTCGCGTGAGATCACGCGGATGAGCCGCTCGTCGGCGTCTGCATCCACAAACACCTTCACATCCATGGCGTCGCGGAGTTCCTTGTCGGTGAGCACAAGAATACCCTCCACCACCACTACATCGCGCGGCTCCACATGGACCGTTTCCTTCAGGCGCGAGCAAGTGATGAAATCGTAGGTAGGCATTTCGATGGCTCTCCCCTCCTTGAGTTCCTTGAGATGACTTGACAGCAGGCTCCACTCAATGGAGGCGGGCTCGTCATAATTCATCTTCAGGCGTTCCTCAAGCGGGATATGGGCGTTGTCCTTATAATAGCAGTCCTGGGGTATGACCGCCACTTCATCCTTCGGAAGACTTTCGATAATCTTGCGTACCACGGTGGTCTTTCCCGAGCCGGTGCCTCCGGCGATTCCGATTATAATCATCTGAGTGTGGGTTGTTGTCGGTTTTCGATATTCCGGAAACAAAATTACAAAAAAATATTAATATTTCACGGCCATAATGCCATATTCTTTTGTTTCTATTAACGGATACCGCCCTTTTCACACTCCACGAGGCGGTGAGTTTGCTCAGAAATAGTTAACTTTGCACCATGATAGTATCATCCCTGCAGACATTCGGAAAATACTGCATTTTCATGACACGTGTTTTCCGGGCGCCCGACAAAGCGAGTGTGTCGGGCAAGGCCATAATCAGCGAAATCTCCAAGTTGGGAGTGGACTCCATTCCGCTGGTCGTCATAATATCCCTCTTCATCGGAGCCGTGATCGCCATTCAGATGACGATCAATATCGTGTCGCCGCTGATCCCGAGCTATTCCACGGGACTTGCCACTCGCGAGATCCTGCTGCTTGAGTTCTCCTCCACGATGATGTGCCTGATCCTCGCGGGCAAAGTCGGAAGTAACATCGCCTCCGAAATAGGCACGATGCGTGTCACGGAGCAGATAGACGCCATGGACATCATGGGCATCAATTCGGCCAACTTCATAGTGCTTCCGAAAATAATAGGATTCGTGGCCTTCGTGCCGGTGCTCTGCGTGCTCTCGATGTTCGTGGGCCTTGTCGGCGGATGGGCCGTGGCGCGGTTCACGACCATGCTGACGGTGGAGAACTACATTTACGGCATACAGTCTTTCTTCAACGAGTGGTATGTCTGGTACGGCATCATAAAGACCGTGGTGTTCGCCTACATCATCGCCTCCGTGGCGGCTTTCTACGGCTATTACGTCAAGGGTGGCTCCCTGGAGGTCGGCAAGGCGAGCACAAACGCGGTAGTGGCCAGTTCGATTCTCATACTTCTCGCTGACGTCATTCTTACTAAACTTCTTCTGCAATGATCGAGGCCAAGCATGTATCCAAATATTTCGACGGCTCCCAGGTGCTGTATGACATCAATGCCGTCTTCGAGACCGGAAAGACCAACCTCATTATAGGCCAGAGCGGCTCGGGCAAGACTGTATTCATGAAGTGCCTCATCGGCCTGATGCGTCCCGAGGAGGGGCAGATACTGTATGACGGTCGCCTTCTCCGCTCCATGAACGCCCAGCAGCAGAAGGAGCTGCGCATGGAGATAGGTATGCTGTTTCAGGGTTCGGCGCTCTTCGACAACGAGACGGTGCTCGGCAACGTCATGTTTCCGCTCAAGATGTTCTCCCCCCTCTCCCATGCCGAGCAGCTCGAAAGGGCGCATTTCTGCATCCAGAGGGTGGGACTGACTAATGCCGACTCCAAGTATCCTTCGGAAATCTCGGGCGGTATGCAGAAACGTGTGGCCATCGCGCGTGCGATAGCGCTCAATCCCAAGTATCTCTTCTGCGACGAACCGAACTCCGGACTCGACCCTCGCACATCCATCATGATAGACGAGCTGCTGAGCGACATCACCCATGAATACGGCATGACGACCATCATCAACACTCATGACATGAACTCAGTGCTCGGCATCGGCGAGCACATCATATTTATCAACCGAGGGCATTGTGACTGGACCGGCAACGATCGTGACATTTTCCGTTCCGACTCTCAGAGCCTCAACGATTTCGTGTTCGCATCCAAACTCTTCCGTGAGGTGAAACGCTTCCTTCAGGTGGAATACGAGAACGGCAAGGAGGTCGGAGGCATACCATTGGAAAAAGTATGATTTGCATCAAGCATCTGGGACTCGCTCCCTACAGACCGGTGTGGGACATTCAGAAGCGCCTTCACACCGAGATGGTCAATAAAAAGCGAGAGGGTGAGAAAGTGTCCGGGGAGTGGCTCCTCACCGTGGAGCATACCCCGGTGATTACCCTCGGCAAGCACGCCAAAGAGGAGAATCTGCTATTTTCGCCCGAGCGGTTGCTCGAGAGAGGCGTGGAGTGCATACGTATCGAGCGGGGGGGAGATGTCACTTATCACGGCCCCGGACAACTCGTGATCTATCCCATCCTTGATCTCGAGCTTCATCATCTCGGCGTGAGGGCATACGTGAATCTGCTTGAAGAGGCCGTCATCCGTACCATCGCCGAGTATGGCGTCAGGGGTGAAAGGATTGAGGGCGCCAGCGGAGTTTGGATAGGGGGCGGCACACCGCAGGAGCGCAAGATATGCGCCTTGGGAGTGAAGTGTACCCGCTTCGTGACCATGCACGGTCTCGCCCTGAACGTCAATACTGATCTGACGGGATTCAGCCTCATCAACCCCTGCGGATTCATCGACAAGGGGGTAACGTCGCTTGAAAAGGAAACCGGGGCCAAGTTGGATTTCAATGCCATCAGGGGCACGCTCGTGCGCCATCTGCTCATACTCCTCAACAGCCATGAATGACGTAATCGACTGGCTGGCGGACATCTTCCGTCAGAATCCAATCATCCCCGTATTTCTTACCATCGGAATCGGTTTCTGGCTCGGGCAGCTTCGCTACAAAATGATTTCCCTGGGAGTGGTGGCTGCCACTCTTCTTGTAGGCGTCGTGATCGGTCAACTCGACATTCCGATACCTCCGATGGTGAAGTCCATGTTTTTCATTCTGTTTCTCTTTTCCATCGGTTACAGTGTCGGCCCGCAGTTTTTCCACGCTCTCAAGGGCAACGGTCCGCGGCAGATGCTCTTTGCCGTGGTGGAGGCCGCGATTTGTGTGGCCACGGTGTGGGGAGCGGCTAAACTTATGGGATACAACACTGGCACCGCCCTGGGAATGTTCGCCGGATCGCAGACCTGCTCTGCTTCACTCGGCGTCATACACGACACCATTGCCGGAATACCATTGCCGGCGGCCGAGAAGGACTCCATGCAGGCCGTAGTGCCCGTTTGCTATGCCGTGACGTATGTGTTCGGCGCGATCGGCTCCGTGTGGTTCCTTTCCATCATCGGCCCCATGATGTTAGGGGGATTGGGCAAGGTGCGTGCGGAAGCCAAGGAGATTGAGAAAAGCACGGCCACTGAATCGACAACAAAGGAACCGACAACCTCCGCTCGAAAGCAAAGTGACTCGACCGACATGATATTCATAAGCCTCGGCATAGCCGTCGGTTGTTTTTTGGGTGCTCTTTCATTCAGGCTTGAGAGTGTCCCGGTGTCACTGAGCACCACGGGGGGAGCATTGCTCACAGGCCTTGTGCTTGGCTATTGGCGCAACCGCCATCCTAAATTCGGTTATATACCTCCGGCAGTGGTATGGTTTCTCGACAATCTCGGATTGAATCTTTTCATAGCCGTTGTGGGGCTTACGGCCGGGCCGACATTCATACCGGCTATCAAGGATGTAGGATTATCGATGGTAGGCATCGGCGCCGTAGCCACGATAGTGCCGATGGTGCTGTGCATACTAATAGGCAAGAGGATTTTTCGTTTTTCCGGACCCGAGACCCTGGGTTGTGTGGCGGGAGCCAGATGCTGTGCCGCCGCCATAGGTGCCATTCAGGACAGCGTCGACAGCACGATTCCGATGATCGGCTATACCGTCACCTACGCCACCGCCAATTTCATCCTCGTATTCTCCAGCCTCGTGATTCTCTTCACCGTTTAGTAGAGGAGGCTTCCATCCCCTCGGGAAAGGATCAAACCTTATTCATACAAGATTGCCTATTAAAAGACATCGCACGCGATGTCCCTACGTTTCGGGCCGTGATACCCTATATAGAATGAGGAGGCCCGGAGGCCTCCTCTACTTGGATGGTTGATGCGTAATGAGGAGGCCCGGAGGCCTCCTCTACTGGTCAGAGTGTTCCGTTTTCGGCTTTCTGCACCATGGTCTTGTTGGCCATAATGTAGACCTCCACGCGACGGTTCTGTGCGCGTCCGGCAGCCGTTTCGTTAGAGGCTACATAGTCCGCCATGGGAATACCCTCGGCCATGATGCGCGTGGGCGATACACCTTCGTTCACGAGGTAGCTGAGCACGGCGTCGGCACGGCCCGTGGCCACCTTCTGGTTGGCCGACATGCTTCCGGTGTTGTCGGTGAAACCGTACACGCGTACATCGGTGTCGGGATTGTTCTTCAGGGAAGTGGCGAAAGCGGCAAGGTCGCTCTTTGCGGTCGCGTTGAGTGTGGTGCCGTTAGTCGGGAACAGGATACCACCCTCGAAAGTCACCTTGATGGCCTTCAGACCGTTGGCATCCGTAACGGTATCCACGGTTGCCTTGTTGGCCAACTCCTTCTGGAGCTCCTTGGCCTGCTTGTCCATCTTGTTGCCGATGAGCATACCGGCTCCTGAGCCTACGACAGCACCGATAGCGGAACCGATAGCCGCGCCCTTGCCGCCGCCGATGAGAGCGCCGATACCTGCACCCGCGCCTGCGCCTGCACCGCCGCCGATGAGAGCGCCCTTACCGAGATTGGACATATTGCAGGATGTGCCCGCGAAGAGAGTGGCTGCCAGAGCCACTGATACAAAAATCTTGGATGTTTTCATAGACTTCTTAATAGTTATCTTGTGGTGAATATGTAAACCGGCGCGGAGAGGTCGCCTTATAGCATAACACATTTTGGTTAAAAGTGTTCTTGCGCATTTCCGACTTTTTTATTAATTTTGTAGTCAGGGCCGCGTGGACCCGATAAACCGACATCAGAATGACTCCCTTCACTCATCTTCACGTACACTCCCAGTACAGCCTTCTCGACGGGAAGGCCACAATAGCCGAACTTGTTGACAAGGCCATGGCCGACGGTATGCGCGGTCTGGCCCTCACGGACCATGGCAATATGTTCGGCATAAAGGAATTTGCCAATTATGTCAACAAGGTGAATTCCGGCAAACCGGATGAAGAGAAATTCAAGCCGATATTCGGATGCGAGATGTATGTGGCTAAGGAGGATCTTCACTCCCATGCTGACAAGAACGACAAGGGCGAGCATCTCATAGTGCTCGCCAGAAACCTCACGGGCTACCGCAATCTCGTCAAGCTAATCAGCAAGGCATGGACGGAGGGTCAGTATTACAAGCCTCGCACCGACCGTAAGGAGCTGGCCGCTCACCGCGAGGGATTGATCATATCCTCCGCCTGTCTGGGAGGTGAGGTGCCGCAGTTTATCCTGCACGACGAACTCGACAAAGCCGAGGAGCGCGTGCTGTGGTATAAGGAGACATTCGGTGATGATTATTACCTGGAGCTTCAGAGGCACCAGACGTTCAAGGAGAATGCGAACACCGAGGTGTATCCCGACCAGATCAAGGTGAACAAAGTGCTGATGGACCTTTCCCGCAAACATGGCATCAAGCTGATAGCCACCAATGACGTCCACTTCGCCAAGGAGGAGGATGCCGAGGCCCATGACAGGCTTATATGCGTCTCCACGGGAAAGAAGTTTACCGAAGAGCGTATGCACTACACCAAGCAGGAATGGCTCAAGACCACCGAAGAGATGTTGAGCATTTTCTCCGATGTGCCCGAGGCCATTGAGAATACCGCCGAGATTCTCGACAAGGTGGAATTTTATTCCATCGACCATGCCCCCATCATGCCCACCTTCGAGATTCCGGCCTCGTTCGGCACGGAGGAGGAATACCGCTCGCGCATCACCGAGGAGCAACTCTATGACGAGTTCACGCAGGATGAGAACGGCAACGTGGTGCTCAGCCGAGAGGAGGGTGAGAAAAAAATCGCGCGTCTGGGTGGCTACGACAAGCTATACCGTATAAAGTTCGAGGCGGACTATCTGACAAAACTCACCATGGAGGGAGCCAGGAAGATTTACGGGGATCCCCTCCCCGATGAGGTTGCCGAGCGTCTGAACTTCGAGCTCTACATAATGAAGACCATGGGTTTTCCGGGCTACTTCCTCATAGTCCAGGACTTCATCAACACGGGACGCGAGAAACTCGGTGTCAGCATCGGGCCTGGCCGCGGCTCCGCAGCCGGAAGCGCGGCGGCCTACTGTCTGGGCATCACGCGTATCGACCCCATCAAATATGACCTGCTTTTCGAGCGTTTCCTCAATCCGGACCGTATCTCCCTCCCCGATATCGATGTGGATTTCGATGATGACGGCCGCTCAGAGGTGCTGAAATATGTCACAGACAAATATGGAGAGGAGAAAGTGGCGCATATCATCACCTACTCCACCATGGCCACCAAAATGGCTATCAAGGATGTGGCGCGGGTCATGGAGCTCTCAGTGCCGGAATCAAACCGTCTTGTGAAGCTCATCCCCGACCGTCTGCCGGAGGTGGATGGCAAGGCTCCGAAAATCAATCTGAAAAACTGCCTGAAGTATGTGAAGGAGTTCGAGGCCGAGACGCGGAATCCCGACGAGAGGGTACGCGAGACGATGAAATATGCCGTGCAGCTTGAGGGTAACGTGCGCGGCACGGGCGTGCATGCTTGCGGCGTTATAATCTGTCGCGACGACATCACGGACTGGGTGCCCGTATCCACGGCCACTGACGCCGCGACCAACGAGCGTCTCACTGTCACCCAATATGAGGGCTCGGTCATCGAGGAGACGGGCCTCATCAAGATGGACTTCCTGGGTCTCAAGACCCTCTCCATAATCAAGGAGGCCCTGGCCAACATAAAGCAGACACGGGGCATCGATCTCGATATAGACCATATTCCCCTCGATGACCCCGCCACATTCAAGCTTTACTGCGAGGGACGCACCACCTCCACTTTCCAGTTTGAATCTACCGGAATGCAGAATTCCCTGCGCAAACTCCAGCCCTCCAAGTTCGAGGACCTGATAGCCATGAACGCCCTCTATCGCCCCGGCCCGATGGACTATATACCCTCCTTCATAGCCCGTAAGCATGGCGAGGAGCCTATTATCTACGACATCCCGATCATGGAGCGTTACCTCAAGGAGACCTACGGCATCACGGTCTATCAGGAACAGGTGATGCTGCTGTCGCGTCTGCTTGCCAATTTCACGCGCGGCGAGAGCGATATGCTCCGCAAGGCAATGGGTAAGAAGCAGATCGACAAGATGGCCAAACTCAAGGTGAAATTCATGGAGCAGGGCCAGGCCAACGGCCATGAGGCGCAGGTGCTGGAGAAAATTTGGGCCGACTGGGAGAAATTCGCCTCGTATGCCTTCAACAAGAGCCATGCCACATGTTACAGCTGGGTGGCCTATCAGACGGCATATCTCAAGGCCAACTACCCTGCGGAATATATGGCCGGAGTGTTGAGCCGCAACGTCAACATGTCGGACAAGCTCAAGACCATCATGGACGAGTGCGTGCGCATGGGTCTCGATGTGGCAGGTCCCGACATCAACGAATCACGCGAGAAATTCGCCGTTTCCTCCTCCGGGCAGATACGTTTCGGCCTCGCCGCCGTGAAAGGCGTGGGAGTCAACGCCGTAACTGCCATTATCTCGGAGCGTGACAAAAACGGGCCATACAAGGATATTTATGATTTCGTGGAGCGCGTCAACCTCTCCGCCTGCAACCGCTCGGCCATTGAGTCGCTTGCCCTCGCCGGGGCTTTTGACAGCTTCGACATCGCACGCGAGATGATGCTCGCACCGATGTTTGACACTACGTATACGGATATGCTCGTGAAATACGGGCAGAATCTCCAGAATGACAAAAATTCCCTCCAGGCGAGCCTCTTCGACGATCTCGACACGATCGAGACTAACCGTCCCCCTTACCCCTCGTTTGAGAAATGGCCGCGCCTTCGTCTGCTTGAGGAGGAGAAGAAAATGGTGACCATCTATCTGAGCGCCCACCCGCTTGACCCCTACTATATGGAGCTTACATACGGGTGTAACGCCTCGTGTGGCGACCTGGAGGAGAAAATGACCCTCGGTGCCCAGATACAGCTGGGAGGCATGGTCGTGGCGACGGCCGAAAAAAGCACCCGCAAGGGTCAGCCCTTCGGCAAAGTGACGATTGAGGACTTCACCGGGAAGTATGAGTTTGCCTTCTTCGGGCGCGATTTCGATTCGGTTTATCCCCGCTTCAAGGAGGGCCATGCCGTATTGGTGCGCGGCACCGTGCAGCCCAAGATGTTCCGCGACGGTGAGTTGGAGTTGAAAATCCAGGAAGTGCTCCCTCTCGACAGCATTTGCGGCACTGTCGCCAATGCTGTGAGCATCTATCTCGACATAAACCACCAGGATGAGGAGTTTTTCAACAAACTCTCCTCATTGCATCCCGCCGAAGGTGGACGCTCGGGCGATCTCTTTCTTGAGATATATGACCGTCAGTCGCGCCAGGCCATACGCATACACTCGCGCCGCAAGATTTCCCTCGACAAAGAGACCGTACGACTCATAGAATCATACGGTCTCCCGTTCAAGGTGCTCACGGTGTGATAGGGATAGTGTCTCAGTGTACGTGCTTCTCGGCATGATAGCTTGAGCGGACCATCGGTGCGCTCTCTATATGCCGGAATCCCTTTTGCACGCCGATGAGCCGGTATTCCTCAAAGGTCTCGGGAGTGACATATTCCTGCAGAGGATAGTGATCGCGTGTGGGCTGGAGATACTGCCCTATCGTCATCACCTCGCAGCCGGCCTCGCGCAGGTCGTCCATAGTCTCGAGAATCTCCTCGCGCGTCTCTCCCAGCCCGAGCATGATTCCGCTCTTGCTCCGTATGCCGCTGCGGGCGATGTGGCGTATCACGTCGAGAGAAGTATCATACGTGGCCACGGAGCGCACACTCGGGGTCAGCCGTCGCACGGTCTCCATATTATGGGAGATGACCTCCGGCTTCTCGGCGATCACCAGATCTATGAGGTCGGTGCGTCCTCTGAAATCGGGTATCAGCACCTCCATGGTGACTCCCGGACATTCCTCCTTCAGGCGGCGTATCATCCGAGCCCAGTGGTGGGCGCCGTAATCGGGGAGGTCGTCGCGATCCACCGACGTGATGACGATGTGGCGCAGTCCGAGGGAGAGCACGGATTCCACGATATCCTCTATCTCCTTCTCATCGAGGGGAGCCGGGCGGCCGGTGGCCACATTGCAGAACTTGCACGCGCGTGTGCAGACATTTCCCCCTATCATGAACGTGGCGGTGCCGTTGCCCCAACATTCCCCCCTATTGGGACACATCCCGCTGCTACAGATGGTGTGGAGATGTTTCTCGTTGAGCAGTCCCACCACCTGCGTGGTCTTGAATCCGCGGGGCAGACGGATTTTGAGCCATTCCGGCTTGCGTCTGAAATCAGCCTTGGCGGAGAGTGTGTCGGTATTCTTTGTACTTTCCATGATGTGTCGGATCAGCTTTTGGAATTATGGCCGTGGATGAGCACAGCCGAATTTTTCACTACTTGAGTGCAAAATTACTCTTTTTCCAATATATTTTACTAATTTTGCGTAACGAAAAATCAATGATGCAATGACATTACGCAATATATTTTTATTCGCCGCCACCGCTTTCACGGCTTCCGGTGCTTACGCCTGGGGTCAGAAAGGACATGACGTGGTGGCCTACATAGCCGAGAAGCATCTCACTCCCACTACGAAGGCGGCTGTGGAAAACATGTTGGGCGGAAGAAGCATAGTCTACTGGTCCAATTGGCTTGACAACGCCTCCCACACTCCGACCTACGCCCACACCAAGACCTGGCATTACCGCAACATAGACGCCGACCAGGAGTATGATACGGCTCCTCGCAACCGCACCGGCGACGTTGTCTCGGCCATAAACGAGCAGGTATACATACTCTCCAATCCCGAGGCTTCAGCACATGATCAGCAGCTTGCACTCAAGATTCTCGTGCATTGCCTCGGAGACATTCATCAGCCGATGCACATGGGCCATTATTCCGACCTCGGAGGCAACAAGTGGATGGTGAAGTATTTCAATTCCGACAAAAACCTTCATTCCATCTGGGATTCGAGCATAGTGGAGTCAGGCCACAAATGGACCTACACCGAATGGCAGGAGCAGATAGACCGCGTCACTCCCGAAGAGGAGGCGCTCCTGATGGCAGGAGACGCCGATACCTGGGGGCGCGAGACATACCGCATAGCCACGGAAGTCTACAACACCACTCCGGAGGGCACCAACATTTCGTTTGACTACATAGCGAAATGGACTCCCGTCATCGAAGATCAGCTTCTCAAGGGAGGCCTGCGTCTGGCCGACATCCTCAACGGACTGTATGACCCCGCATATCTTCCTTACAACACCATCAAGACAGCGCAGGAGGCCAGGTAAGTGAGTCAGGATGCACACGAAATGCCCGTTTTCCCCATTCTCGCTTTGCCGCCGGTAAAGCTGAAAGTCAGGAAAATCGAGGGTATTCTGAAAGTCTTCGATCCTCTGCGAGCCAGGTATGTGGCCCTGACTCCGGAGGAGTTCGTGCGTCAGCACTTCACGGCATGGCTCGTCTCCGACTATCATTTTCCCGAGTCCCTGATGGCCAACGAGGTCTCTCTCGATGTGAACGGCCTCAGCCGCCGGAGCGATACGGTGATATTCGGGCGCGACGGCTCTCCCCTTGTCGTGGTTGAATACAAGGCCCCTACTGTCAGCATCACGCAGGACACATTCGACCAGATAGCCCGCTATAACATGGTGTGGAAGGCAAAATATCTCATTGTCTCCAACGGACTCAAACATTATTGCTGCGTGTTCGATCACTCCAACGGCAGCTATCACTTTATACCCACCATTCCCGACTGGCACACCATATCCCTGGCGGGAACGAGCGAGAATTGAACAATGCAGAATCAGGAACCGGATTACAGTTATCTCGACCTTCTGAATCCTCAGCAGCGTGCGGCCGTCACTTACAGCGACGGCCCGGCTCTTGTCATAGCCGGAGCGGGTTCGGGCAAGACCAGGGTGTTGACTTACAAGATAGTCGACCTTCTTCAGCATGGCTACGAGCCATACCGCATCCTGGCCCTTACATTCACCAACAAGGCCGCCCGCGAGATGAAGGAACGCATACGCGGCATAGTGGGAGAGCGCACGGCCTCGCGGCTCTGGATGGGGACGTTTCATTCCATCTTCCTGCGCATACTCCGTGCCCATGCGGAGCAACTCGGGTTCAAGCGTACCTTCACCATATATGATTCCGCCGATTCACGGTCACTCATAAAGTCGATCGTGAAGGATCTGGGTCTTGACGAGAAAATCTACAAGCCAGCTACCTTGGCGTCGGTTATTTCCAATGCTAAGAATGCCCTGGTCAGCGCCGAGCAATATGCGCTTGACCCCTCCTTCCAGCTTGCCGACCGTCAGGCCCGGCGTCCGATGACCGCAAGAATATTCAGCCTATATACCGAGAGATGCCGCCGGGCCGATGCTATGGACTTCGACGACATCCTCTATTTCATGAACATCCTCCTCCGTGATTTTCCGGATGTCAGAAGGCATTACAGCGATTTCTTCCGATACATCCTCGTGGATGAGTATCAGGACACCAATTTCGCGCAACACCTCATCATCTCGCAGCTCGCCGGGGAAGACAACCGTATCTGTGTAGTGGGCGATGATGCCCAGAGCATCTACTCCTTTCGAGGAGCCAACATCACCAATATCCTGAATCTTGAGAAACGCTACCCCGGCCTGAAGATTTTCAAGCTCGAACGCAACTACCGTTCCACCCAGAACATCATCAATGCTGCAGGTAGCCTGATAAGCAAGAACACGCGTCAGATTCCGAAAAACGTCTACTCTGAAAACGACAAGGGTGATCCGGTGCGCATCGTGCGCACATATTCCGATATGGAAGAGGCCTATCTCGTGGCCAACCTCATATCCCGGTCGAAGCTCACCTTTCACGATTCCCTCGACGATTACGCCATCCTCTACCGCACAAACGCACAGAGCCGCGTGCTGGAGGAATCGCTGCGAAAGCGCAACATCCCGTACCGGATTTACGGCGGCCTCTCCTTCTATCAGCGCAAGGAAATCAAGGATGCCATAGGGTATTTCCGCCTGTCGGTCAATCCGGATGATGACGAAGCCCTGCGCAGGGTCATCAACTATCCGGCCCGGGGCATAGGGGAGACCACGATGAAGAAACTCCAGGCGGCCGCCATGGAGGCCGGCGTCAGTCTTTGGAGCGTCATTTCCTCGCCGGGAGAATACAATCTCGGAGTAAATGCCGGCACGTTGAGAAAACTCGATGCGTTCCGTGAGCTGATAGACCTCTTCGTGAAAGAAAATATGTCGGGGCAGGACGCTTACAGTGTAGGTCAGCTGGTGTTCAACCGCACAGGTATCCTCGTGGCGCTGGCACACGACAAGACTCCCGAAAGCATCAGCAAGCAGGAAAACCTCGCCGAATTGCTGTCAGGTCTTAAGGATTTTGTGGAGCTTCGTGCCCAGACCGGCGAGAGCGACACGGGAATGGCCGCTTTCCTTTCGGAAGTAATGCTCGCCACCGACCAGGACGAGAAGGAGGATACCCCGGAGCCGAAAGTGACACTCATGACAGCCCACGCGGCGAAGGGACTCGAGTTCAAGCACGTCTACATCGTGGGCGTGGAGGAGGAACTATTCCCCTCGGCCCTGAGTATGGACTCGCCGGCTGAAGTCGAAGAGGAGAGGAGATTGCTCTATGTGGCCATAACCCGCGCAAAGGAGACATGTACAATGACCTACGCTGGTTCCAGGTTCCGCAACGGGCAGACGGTCATATCGAGACCCTCGCGCTTTCTCAGTGAAATCGACACACGCTTTATAAAGGTACAGTCGTCGGGTGTGATGAACGATGACGGGCGGAATTTCATAAATCCCGTCGACAATTACCGGAGCGGTAGCGACATTCGGCGTAGTCATGACAAAGTCACTCCTCCCGGTTTCACTTCGCGCCCAAGGGTAGCCGCATCCTCTCCCGCCTCCACCCCCACGGCACAGCACACAGCCGCCGAACTCCGCAGCGGCATGAGGATACGCCACGGGCGTTTCGGCGAGGGAGAGATCGTGGCCGTGTCCTCTTTCTCGGGTGAAGACACCATTACGGTGCAGTTCGACCAGTCGGGAGAGAAGAAACTCCTCCTTAAATTCGCCAGATTCGACATTTTGTGACAGGATGCCGAGGTATCATTTTCATCATCTCGAAAGAAATATGACCAAGCAAGATAATAAAGATATGCGTCCGGAGGTTTTTCCGGAAATCGCCACGCCGTTTTACATCGTTTATGAAGACCGGCTTGAGAGAAATCTCAAATTGCTTCGCCATGTGGCGGACACGGCGAGAGTGAAAATAATCATGGCTTTCAAGGCTAACGCCCTTTGGAAGACCTTCCCCGTTATCGCAAGATATTTCAGGGCCTCCACTGCCAGTTCGCTCAACGAGATGCAGCTTTCACTTGACTATCTCGGAGGCGATGTTCACGCCTATTGTCCGGTCTATACCGAGGCTACGTTTCCGAAGTTTCTGGCCGGATGCTCGCATATCACCTTCAACTCGCTTGCTCAATATCACCGTTTTGCCCCGCAGATTAAGGAGTGGAACGAGGCTCATCCCGACACGCCGGTAAGCGCGGGCTTGCGCGTCAATCCCCATTGCAGCGTGATAGAGACGGATATTTACAATCCTTGTGTGCCCGGTTCCCGTTTCGGAGAGGGACCGGAGGCCCTGCGAGACGGTCTGCCGGAGGGTGTGGAGGGACTGCATTTTCATGCCCTGTGTGAATCCGACAGCCACGACCTCGAAAAGGTGCTCGATGCCTTCAAAGCACAGTATGGCCATCTTCTGCCTCATATAAAATGGCTCAACATGGGGGGAGGGCACCTCATGACGCGCGAGGGTTATGACATTGACCACCTCATATCTCTGCTGAGGAAACTGAAAGAGGAGTATCCCGGCCTGGAGATCATCATGGAGCCGGGAAGCGCCTTCACATGGCAGACGGGAGACCTGGTCACCGAGGTGCTCGACGTGGTGGAGGATGCCGGAATACGCACCGGAATAATCGACGCTTCGTTTGCGTGCCACATGCCGGATTGCCTGGAGATGCCTTACAAGCCCGCGATAGCGGAGTCCCTGCCGGATGACGCCCCGACGGGCATACCCTATCGTCTCGGCGGAAATTCCTGTCTGAGCGGCGATTTCGTGGGCGACTGGAAGTTTGAGGAGCCTCTGCACGCGGGACAGCGTCTCACACTTAAGGACATGAATCACTACACCACGGTTAAGACCAATATGTTCAACGGTGTGCAGCATCCCTCCATCTGGTTCAAGCCAAAAGAAAACTCCCCCATACTGCTGAGAGAGTTCACTTATGAGGATTACCGGGACCGCATGGATTAGGTTCCGGTTTACAATAATTTTAGAGGCTTCTTCAGAACTCTATTCTCCCGGAGGAGGCCTGTTTCACCATTCGCGAGCCCGGCATGAGATAGATTTCGAGCCGGCGGTTTTTAGCACGGTTCTCCATCGAGGTGTTGGGCACGATTCCCATATCGTCGGCCATGGAGTAGGCAAACATATACGAGGTGTCCGCACCCTGGTTGTTGAACCAGTCGAACACGGCCTCCACACGGTCGGCTGTCAGCTCTTCACGATAGACCTCCGAGCCGGTATTGTCCGTGTGCATCACAAGCAGCACACGATACATATCCGGCTCGCGCAGATACCGCTTCACGGGATTCAGATACTCCCCCACTCCCGGAAGCAACTCCACATCGTTGGGAGCGAAGAGCTTGTCGGCGGGAATGGTCAGCACGAGCACCTCCTTGTTGCGGCACGTCTCGAGGTTGGTGCCGTTTTTCTGATAATTTTTGCTCAGCTTGGACCGCGCCTCCTTCTCCTGGAACTGTCTTATCAGATCTCCCCCCTTACCGGTCTCCACGCTGGCGAGCATCTCGGAGAAGGTCAGCTCATCGAGGTCGTGATTGCGCTCCTCCGGAGCGGCGAGGGCAGGGACAGCGGAAAATAGAAGCGATGTCAGCCCTACGTATATGGTTATGATTGATTTCTTCATTTTTTATTGATGTCGATTAAGCCGTCGGGGAGGTTAAACCTTATTTCACCCTCCTCCGGAGAGACGGCAGTGATGAAATCATCGTGCACGGGCACATATACGGTGTCCCCCTCTGGAGTCTCAATATGAAACAGCGGATTATCCGTGGAGTCATCTATGTAGGTGATTTCTCCTATTACACCTTGATGCTCATCAATGGCCGTGAGTCCTATAAGCTCGTCGAAGAGAGCGATCTCTTCATCCTCTTCAGCCAGATAACGCTTCACCTCCTCGCGCAGACCGTAAATCTTGTGGTTTACAAACTCTCTCGCCTCCTCTTCTGTGTCAATGCCCTGAAGTTTGACAAGATATGAGAATGTGCCTTTGGGACGCACCGAGTCGGCATAAAAGGGCACGTAGATACCATCTACATCCACTATGGCCGGATGGCCGTCCGTGAGATATTCCGGATCCACGTCCAGCAACGTGTTCAGTTCCCCTTTCAGAGCGTGGGTTTTCTGAAACTTCCCTATTTCTATGATTTCTTCTTCCGTGATCATAAGCTATCGGATTATTCGGGGGAATTTGCACACCCCTTTCTGACAACATAACGTCTGCTGTCAGTCAGCGGTTCGGATTATCTTCGCTCCGAGTCGGTTGAGACGCTCGTCGATTTTTTCGTATCCGCGGTCTATCTGGTCTATGTTCTGGATCACGCTCGTGCCCTTGGCTCCGAGAGCCGCAATGAGCATGGCTATACCGGCGCGTATGTCAGGTGACACCATGCGTGTGGCATACAGGCAGTTGAACTTCCCTGCCCCGATGACAACCGCACGGTGCGGGTCACACAATATAATGCGTGCCCCCATGTCGATGAGCTTGTCCACGAAAAACAGGCGCGACTCGAACATCTTCTGATGAATCAGCACGCTCCCTCTCGCCTGTGTGGCAACGACGAGGAAGATGCTGAGCAGGTCAGGCGAAAGGCCCGGCCAGGGCGCATCGGCAAAAGTCATGGTGGAGCCGTCGATGAAACTGTCGATCTCGTAGATCTCCTTCTGGTCCACTATGATGTCGTCTTTCTCCATGCGCAGATTGATTCCGAGCCGCGAGAAGGCCTCGGGCATGATGCCTAAGTCCTCGATTCCGACATTCTCCAGCCTGAGCTCCGAACCGGTCATGGCCGCCATCCCGATGAAACTGCCTATCTCGATCATGTCGGGGAGGAGTCTGTGGTTAGCTCCCCCGAGGGATCCCACTCCCGTGATGGTAAGAAGATTTGAACCTATTCCCTTGATTTTCGCTCCCATTGCCACAAGCATCCTGCAAAGCTGCTGTATGTATGGTTCGCAGGCGGCATTGTAGATTGTTGTGACACCCTCGGCCAAAGCGGCCGCCATGACAAGATTGGCGGTGCCCGTCACGGAGGCCTCGTCAAGGAGCATATAGCACCCCTTGAGCCTTCCCCCGGCCGAAATGGTGTAGCTCTTCGCCACGCTGTCATAATCAAACTCCGCGCCCAACTTTTGGAGTCCGAGGAAATGTGTGTCAAGTCTGCGACGGCCGATTTTGTCTCCTCCCGGCTTGGGCATACGCGCCAGTCCGAATCGGGCCACCAGCGGGCCGATTATCATTACGGAACCTCGGAGTGCCTGTGCGCGTTTGAGAAAATCATCCGACTGAAGATAGTCAAGGTCCACATGGTCAGCCTGAAATTCCCATTCGTCCGGACCCGTGAGGCGCGTCTTGACACCCATTCTTCCGAGCAGATGGATAAGGTTCACCACATCGGAAATCTCCGGCACATTTGAAATCCTGACCTTACCGGAGGTCAGCAGAGTGGCGCATATCACCTCGAGAGCCTCGTTTTTAGCTCCCTGAGGCTTGATGGTGCCGTGCAGTTTGTGTCCCCCCTCTACGATGAATGAGCTCATGTCTTGAATGTTTGGACTGTCAGCGTTTTTTCTTTTTCTTCTTGGGTGCGGGTGTCGCGGGTATCTCCTCGGGTATTTCCGGGAGAGGATAAGTGGCTGGGTCCAAGCGTATGTGTCCTTTGGAGAAGAGCGCGAGATCCTGGAGCACACGCGCATCCGTGGCGTTCTCCTTGTTGAGGATGGTGAGCATCTTCTTCATCTGGCAGGCAAGCATGAAGACAAGATCGTCTTTCTCCTCGCTGTTTTCCATCTTGCATACCTCCTCCACCATCTTTTCAATGCTGCTGCCGTAATGACGGAAACGGATGTTCTTGTTCTGATACGGCAGACGTACCGGCTTCGGATTGACGGCAGCCTCCGTCAGGGGCTCGTAAGGAAAATCCACGTCAAGACGGAATCCGGAGATAATCTGCATCTGGTCCCAGATGGCCTTCATGTCGTTCCCCTCTCCCACCTCCGCGGGAAAGAGGGTGGCCATAACATCCGCGATGGCGTATGCGCAGTCAGTACGCTCGCCCCGGTCCTCGATAGTGAGGCAATACTCTATGAGGTTCTGGATATTGCGCCCATATTCCGAAGTCACGAGTCTCGGCATCCCGGAATTATAGGGGATGAAGCGTGGCGCAGCCACTTCCGGTTCGGTAGTTTCCGCCGGTTTTACATCTGTATTGACGGAAACTTCTGCCGTAGTCGGCACGTCCTCACGGACAGGTATATTATCTGTTGTGTTTTCTGTCATATATTTTCTCTATGAGGAGTATCTTATTTGTTTCGATCACTGTCGTCTGGCCTTGTCAAGCACCCTGTTTTGGCCCACGATTGCCTGATATTCCTTCAGGTATTCGGGCACGCTGTACGCCAGGTCGGCGAAATCGCCGTTTCTGAAGGCCCTTTCCGAAAGCGCCGTCATGTCGGATGCAAGGATCTCCACATCCGTATACCACACGCTCCCTTCCCTGCCGATGACATCGCGGGCCTTTCCCGCTCCGTCGCCGATGAATATAAGGCGTCGGTCTGACGGTAGCCCGCTGTATGACTCTTCATCCAGAATGAGCGGAGCCGGCTGGAGCAGGGGATTGAGAGCGAAGTCGTATGCAGCCGTATAGACTTCCATGCGACGGGCATCAATCATGGGAACGATTATCTCGTCGCCCTCCCATTCCATAGACCGGAACATGGCTTTGACTGCCAGAATCTCCAGTGTGGAGAGTGTGATGAGGGGAATGTCTTGCGCGAAACAGACTCCCTTGGCAAGAGACAGACCTATTCTGAGACCAGTATAGGAGCCGGGACCCGCACTCACAGCCACGGCGTCGAGAGTCCACCCCCGGCGCAATGCTTCTTCAAGACATTTCTCCACGAAAGGTGCGAGCCGTTTGGCATGTGCCATACCCTCATGGTCCTCAAGCAGGTTTTCCACCACACCATCTTTGGTCAGGGCTACTGAACATGCTTTTCCGGAAGTTTCAATATTCAGGATGCAGGCCATTTCTTAATTCTTAACTCTTAATTCTAAATTCTAAATTCTCAGATATAGTCGCAAGTGTCGGCAAAGGCGTCAGCACACCTCATGCCATCCATTGCGGCCGAAACGATACCTCCGGCAAATCCCGCACCCTCGCCGCAGGGATATAGTCCGGCAATGTCGGGATGACAGAGGCTCTCCCTGTCACGGGGTATTCTCACGGGGCTTGATGTCCGCGACTCCAGGCCGATGAGCACCGCCTCGTTGGTGAGAAACCCGTTGCTTTTCCTTCCGAAAGCCCTGAATCCCTCCTTCAGGCGCTCTGCGATGAAGGGATGAAGCAATTGATCCATTCTCTCGGAGTGTATACCGGGTATATAAGATGTCCCGGGGAGCGTTTCAGATTTTCTTCCCTCCACGAAATCCTTCATTCTCTGGGCGGGGGCGTTGATGGTGTTTCCGGAGGCCTCGAAGAATTTTCTCTCCATATCCTCCTGGAAACGCAGCAGACCGAAAGGTCCCTCCTCATCATATCCCGAAATGTCGCCCGGGCGGATCTCGACCACCATACCGGAGTTGGCACGCTTGCCGGCTCGCGCGGAGGCGGACATACCGTTGACCACCAGTTCACCGGGCGCGGAGGCCGCCGGCACTATCACGCCGCCGGGACACATGCAGAAGCTATACACGCCCCTCCCGTCAGCCTGCGTGACAAAACTGTATTCGGCAGCTGGGAGCCATTCCCCTCTCCCCTCCGGGCTGTGATACTGTATACGGTCGATTAGATCCTGGGGATGTTCGAGACGCACTCCCATAGCGATCCCCTTGCTTTCGAGTCTCACGCCATCCTTGTCAAGAAACCGGTAGACATCGCGTGCCGAATGACCCGTGGCCAATATCACGGCATCCCCGCTGAATGTGCGCCCGTCGGCAAGTTTCACGCCTGCGGCCCTGAGTCCCCCGGCTTTCTCCTCAAGAAGAAGTCCCGAGACCTTGGCTTGGAAAATCACCTCTCCGCCGCATCTTCGTATCTCCTCGCGTATAGCCTTGATTACTCCGGGGAGCCTATCGCTGCCGATGTGCGGATGCGAGTCTATCATCACCGATTCATCGGCACCAAACTGATGAAGCAACCCGAGGACCTCCATCACGTTGCCGCGCTTTTTGCTGCGCGTGAAGAGTTTGCCGTCGCTGAAGGCTCCGGCGCCACCCTCTCCGAAACAATAGTTTGATTCCGGATCCACGCTCCTCTCGCGGTTAAGGCGCGTGATGTCCATGCGCCGTTCCTCCACATCCTTTCCCCGCTCGAGCACCACGGGCCTCACGCCTCTCTTGATGGCCCTCAGGGCAGCGAAAAGACCGGCGGGGCCGGCTCCGACTATTATGACGCTGCGCCGGGAGTCGGAAACGTCGGGAAACTCCTCGGGCACATATCCGGCGACGACGTGTCGGTCCTCACCCGTGGCAACACGCACCCCGAGGTTGACCACCACATTCTTCTGCCGGGCGTCCACCGACTTCCTGATGACGCGAAGGTCATTCAACTCCGTGTCTTTGATTCGGAGTGCACGGCATACGGCCCCCCGGAGCATTTCCGGCGTCGCTGCTTCGCGTGGTGAGAGTCGTAGAGTGAGATCCTGCGTCATGATGGAATCGTTTGTGGTTCAACCTGCAAAATTAATTATTTTCTTTCGTTTTCTTTCCATCCTCAGGGGGGATTTCTCCAGGATTAGGGTTATTTTTTTCTGCCAACCCCTTGATTGCGGCAATATGTGCGGCTATTTTAATCTCCTGGGGATTATTCTGAGGTGTCCAGAACTGTATTCCCTCGAGTCCGTCCGGAAGAAACTGCTGCTCCACATAATTCCCCTCATAGTCGTGGGCATACTTGTACCCCTTGCCGTATCCGAGATCTTTCATCAGTTTCGTCGGAGCGTTGCGCAGATGAAGCGGCACGGGAAGATTTCCCGTTTCCCTCACCTTCGCTATCGCGGAGTCTATCCCGAGATATGCGGAATTGCTCTTGGGAGAAGTGGCGAGATACACTGTACACTCTCCCAGGATTATTCTCCCCTCAGGCCATCCGATTTTTGCGAGGGCGTCAAATGTGGCGTTCGCGAGGAGAAGCGCGTTGGGATTGGCGAGACCTATGTCCTCGGCTGCGGAAATCACGAGTCTTCGGGCTATGAACTTGGGGTCTTCCCCACCCTCCACCATTCGTGCGAGCCAATATAGGGCGCCATCGGGATCAGAGCCGCGTATTGACTTGATGAAGGCGGAGATTATGTCATAATGCATTTCGCCGTTACGGTCGTATGCGGCGGGGTTTTCCTGCAATCTGTCGGTCACAAGCGCATCGTCTATCACTATTTCCACATTCTCCGGCTCCGACTGCTCTATCAGGTCGAGGGTGTTGAGGAGTTTTCTCGCATCCCCACCCGCGAACCGCATCAAAGCCCCCTTCTCCCTTATCTCGATTTTTCTCTTGTTTAGGATTGGATCCTTCTCGAGAGCGCGGGTTATCAGGATGTCGAGATCCTCGTTGTCGAGGGGTTTGAGGGTATAGACCTGGGCACGGCTCAACAGCGGACGTATCACCTCGAAGGAGGGGTTCTCCGTGGTGGCGCCGATAAGTGTGACGGTTCCCTTCTCCACAGCCCCGAGCAGGGAATCCTGCTGGGATTTGTTGAAACGGTGTATCTCATCGATGAAGAGTATGGGCCTCCCCTTTGAGAAAAGGCTCCCACTCTCCTTCTCGCACTTTTCAAGCACCTCCCTCACCTCCTTGACCCCCGAGGTGACGGCGCTGAGAGTGTAGAAGGGCACCTCCGTCATTTTCGCCACGATGCGGGCGAGCGTGGTTTTGCCCACCCCCGGGGGGCCCCACAATATGAAGGAGTTGACACGGCCGGTCTCCACCATGCGCCGTATCACGCCGCCCTCGCCCACGAGATGTCGCTGTCCGATATAGTCATCGAGACTTCTCGGGCGCAGTCTTTCAGCCAAAGGTATATTCATCAGCCCCGATGTTTGAGAATCTCGGCAATAGCCTCCACATCTATTTTGTCAGTACCCGCCAGCACCGTGTCGGCGTATGGCGCGAGACAGTCGGCTTCCACCGTGCCGGCTATTCCGACTACGTAGGCTCCTGCATTACGTCCGGCACATACACCCTGCACGGAATCCTCGAATACCGCGCATCGCGGCGGAAGGGCTCCCACACGGTATGCCGCGGAGATATACCCCTCGGGATCCGGCTTGGAGGCGGAGACATCATCACCGGTGACGATGACCTGAAACAGCTCCTTCAAATCCGGGTATTGTCTCCAGAGATGGGACATCTTGACACCGTTGCTGCTGGTAACGAGGGCAGTCGGTATCCCTTTATCCCGAAGAGTGCGGAGCACCCTCTCAGCGCCCGGCATGAGTTCATACTGTAAGCGGTTTTCCTCCTCATACAGGGCCTTCTCCACCTGCCCTCGCACGTCGGGATCGGGGTAATATGTCCCGAGAATATTTTCAAGAGTCGTCCCCTTGATAACTGTCTCGAAATTCTCCACGCCCGTCGGGAACATCTCGTTTATGTGTCTCCATATACCGGTGTATATCTTCTCGCTGTCTACTATGACGCCATCCAGATCGAAGAGGAAGGCAATGTCTGCTCTGTTTTCCATATCCATATAACAAAAATTATAGTGTTTAGTGTTTAGTGAGTGAAAACTGAACACTAATTCGCAAATTATGTCCGAAATAATTTGCGGTCTCGGAATTTAAGGTTAAATTTGCCGAAAATTTAGTTTTCAACTCAAAACTACCTAAAATTTAAAATAGATCATGAAAAAGCACAATTTCTATGCTGGTCCCTCCATCTTGAGCCAGTATACCATCAAGAACACTGCCGATGCAGTGATCAACTTCGCTGACATGGGTCTTTCCATCCTCGAGATCTCCCACCGCAGCAAGCAGTTCCAGGCAGTTGTTGACGAGGCCGTGGCTCTCGTGAAGGAGCTTCTCAACGTGCCCGAGGGCTACAGCGTGCTCTTCCTTGGCGGCGGCGCAAGCCTCCAGTTCGCCATGGCTCCCATGAACTTCCTGAATAAGAAAGCCGCATATCTCGACACCGGCGTCTGGGCCAACAAAGCCATCAAGGAGGCCAAACTCTTCGGAGAGGTTGACGTGGTAGCTTCCTCCAAAGACAAGAACTACAACTATATTCCTAAGGACTACACCGTGCCCGCGGATGTGGATTACTTCCACTACACATCCAACAACACCATCTACGGCACTGAGATCCGCAAGGATCCCGACGTTCCCGTGCGCATGATCTGCGACATGAGCTCGGACATCTTCTCCCGCCCCGTCGATGTGGCCAAGTATGACCTCATCTATGCCGGCGCCCAGAAGAACCTCGCTCCCTCCGGCGTGACCATCTGCATCGTGAAAGACGAGGCTCTCGGCCACGTGGACCGCGTCATCCCCACCATGCTCAAGTACAAGACCCACGTTGACAAGGGTTCCATGTTCAACACTCCCCCCGTGCTCCCAATCTTCGCTGCTCTCCAGACCCTGAAATACTACAAGAGCCTCGGCGGCGTGGCTGAAATCGAGAAGATGGACATTGCCAAGGCTGAAAAGCTTTATGACGCCATCGATAATTCCAAGATGTTCGTGGCAACAGTTCCCAACAAGGAGGACCGTTCCATCATGAACGTTTGCTTCGTGATGAAGCCCGAGTACAAGGAGCTGGAGAAGGACTTCATCGAGTTCGCTACCGCTCAGGGCATGATGGGTATCAAGGGACACCGCGACGTAGGCGGTTTCCGCGCATCCCTCTACAACGCTCTTCCCATGGAGAGCGTGGACGCTCTCATCGCCTGCATGAAGGAATTCGAGGCAAAACACTGATCTGAGTAAAGACCATATAAAGATTTCAGAGAAATGAAAGTACTGGTTTTCACCGAAAAGCCTTTTGCGGAGGCTGCCGTAAAGGCCATCGCAAACGTGGTAAACGCTTCCGGCAACGAGCTTGAGCTCGTGGAGCGCGGCACCCGTGAGGATCTCCTCAACGCCGTTAAGGACGCCGAGGGTCTAATCGTGCGCAGCGACGTCATCGACGCCGAAGTGATGGAGCATGCCCCCAAGCTCAAAGTGATCGTCCGCGCCGGCGCCGGCTACGATAACATCGACCTCAAGGCCGCCACGGAGCATGGCATCTGCGTCATGAACACTCCCGGTCAGAACTCCAACGCCGTGGCCGAGCTCGTGTTCGGTATGGTAGTGATGATGTGCCGCAATCAGTATAACGGCACTTCCGGTTCCGAGCTTAAGGGCAAGTCGCTTGGCATCTACGCTTTCGGTCAGGTAGGCCGCAATGTAGCCCGCATCGCCAAGGGCTTCGACATGAAGATCGAGGCTTTGGACGTATTCGTGCCCGACGCAGTGATCGAGGCCGAGGGTGTAAAGCCCCTTCACAGCGTGGACGAGCTCTTCTCGCAGAACGACTTCGTGTCCCTCCACATCCCCGCCACTCCCGAGACCAAGGGTTCCATCGGCTATGACCTCGTGATGAAGATGCCCAAGAACGGCGTGCTCATCAACACCGCCCGCAAGGAGGTGATCGACGAGGCCGGACTCATCAAGGCTCTTGAGGAGCGTCCCGACCTCCGCTACGTTTCCGACATCAAGCCGGCTACCGCAGAGGAGTTCGAGAAGAAGTTTGCTTCCCGCGTATTCTTCACTCCCAAGAAGATGGGTGCCCAGACCGCCGAGGCCAACTTCAACGCCGGAGTGGCCGCTGCCGAGCAGGTGATCGCCTATCTCAAGGATGGCTGGAACAAATTCCAGGTCAACAAGTAAATCCCAACCAATCCGATAAATAACCGGGGGCCACGCTTCTGAAGCGCGGCCCCCGTTACTTATCGGGTCAAGCCGAAATAGCGGTGCACGATTGATTTACTTTCCGAGCATTGACATGAACTCGGCGCGGAGTCCGGGATCTGTGGCGAACTTTCCGTTGTAATCGAATGTGATGGTGGAGGCATCCTGCTTCTCGACACCGCGCATCTTCATGCAGAGGTGTTCGGCGTCGCAAGTGACGATCACACCATCGTTGGGAAGGGCCTCGGACAGCAGTCGGCACACCTGAGCCGTCAGACGCTCCTGCACCTGAAGACGCCTTGCGAAAGTATCCACGATGCGGGCCAGCTTGGAGAGTCCGATCATCTTTCCCTTGGGAATATAGCCCACGGAGACTCTTCCGAAGAATGGAAGGATATGATGCTCGCACATACTATAAAACTCTATATCCTTCACAATGACAATCTGAGAGCCTGCATGTTCAAAAACCGCCTTCTGCGCTATGGCCAGGGGATCCTGACGGTAGCCGGCGGTGATGTCTATGATGGCTTTGGCCGCCCTCTCCGGAGTCTTGAGCAGACCCTCGCGCTCGGGATCCTCACCCACCAGGCGGAGTATCTCACGGTAGTGGGATGCGATCTCCGCCACTAACTTCTCGTCGTGTGCTTCTTTACGTGCCACTATAACTTCATTTAATATTGACTATCTTGGACTTCACCACGCGCATCTCCGATGCGAACTGCGGGAAGGATGCCTTCAGCTCGCGCAGGGCGTTGTCCGCCTCATGCTGCGTGCGGAAGTTGCCTATGCGGGTATACCAGTTGGGTGAACTGGAGAAGGTGTAGACTTGTCCTCTGTATTTGGGAAACCTTGCGATTATGGCGCTTCCGCGTGCCTTGGCCCTGGCCTCGAGCGAATGTTGGTTGCGTCCGTCGCTGAACACCTGTATCCTGAACCCCGTCGTGGTCATCCCCTGGACTCTGGAGCCGCCGCTCTGCCTCTTCTGTTCGGGAGTGCTGAGCAGCAGTTCCAGCAGTTCCTGGTCGGATATGATTTCTATCCTCCCCTCCGACTCGTTCATGAGTCTTTCGGGAAACGACGGGGATTTATCGGCTCCCTCGCGCTCGCTCTGGGCGTTCAGGTGTGCCGGGCATCCTCCCGCCATCGCTGCAATCAGAAGGACTGATGTCAATGTGCGCCGTATCATATCCGTAATCTGTTCGTGTGTGTTGGCTTTAATCAGTTGAAGGCCTCGATGATGCCCATGAAGCTGTCAGCTTGCAGGGCGGCGCCCCCGATTAGACCGCCGTCTACGTCGGGCTTGGCGAAGAGCTCCTTGGCGTTGGAGGGCTTGCAGCTGCCGCCATATAGGATGGAGGTGTTGTCAGCGATCTCCTTGCCATACTTCTCTTCGATGACCTTGCGGATATGGGCGTGCATGTCCTGCGCCTGCTCCGCAGTAGCGGTCTTGCCCGTGCCGATGGCCCATACGGGTTCGTATGCCACGATTATCTTGCCGAAGTCCTCGGGGGAGAGGGAGAAAAGGGCCTCGATCTGAGAGCTTACCACATCGTTGTAGCTGCCGTTCTCGCGCTCCTCAAGCACCTCGCCCACGCAGAAGATGGGCATCAGGCCGTTGGCAAGTGCGAGTTTGGTCTTGGCGAGAAGCTGCTCGTTGTTCTCGCCGAAGTACTGGCGACGCTCGCTGTGGCCGAGTATGACGTACTGCGCACCGGTTGATTTCACCATGGCTGCGCTCACCTCTCCGGTATATGCACCCTTCTCATGCTCGGAGCAGTTTTCGGCACCGAGGCCGAGCACCTCCTTGTCGATCACGCCATGTACGGAAGTGAGATGCGTGAAGGGCACGCACACGATCACATCGCAGTTCGGCTTGTTGGCCAGAAGCAGCGTGTTGATGTCATTAGCGAGTTCCACACCCTCGTCAAGAGTGGTGTTCATTTTCCAGTTGCCTGCAACAATGTTCTTTCTCATAGTTTTTTTACCTTCGTTTGTCCGGGGAAGGGAGCCTGCTGTCGGTGCCGCCCCCGGAAGTTATTGAACTGCAAAGTTACAAATTTCCCCGCACAATTCCTATATATCACCCCTTATTTGTTGGCTCCTCTACCGGTGTTTTCCGAATTTTATCCGCCGAGTGCCGATATATCGGATTTTTTCGCTAAATTTGCAGTTATGGATTTCAAGTTGAATTCTAACTATCTCCCTACGGGAGACCAGCCGGAGGCCATCGCCGAGCTCGTCCAGGGTGTCGAGTCCGGCATGGCGCATCAGACCCTTCTCGGTGTCACCGGCTCCGGCAAGACCTTCACGATGGCCAATGTCATCAAGGAGGTGCGACGCCCTACCCTGATCCTGAGCCATAACAAGACCCTCGCGGCCCAGCTGTACGGAGAGATGAAGAACTTCTTTCCGGACAACTCCGTGCAGTATTTCGTAAGCTATTACGACTACTATCAGCCGGAGGCCTATATACCCTCCTCCGACAAGTATATTGAGAAAGACCTCATGATCAACGACCGCATTGAGCGTCTCCGCCTCTCCACGGTGGCCGCCCTCCTTTCTGGACGCAGAGACGTGGTGGTCGTCTCTTCGGTCTCCTGCATCTACGGTATGGGAAATCCCGAAGACTTCACGCAAAGCGTGGTGCGCGTTTCCACAGGCGACCGCATATCCCGCAATGCCTTCCTGCGCAAACTCGTTGACTCCCTCTATTCCCGTTCCGACATTGAGTTGGGGCCGGGGCAGTTCCGCGCCAAGGGGGATACCGTGGACATTCGTCTCAGTTTCGAGGATATCCAGCTGCGCGTGATGTTCTGGGGGGATGAGATAGAGAAAATCCAGACCGTTGACCCGCAGACCGGACTGGTACTCACGCAGCTCGACGGCTTCAACATCTACCCGGCCAATATCTTCGTGCCCTCGAAGGAGCGCACGCTATCCGCTGTCAATCAGATCTCCCTCGACCTTGGGGCGCAATGCGAGTTTTTCCGAAACGAGGGGAAGCTCCTTGAGGCCGAGAGGCTTCGTGAGCGAGTGACTTATGACGTGGAGATGATAAAGGAACTCGGGAGCTGCTCAGGTATAGAAAACTATTCGCGCTATTTCGATGGTCGCGAACCCGGTATGCGTCCCTTCTGTCTGCTTGACTACTTCCCGCAGGATTTCCTCACGATAATTGACGAGAGCCACGTGACTCTCCCTCAGCTTCGCGCCATGTATGGCGGCGACCTCTCCCGTAAGATGAATCTCGTCGAGTATGGATTCCGTCTGCCGGCAGCCCTTGACAACCGCCCGCTGAAGTTTGACGAGTTCGAGCGCCTCACTCCGCAGACGATATATGTATCCGCCACTCCGGGCGACTACGAGTTGCAGCAGAGCGAAGGCGTGTTCACCGAGCAGATCATACGTCCCACCGGCCTTCTCGATCCGGAGATAGAGGTAAGGGCCACCATGAATCAGATCGATGACCTCATGGAGGAAATACGCCGCCGCACCGAGGCGGCCGAGCGCACACTCGTCACGACCCTGACAAAGCGCATGGCCGAAGAGCTTGACGCCCATCTAAGGCGCTGGGGCGTGAAGTGCGCGTATATCCACAGCGATGTCGACACCCTTGAGCGCATAAGGATTCTTGAGGATCTCCGCGCCGGCGAATATGATGTCCTTATCGGCGTAAATCTGCTGCGCGAGGGCCTCGACCTTCCGGAGGTCAGCCTTGTGGCCATTTTGGATGCCGACAAGGAGGGTTTCCTGCGCAATCACCGCTCGCTGACACAGACCGCGGGACGTGCCGCGCGTAATATCCACGGCAAGGTAATAATGTATGCCGACCGCATCACCGACTCCATGCAGCTCACCATCGACGAGACGGAACGCCGCAGGGCCAAGCAGATGCTTTACAATGAGGCAAACGGCATAACGCCCACTCCCATCGTGAAGAAGATGCAGCAGGACCTCATCGATCTCTACGGAGGAGGGGGAGAGCAGGAGAAACAGCCCATCGGCAAACTCGCCGGAAGAACCCCCGAAGCACCGCACAAGAAACTTACTCAACCCTCCGGCTCACCGCGTCCTTATATAGAGGAGCAGGAGCGTCCGTCTGAATATGCAGCTGACCCGGTGACGGAGTATATGACCGGAAGCGAACTCGAAAGGCGCATCAACCGTGTCAACGCCGATATGGTAGCGGCTGCCAAGCGCACGGATTTTATCGAGGCCGCAAGGCTGCGTGACGAACTTCTGGCCCTTCAGGCCCTACTAAAGCAGAAAGAAAATGTCGGACTCCAATAAAACTCCGGGCTCTGTGCCCCCGTTCAAGCGGACGGATTTTCTCCCGACCACTGCCGATGAAATCAAGGCATTGGGATGGGATCGCCCCGACATCATCATTTTCTCCGGCGATGCATACGTGGATCATCCCTCCTTCGGAGCCGCCGTTATCGGCAGGACGCTCCGGGCGGCGGGATACAGAGTGGCCATAGTGCCGCAACCCAACTGGCGCGATGACCTGAGGGACTTCAGGAAACTCGGTGCGCCGCGTCTCTTCTTCGGAGTGTCCGCGGGTGCCATGGACTCCATGGTGAATCATTACACGGCCAACCGTCGTCTGCGCCATGACGATGCCTATACTCCGGGAGGACGTCACGGGATGCGCCCGGACTATCCGACAATTGTCTACACAAAAATACTGAAGGAGCTTTATCCCGATGTTCCGGTCATAGCCGGAGGTATCGAGGCCTCCCTCCGCAGGGTGGCCCACTACGACTATTGGCAAGACAAGCTCAGACCCTCGATTCTCGCCGATTGCGGTGCCGACATGATTTCCTACGGCATGGGTGAGAAAACGATGCGCCTGATCGCCGACCGACTCGCCGCCGGGGAAAAAATTGAAGAGTTGACGGATATTCCCCAGACCCTCTTCTTCTCGGACGGCATCCCGGGCCAGAGCGACATAGTGCTTCATTCTTTCGAGGAGTGTCTGAAAGACAAAAGGAAGCAGTCGGAGAATTTCCGCCATGTGGAGGAGGAATCCAACAGAGTGGAGGGGGCGGTGATATGGCAGTCCACCGCAGGACGCATGATACGCATCAATCCGATGTGGCCGCCGATGTCTCCCGGCGAGATCGATACCTCCTTCGACCTTCCTTATACTCGTGTGCCCCATCCGCGATACAAAGGGAAGGTCATCCCGGCTTACGAGATGATACGCCACTCCATCAACCTTCATCGCGGATGCTTCGGCGGGTGTGCTTTCTGCACCATCTCCGCCCATCAGGGGAAGTTCATTGCCTCACGCTCGAAGGAATCCATTCTCCGCGAGGCCAGGGCAGTGACACAAATGGAGGATTTCAAGGGATACATCTCAGACCTGGGGGGGCCCTCGGCCAATATGTATGCCATGGGAGGACGCGACAGAAACATCTGCGCACGCTGCCGCCGCCCCTCTTGCCTTCACCCCGCGCCATGTCCCAATCTGAACACGGATCACGCCCCCCTGCTTGACATCTATCATGCAGTAGACGCGTTGCCCGGCATCAAAAAATCATTTGTTGGGAGCGGCGTGCGATATGACCTCGCCATGGCCCCCTGCGCGGACAGCGGTACCGCCGCGACCAACCGCCGCTATATGCGCGAACTAATCGAGCACCACGTTAGCGGACGTCTGAAAGTGGCTCCCGAGCACACCTCCGACTCCGTACTCAATATAATGCGCAAGCCCTCCTTCGAGCAGTTCCGGGAGTTCAAGCGCATTTTCGACGATGTGAACCGTCGGGCAGGTCTGCGCCAGCAGCTCATACCCTATTTCATCTCCTCGCATCCCGGTTGCACCGAGGAGGATATGGCCCAGCTTGCCGTCATAACCAAGGGTCTTGATTTCCACCTCGAACAGGTGCAGGATTTCACCCCCACACCCATGACCGTGGCAACGGAAATATATTACACCGGCATCCACCCCTACACCGGAGAGAGGGTCTACACAGCCCGCACCGAGCAACAGAAACTCGCCCAACGCCGATTCTTCTTCTGGTATAAGCCGGAGGCCCGGCGCGAGATCATAGACGAATTGCGCCGGCTCCACCGGCCCGACCTGATCTCCGCACTATATCCCGATAACCCGAAATACTTTAATAACAACCCTAAATCTAAAAAACACCGACATGATGAATCTAAAGACAGCCGCGTCAGCCGCTCTGCTGATACCGGCCGTTCTCGCTCCGGGCTGCAAGGAAGCAGACGGAAAAGATGACAACGTCATCGAGAAGGCCGACATCGAGATCGTAGACGGTATGCTCACACCCGAAGTGCTCGAGGCCATGGGGCGTCTCGGCGAGGCGCTCCCCTCGCCCGACGGCAAGACTATCGCCTTCACCCTCACCTACGAGAGCATCGAGGAAAACAAAGGCAATTCGGAAATCTACACCATCAATGCCGATGGCTCCAACATGAAGCGCCTCACCAAAACCGCCTCTTCCGAGGGAAACCTCCAGTGGATAGAGAATGGCGAGCGCCTCGCCTTCATAGGCAAGGAAGGAGCCGACTCCAAACCGCAGATATTCTCCATGAAACCTGACGGTTCCGACAGGAAGCGTCACTCTGATGTGGAGAGCGGTGTGGACTGCTTCGTTATTTCTCCCGATGGCAAGAAGGTGGTGTTCGCAACTCAGATCAAACCTTTCAACCAAGACACGACTCTCTTCGAGGGGCTCCCCAAAACCACAGGACGTCTCGTCAACGACCTGATGTACAAGCATTGGGACGAGTGGGTGACGGAGATTCCTCATCCTTTCGTGGCCGGCTTCAGCGTATCGGAGGATGAACTTGACGATGCACAGGACATTATGGCTGACGAGCCTTTCGAGTGCCCGATGAAACCCTTCGGCGGAGTGGATGCTTTCGCATGGTCGCCTGACAGCCGTCAGCTCGTCTACGTGTCGCGCAAGCTCACGGGAATGGAGTATTCCTTCTCCACCGACAGCAATCTCTATCTCTATGACCTGGAGAAGAAATCCACGGAGTGCCTCACCGAGGGGATGGAGGGCTACGACACGGATCCCGTGTTCTCCCCCGACGGCTCGCAGCTCGCATGGCTTTCGATGAAGACCCCGAAATTCGAGAGCGACAAAAAGCGCCTGATGATGCTCGATATGAAGAGCCGCTCCATGCGCGACCTCACTGAAAACTGGGATTACTGGCCCGAAGGCCTGGCTTGGGATAAAGACGGCAAGTCAATCGTCTTCAACGGATATTACGAGGGCACCGAGCCGGTATTCAGAATCAACACCACCACCTGCGCTATCGACACTATTGCCGCCGGACAGTATGACTACTCCTCCGTTCATCCTCTCGCCGACGGCTCCGTGATCGCAATGCGCAACTCCATGGTTGTGCCGAGGGACATTGTGGCAATCGCCAAGGGTGAAGTGAAGCAACTCACCGAAATCAACAAGGACATCCTCGCTAAACTTGCCGAGGTCAAGGTGGAGAAGCGCATGGTACCCACTTCTGACGGCAAGATGATGACCTGCTGGGTGGTGCTTCCCCCGAATTTCGACGAGACAAAGCAGTATCCGGCCCTTCTCTACTGCCAGGGCGGACCGCAGCAGGCTGTAAGCCAGTTCTGGAGCTACCGATGGAATTTCCGCATCATGGCGGCCAATGGATATGTGATTATCGCTCCCAATCGCCGCGGCGTGCCCGGTTTCGGCGAGGAGTGGAACCGTCAGATCTCGGGTGATTACGGCGGTCAGAACATGCGTGACTATCTCGCGGCCACAGACTATATCGCATCGCAGCCATACGTGGACGAGAAACGCGTCGGCGCCATCGGCGCAAGCTACGGCGGTTTCTCCGTGTACTGGCTTGCGGGCCACAACGAGGGCCGTTTCGCCGCTCTCATCGCCCACGCCGGAATCTTCAATATCGAAGCCCAGTATCTGGAGACAGAGGAAATGTGGTTTGCCGATTTCGATATGGGTGGCCCCTACTGGGACACCGGGAACGCCACCGCGCAGCGCACTTTCGCCAATTCGCCCCACCGCTTCGTCAACAACTGGACCGCGCCGATGCTCATCACCGTGGGTGAACTCGACTACCGCATCCTCGCCTCCCAGGGCATGATGGCCTTCAACGCCGCGAAGATGCACGGTCTGGAGGCTGAAATGCTCGTATTCCCGGATGAAAACCACTGGGTAATCAAACCCCAGAACGCCATCCTCTGGCAGCGCACTTTCTTCCGCTTCCTTGACAAGTATCTGAAAAAGGGTGCCCGGACACAACCCGAGGCTAAATAATCCACTGACCCTCAAAAATTTGAATGATACCAAGGGACATCTTCGGAAATTCCATCCGCGGATGTCCCTTCCCATTTCTTTCGTCCCAAAGAAGAAATACCCGATTCAGGGTATTGCGCACACGGAGGCTTTTTAATACTTTTGCACTCCGAACACCACAAAAGTTTGACACTGATATATGCGACTTGACAACCTTAAGCCCGGGCAGACCGGAGTGATAACCAAGATACTGGGACACGGAGCCTTCCGGAAACGTGTCATGGAAATGGGTTTCGTGCGCGGGCGCGAGGTGACTATGATACTTCAGGCTCCTCTTGCGGACCCCGTTAAATACTCCCTGATGGATTATGAGGTCTCCCTGCGCAGGAACGAGGCCAACCTTATCGAGGTGGTGCCGATCGAGGAATGGCGCAAGGATCTCCGCGAGGAACTCCATCACGATGCCGAGGCCCACGAGTCGGTTGACCACGCCGTGCGCAAGGACAAGATAATCAACATCGCCCTGCTCGGCAATCCCAACTGTGGCAAGACGTCACTCTTCAATATCGCCTCCGGAGCTCGCGAGCATGTGGGCAACTACGCCGGTGTCACGGTGGATGCCAAGACGGGATCGCTACGCTACAAGGGCTATCGCATAAATATCGTGGACCTTCCCGGCACCTACTCACTCTCGGCCTACTCTCCGGAGGAAACATACGTCACCCGCTATCTGCGTGACCGCACCCCTGACGTGATGGTAAACGTGGTGGTCGCCTCCAATCTGGAGCGCAATCTCTATCTCACCACCGAGCTCATCGACATGAACCGCTCCATGGTCATAGCCCTGAATATGTATGACGAGTTGGAGAAGTCCAACGCCGTGCTTGACTACGAGAACCTCGGGAAGATGCTCGGCGTGCCCGTGGTGCCCACCATCGCCGCTACCGGCTGGGGAGTCGAGAAGCTCCTTGACACGGTGATAGATGTGTATGAAATGAAGTCGGAGGATGTGCGTCATATCCATGTCAAGATGAGTCCGGGCATAGAGGAGGCCATCACCCTGCTGAAAGACCGCATAAAGTCTGACGAGGGCTTCGACCATATCATCTCGCCGCGTTATCTGGCCATCAAGTATCTTGAAAAAGACCCGGAGGCAGAGCGCATCGTAAGTCAGTCGGCAGACAGCGAATGGCTTCGCGAGCAACGCGACAGGGCCTCCGAGGAACTGAAGAAGCGCCTGGGGGAAGATGTACAGACAACCATAGCCTCCGAAAAGTACGGATTCATCCGCGGAGCCCTCGCCGAGACGATGCACGGCGACATCGAATATGACGAGAAGACCACACGCATCATCGATGCCCTCGTGACCAACAAGCTCTTCGGATTCCCCCTTTTCCTCGGAGTGATGTTCCTGATGTTCTGGGCCACGTTCAGCCTCGGATCATATCCGATGGAGTGGATCGAGAGTGGTGTAAGCGCCATTTCGGAATATCTCTCCTCGATGATGCCCGAGGGACCATTCAAGGATATGTTGCTCGACGGTGTGATAGGGGGTGTCGGCGGGGTCATTGTGTTCCTGCCGAATATCCTTATATTATATGCCTTCATATCCTTTATGGAGGATTCGGGATACATGGCCCGCGTGGCCTTCATCATGGATAAGCTGATGCACAGGATGGGGCTGCACGGCAAGTCTTTCATACCTCTCGTGATGGGCTTCGGATGCAATGTCCCGGCTATCATGTCAACACGCATCATCGAAAGTCATTCGAGCCGCCTCATAACGATCCTGATAAACCCGTTCATGAGTTGCTCGGCGCGTATTCCCATCTACGTGCTCCTCGTCGGGGCCTTCTTCCCCTCTAACGGAGCACTCGTCTTTTTCGGACTTTATCTTCTCGGGATAATAATCGCAGTGCTGACGGCCAAACTTCTCAGAAAATTGTGGTTCAAGACGGACGAGACTCCCTTCGTGATGGAGCTCCCCCCCTATCGCATCCCCACGGCCAAGGCGACACTCAGAGCCATGTGGGCCAAGGCTGAGCAATACCTGCGCAAGATGGGAGGACTCATACTCGTGGCCTCCATGATAATATGGGCCCTCTCCTATTTCCCCAGATATTCCGTGGCGGATGTGCCCGGCGATTTCCGCGAATCCCTCATGGCTGAAATACCCGCCGCGTCCATCGCTGACCGCACCGAGGAAGAGGTTGAGCAGCTGGTGCTTTCGTCTTATCAGCAGGAATATTCGATATTGGGGCGAATAGGCAGATTCTGCGCTCCCGTGGTCTCGCCGATGGACTTCGACTGGCGCACCACAGTCTCACTGATTGCCGGAGCCTCGGCCAAGGAGGTGGTTGTCTCCACCATGGGCGTGCTTTTCGTAGGTGATGATGACGCTCAACTCCTCTCCCAACGGCTCGTCACACCCTCTCCCGTCACAGGTAAAGCCCCCTTTGACCCTGCTAAGGCGATGGCCTTCATGGTGTTCGTGCTCCTCTATTTCCCATGTATCGCCACGCTCTCCGCCATAAAGCGCGAAACGGGCTCATGGAAATACACGCTGCTCTCCGTGACCTACAACACCGGTCTCGCGTGGGTCATCTCCTTCATCACCTACCGCATAGCCCTGCTCTTTATTTAGTGATGGAGTAAAATCACTTGCTGCTGCGTAATTATGGGATGAAATTTGCACAGTATGCTAAATTTCATTAAATTTGCTGAAATTTCAACATCTCATATTTTATGCGACTACTTTACCCATACCTACTTGCAACGCTTCTTCTCCCTGTCGGGGGCGCGGCTTTGGGCCAGTCACCGGTGGGAAACATCAATCCGGAAGTAAAAAACAGCAGCGACCGCGCCACTTCCAAGGAACGTGCGTCCAAAGATCGGAACAGGAAGAACTCCGGCAAAAACGTGGCTGACAAGATAGCCGGTTTCGATGAGTTTCTCAATGCGGTCAATGCCGATTTTGAAGATTTTCGCAGCCAGGTGATCGACAATTACGACAAATGGCTTGCGGGAGAATGGGTGAAGTTCACGCCCGAACCGGGGCGTATACGCTATACTACTCCAAAGCCAAAAGAGCTTCCCGTGGCCCCCGGTGCTGATGTCGCGGGTGCAAAAGCCTCCGTAAACTCTACCACAGGTCTTGAGAGCCTCGCTGCTTCGTTGGCTCCGGAGGATGCACCCGGAGTGGTAATCAGTTCCAACAACCGCGAGATATGGGGTGCGATAGGCAACCAGACACTCACAGCCATGACTCATAACCGCGACACCCAGCGCCTCATCAAGGATGCGCAGTATCGCCGCACGCGCCCTGACGACCATACCCCCGGAGACTGGTTCACCTTCTATGACATGGATCTCCGCATACCCTCATATGACTATCAGCTCATCGCCACTATGCGCCCATACAAGTATGAGGATAAAGGATCTCACACAGCTCTGCGCGAAAACTCAGCGGCACAATGGAGGCTCCTCCAAGATGAGAAAGTAGGAGAAATCGTGGGTGCTGAACTCAAGTCGCTTGCAGATTCCATGAATCTCAACGACTACCTGCGTTATGAACTGACGCGCTCCTACGTCAATGCAAAATTCCCTGATGCCTCGCAGATGTCGCGCACCGCCCTCGTGCACTATCTCCTTGTGCATCAGGGATACGGTCCTCTCCTCGGATCGTCAGACGGAGCTGCATTTATCGTTCTTCCTGCCGAGCAACAACTGTTCCAGAAGCCTGCTGTGCCCAACACATATAACTATCTCTTCAATGTTGACAACGAAGACCTGAGTAAATACAATCTCACAGTGAACTTCTTCTGCGTCGAGCCTCCGAAAAATGTCCCCGGGGGAAAAAGTTTCGATTTCAGACTTGACAATCTCAAAATTCCCGAGCTGCCTGTGGACTACACTGCGGCTTACGGAGACATAGTGCTTAAAGGCACGGTGAACGCTCTGCTGATGCCCATACTCCATAAGTATCCGCAGATGTCAACAGAGGGGTTTGCGGAGTCTACCGTAGACGCGAAGTTCCATAAAGATCTTCTCGACCAGGTCAAGGCCCAGGTGGCGGGTCTTTCTCCCGAGGAGGCAGCCGAGAAGCTACTCTCCTTCACTCAGTGGGGATTCGATTATATGACCGATGACGAGCAGCACGGTTTTGAGAAACCCTATTTCCTTGAGGAGAATTTCTTCTATCCTGCCAATGACTGCGAGGATCGCTCGATATTCTACACTACCCTTCTTTGGAATGTCCTCGGCCTGGAATCACAGCTCCTCGCATACCCGAATCATGAATCAGCCTCAGTGAAGCTCCCTAACTGCATCCGACGCGATTCCTACTACTATAATTACGCAGGTGAGCCCTTTGTGATTGCAGACCCGACCTATCAAGGCGCTCCTATAGGAATTGCAATGGATTTCTATGAGAACTTGCTTCCGGAGCGTGTAGATCTCTATCTGAATTCCGTATGGCAGGAGGAGCGAGAGAAGGAGAAGGAGGCCGCACAGGAAGGTAACATCTGACCGGTAAGTAGTTCTGAGATGAAGCGCATTGGCATCCTCAGCGACACGCATGGTTATTGGGACGACCGCTATCGTCTTCACTTCGATGGGTGTGATGAAATCTGGCACGCCGGAGACATCGGAGACATATCCATCGTCGAAAGACTGCGCGAGGTAGCACCCGTAGTGAGGGCCGTCAGCGGTAATATCGATCACGGCGAAGTGAAACGCAGATGCCGCGAACTCGAGATTTTCCCGGTGGAGGATGTCAATGTTCTTCTCACTCATATCGGAGGTTATCCGGGACGCTGGTCCAAAGGGATGAAAAACCTCCTCGTGGAAAACAGAATCAACCTGATGGTGGATGGTCATTCCCATATACTGAAAGTGATGAATGACCCCTCCATCGGTGTGCTTCATATCAATCCCGGCGCGGCAGGACAGCAGGGATGGCACCGCAAGCGGACACTCGTGCGTCTTACTATTGATGGGGCCGAGTTCAAGGACTGCGAGATTATCGAACTGGGCCCCGTAATATAGAGAACCCTTGAACCCGAAAGATAGAGAATCTATGACACGGCACATTTCTGAAGTCAGCGATGAGGATATACTGAGCCGCTCCCGGCGTATTCTCGGCGATGATGCACTCGGGCGTCTCGGGAACATCCGTGTCATCCTGTTCGGAGTCGGGGGCGTCGGTTCCTGGTGTGCTGAAAGTTTGGTCAGGTCGGGAGTGCGTCATATAACTATTGTGGACAGCGACCGCGTGTCTCCGGGCAACATCAACCGTCAGCTAATGGCTACGGTCGAAACCATCGGCGATGTGAAAGTTGAGGCGCTGAAACGTCATCTCCTAACTGTGGCACCCGCTGCTGAAATAGATGCCGTGTGCGCCACATTCTCTGAAGAGACGGCCGATGAGTTCGCCCTTGACTCTTACGACTATATCATTGACGCCATCGATTCGCTGAAAGACAAAGTTACTCTCATCGAGGTGGCCACGCGCACCAGAGCTAAATTCTTCTCATCCATGGGGGCGGCACTGAAGATGGATCCCACGCGTGTAGGAGTAGCCGAATTTCGCAACGTGAAAGGGTGTCCCTTAGCCCGCGCATTGAGGCAGCGATTCAAGAAACTGGGCAGATGGCCCTCGCGTAAATTTCTCTGTGTCTACAGTGATGAACTGCTCCCGAACCTCGGACCGGCACCGGAAATCACGACACCTGAATCCGGAGACCCCTATGCCTTGACGTGGGATGCAAGAAAAGCGCAGATCAACGGCTCTTTGATGCACATCACCGCCCTTTTCGGCCTCACCCTCGCCGGCCTCGTAATCCAGTCGGTCTACAAAAAGTAGAGGAGGCTTCCAGCCTCCTCATTTCGGTTTATTATGGAGGCTGGAAGCCCCCTCTGCTTTTGCTGGAAGCCTCCTCAACTTTATTCGCTTTCTATTGTCAGCGGGGTGTACTTGATGGTGAGGCGCTCGGCGTCATCCTCATGGTCCACATCGATGCTTCCACCTATCTTACCCTCGGCATTGAGAGTGAGCATAAGCTCGGCCATGTCATCCTCGAGATATTTCTGGATGGCACGCTTCAACGGACGGGCACCGAAATTCTTGTCATACCCCTTGTCGGCGATGAAGTCCTTTGCCTTCTCCGAAAGGTTGAGATGGAACCCGAGTTTCTCCACACGGGCGTAGAAATCCTTGAGCTCCACATCAATGATCTTGAAGATGGCCTCCCGGTCAAGCTGGTCGAACATGATGACATCGTCCACACGGTTGAGGAACTCCGGAGAGAACACCCTGTTCAGCGCCTTGGATATGACGCCGTGGGCCTGCTCCTTGCTGACCGTCTCGGTGTTGAATCCGACACCGCCGCCAAACTCCTTGAGCTGACGAGAACCGACGTTGCTCGTCATGATGATGATGGTGTTCTTGAAGTCGATGCGGCGTCCGAGAGAGTCGGTGAGACGTCCCTCGTCCATCACCTGAAGCAGGAGGTTGAACACATCCGGGTGCGCCTTCTCGATCTCGTCAAGAAGCACCACCGAATAGGGATGCCTACGTACCTTCTCCGTGAGCTGACCACCCTCCTCATATCCCACATATCCCGGAGGCGCACCGACAAGGCGCGACACCGTGAATTTCTCCATATACTCGCTCATATCCATGCGGATAAGGGAATCAGAGGAGTCGAACAGATACTGCGAGAGTTTCTTGGCAAGGTGCGTCTTGCCGACGCCCGTGGGGCCGAGGAACATGAACGTGCCTATTGGCTTATTGGGATCCTTCAGGCCAATACGGTTGCGCTGTATGGCCTTGACGATCTTCTTGATGGCCTCATCCTGGCCGATAACAGCCCCCTTGAGCGAGTCTCCCATCTGGAGAAGACGCGAATTTTCCGCCTGGGCAATACGCTGGGTGGGGACACCGGTCATGATGGCCACTACTTCGGCCACCTTCTCCTCGTCAACCTCCTGCCGCTCCTGCTCAAGGCGGGCCTCCCAGTCTTTCTGCGCTGTCTCAAGCTCGGCGCGCTTACGTGACTCAAGGTCACGGAGCGACGCCGCCTTCTCGAAATCCTGGTTTTTGGCAGCGGCGAGTTTCTCGGCGTTGACATCGTCCACCTCTTTCTCCAGCTTCTCTATCTCCTCGGGCACCACGATATTGGTAATATGCACTCTCGATCCTGCCTCATCAAGGGCGTCGAGGGCCTTGTCGGGGAAATTGCGGTCGCTGATATACCGTTCCGTCAGTTCGACACATGCTTTAAGCGCATCATCGGTGTAACGCACGTTGTGGTGGTTCTCGTACTTATCCTTCACCTGCTGAAGGATAGCCAGCGTCTCTTCGGGAGTGGTCGGCTCGACCATCACCTTCTGGAACCTGCGCTCAAGGGCGCCGTCCTTTTCGATATTTGTGCGGTATTCGTCAAGCGTTGTCGCACCGATGCACTGTATCTCGCCTCGCGCGAGGGCCGGCTTGAGCATATTGGCCGCATCCATCGACCCCGGGGCGCCTCCGGCTCCCACGATGGTGTGGATCTCGTCGATGAAGAGAATCACATCGGGATTCTTCGACAGTTCGTCGAGGACAGCCTTGATGCGTTCCTCGAACTGGCCTCTGTATTTGGTGCCGGCCACCATCCCCGCCATGTCAAGATTGACAAGACGCTTGTTAAAGAGCACCCTCGGCACCTTCTTCTGGTTGATTCTTAGCGCCAGGCCCTCCACGATGGCGGATTTTCCGACACCCGGTTCGCCGATAAGCACGGGATTGTTTTTCTTTCTTCTGGAAAGAATCTGGGCAAGACGCTCTATTTCGCGCTCGCGGCCCACCACAGGGTCAAGTTTCCCCTCGGCGGCCTGCTTTGTCATGTCGTTGCCGAATTTGTCAAGGGCCGGAGTGTCGGACTTCGCCTGCTTGCATCCGCGCTCACCTTCGCTTTTCGCACCGCGTCCGGCAGCCTTGCGGAATGCCTTCTCATCGGGATCCTCGGCGTCGTCACCCCCCTCTGGAGTGGCCATGCCGCGCTGGGGAGCCTGCGGCCCCTCCTCGCCAATGCTCTGGATAGCGATGTCGAAATTGAGATATTCATCCTTGAACTGCTTCAGGAACTCGCTGCCGAAGGAGCGGTCGTCATGAATCAGGGCGAGCAGGATATGCTCTCCCCCTATGACGGAGGCGTGCATCTTGCGGGCCTCCGCCGTGGCAAGCTGGAGATGATGCACCGCCGCAGTGGTGATTCTGTATTGCTGCTCGAAAAGCGTGGTTGACTCCCCGGTGGCCGGAGTCACGGCCAGATGCTCCTCAAGCTCCTCTACCATCTTGTCGATGGGCACGTTGAGCTGGCTCAGGATTCTGAAAGCGTAGCCGTCACGGTTGCGCAGGGCCGCGAGCACGAAGTGCTCCGAGCCGATGACCGGAGAATTAAACTCCTGCGCGACTTTGTAGCTCGCCTCAAGAATGGGCCTGAACTGCTTTGAAAAATCATTCTTCATATATACTATAACGTGTTTTTATATCAAAATGCAAACTCCGTGCCAAATTTTCTCCCCCGCACGTCTGAAATATTTGGCCGCTTGACGCTTTTTTATTAATTTTGTAGTCTGAAAACAACCCTATAAAAATGCAAGGAGACGACAAGATAATTCCGATTAACATAGAATCGGAAATGAAAAGCGCCTACATTGACTACTCCATGTCAGTCATTGTGTCACGCGCCCTTCCCGATGTCCGTGACGGATTCAAGCCTGTGCACCGCCGTGTGCTCTACGGCATGCACGAAGCCAACAACGGCTTCTCCGGAGACACCAAGAAGTCCGCACGCATTGTGGGAGACGTTATGGGTCACTATCATCCTCATGGCGACTCCTCGATATATCTCACCATGGTGCGCCTGGCCCAGGAATGGTCGCTGCGCTATCCCCTGGTCTTCGGACAGGGCAACTTCGGCTCGATCGACGGCGACTCTCCCGCCGCCATGCGTTACACCGAGGTGAAGCTCGCACGCATGGGAGAGGAGATGATGCGTGACCTCGATGCCGACACCGTGGATTTCGTGCCCAACTTCGACAACAGCACCGCGGAGCCTACGGTGCTCCCCACAAGGTTTCCCAACCTGCTGGTCAACGGTGCTTCCGGCATTGCCGTCGGCATGGCCACGAATATGCCTCCCCACAACCTCACGGAGTCAATCAACGCCTCGCTTGCCCTTATTGACGATCCCGACATCGACATCCCGGGCCTGATGAAATATGTGAGTGCCCCCGATTTCCCCACCGGCGGCGAGATTCTCGGTCTCCAGGGCGTGAAAGATGCCTACGAGACAGGACGCGGACGTATCGTGGTGCGCGCCAAAGCCACTATCGAGAGCACATCCACTCACGACCAGATAATCATTTCCGAAATACCCTACGGTGTGCTCAAGAATGACCTTGTCAAGAGCATCGCCGACCTCGTGGAGGAAAAGAAAATCGACGGCATATCCGACATCACGGATACCTCGGCCCGTGGCAAAATCCACATCGCCATCGACATCAAGCGCGACGCCAATGCGAATGTGGTGCTCAACAAGCTCTACAAGCTCACCCAGCTTCAGTCATCCTTCAGCGTCAATAACGTCGCCCTCGTCAACGGACGGCCGCGCACGCTCAACCTCAAGGAGATACTCAAGGCTTTCGTCGATCACCGCCATGAAGTGGTAATCCGTCGCACACGCTTCGAGCTTCGCAAGGCCGAGGAGCGCGCCCACATCCTGAAGGGACTCATGATAGCCGTGGATAACATCGACGAGGTGATACACATAATCCGCTCCTCGCGCACGACCGAAATGGCACGTGAGCGCCTGGCGGAGAAGTTTGAGCTTGATGATGTTCAGACCCGCGCCATCGTGGAGATGCGTCTGCGCCAGCTCACCGGTCTGGAAATGGAGAAACTCCGTGCCGAGTATGATGAAATCATGAAACTCATCGCCCACCTTAACGATATTCTCAACAACGACGAGGTGTGTCGCGGCGTCATGAAGGAGGAACTCATCGAGATCCGTGACAAATATGGCGATGAGCGTCGCACCAAGATCAATCCTTTCTCCGGAGATTTCAACGCAGAGGATTTCTTCCCCGATGATGAAATGATCATCACCATCTCGCATCTCGGCTATATAAAGCGCACTCCCCTATCCGATTTCCGCGCTCAGAACCGCGGTGGCGTCGGCGCCAAGGGAAGCACCACCCGCGACCAGGATTTCATAGAATACATTTATCCGGCCACCAACCACAGCTATATGCTCTTCTTCACGCAGAAGGGTCGCTGCTTCTGGCTGAAGGTGTATGAAATCCCAGAAGGCACCAAGAATTCCAAGGGACGCGCCATACAGAATCTCCTCCAGATTGAGGCGGACGACAAGGTGAACGCATTCATCTGCATACGCAATCTCACCGATCCCGAATACAACACGCGCCACAACCTTATTTTCTGCACCAAGAACGGCGTCATCAAGAAGACTCCTCTCGAGGCCTACTCGCGTCCCCGTGCCAACGGCGTGAACGCCATTGTGATACGCGACGATGACAAGCTCATCAGCGTCAAACTGACCGATGGAAATTCGGATGTGCTGCTTGCTGACCGCGAGGGCCGCGCCGTGCGTTTCCACGAGACTAAGGTGCGCGAGATGGGCCGTGTGTCCACAGGCGTGCGAGGCATGACGCTCGGCGGTCCCGAGGATGAGGTAGTGGGAATGGTGACTATGCCCGCCGGATCCACCGACACTATCATGGTGGTGTCCGAGAACGGCTACGGCAAGCGTTCCGACCTCGACGACTATCCCGTGCACAACCGTGGCGGCAAGGGAGTGAAGACCATCAACGTGACTGAAAAGACGGGATTCCTCGTGGCCATCCTGAACGTGAATGACGAAAACGACCTCGTGATCATCAACCAGAGCGGTATCACGCTCCGTATGTCGCTGGCCGGCATCCGTGTCACCGGACGTGCCACCCAGGGTGTGAGACTCATCGACCTCGCGAAGCGCGGAGACTCCATAGCCTCCGTATGCAAGGTGGATACCGATCCTGAAAAGGAGATCGAGGAAGAGGTTTCCGAGACCATGCCCGACGCGGAGATAGCGGAAGAAATCGGCGCCGAGGCGGGGGAAGAGTGAAATTTTCCTCCGTCCTGGACGTTATATTATATAGTGACACTCTGATAAAGGAGTCGCCTGATTATACGTGGAATGCTCCTCATACGTGAAATACTCAAAATTCATATACAATGAAGAAATTCTTAATACTTGCGCTCTGCGCAGCCGCAGCCGGCTCGATGTTCGCCCAGAAGGCCAACGTTGACGCCGCCAAGAAACTCGCCGGAAAGGTCGACAAAATCGGTGAGGCCCGCACCCTTATCCAAGCCGCACTCGCTGATCCCGAGACGATGAACGACCCCAACACCTACTTCGTCGCCGGAAAAATCGAATATGATGCCTTCGACAAGAATGAGGCCGCACGCAAAATCAATCCTGCGGACGTCAATCTGCTTGATATGTATCGCGAGCTCCTCAACGGCTACAACTACTACGCACAGGGTATCCCCGTGGACGCCGCGTCCGCGAAGCCCAAGCTGGGCAAGGACATGGCGAAGACAATCGCTTCGCACGCCACACAGTATTTCGAGGGAGGTGCCAATTTCTTCAACGAGAAGGTGTATTATCCCGAGGCATACCAGGCGTTCATGATCTACGGAGACCTCTCCGATCAGACCGACCTCCTCGGCAAGGCCACTCCTGCCCTCCCTCGGACCGACCGCGCAACCGCCTATTTCAATGCCGGTCTCGCCGCATACTCGGGCAACCAGGTGGAGAAGAGCGCCGGAGCCTTCCGCAAGGCCCGCAACGCAGGCTACACCGATCCCCAGGCCTTCATCTACGAGATCGCCTGCTGGCAGAATCTCGCCCAGAACGACAGCACCAAGGCTGATCTCGCCAAGCAGAATATCCGCGACGTCGCCATGGACGGCTATCGCCAGTTCGGCATCGAGCAGCCCCTCTTCATCAACAACCTCGTGAACTACATGGTGAGCGACAACCAGACCAACGAGGCACTCGAACTCATCTCCGGCGAAATCGCCAACCATCCCGATGCTGCCGCCCTCTACGGTCTCAGAGGTTTCGTGTATGACCGCGCCGACAATGAGGCTGCTTCCGAGGCTGATTACCGCAAGGCTGTCTCCCTCCCCGGAGTGGACTACGAGACTCTCAAGAACGCAGCCAAGAAAATCCTTCGCATAGGCACCGAGAAGTGGAACACCATCGAGGGCAACAGCGCGGAGGCACGTGCCGCTCGCCAGGATGTGAAGACCAACTATTTCGAGACCGCCAAGGCAATCACCGAGCAGGCCAAGGCCCTCAACGGCGTTGACAGCGATCTGGAGTATGTGATCGAGAACATCGACTACGCCCTCGAGACTTATTTCAACTAAGCCATCGGATACGACAATCCACGCTTATCCGGGTCTCTGACCCCGTATACCTGCATATCCCTTCGGGGAGACACGAAAATAAAAGTCACGTGTCTCCCCGATTTTTTTATGCAGCGCAGATTTTTTCTCACTTCATGGTGTGCGAATGTCAGCGGAATTGACTAACTTTGCACTTTGATAAAGACAAGCGATATGTTCTCATTCACTCAGGAAATAGCAATGGACCTTGGCACAGCCAACTCCATCATCATACACAACGACAAGATTGTCGTTGACCAGCCCTCGGTAGTGGCTATTGAAAACAAGACCGACAAGCTCGTGGCCGTCGGCGAACTCGCCCACCAGATGGAGGGCAAGGAGTCTCCGGGAATCCGCACCATACGCCCTCTGCGCGACGGCGTGATAGCCGACTTCAACGCGGCTGAACTCATGATCCGCGGGCTGGTGAAGATGGTCAGCTCCAAGCGCCGCTGGTTCTCTCCCTCGCTCCGCATGGTCGTATGCGTTCCCTCCGGCTCCACGGAGGTGGAACTGCGTGCCGTGCGCGATTCCAGCGAACACGCCGGAGGACGCGACGTTTACATGATATATGAGCCCATGGCCGCCGCTCTCGGTATCGGACTTGACGTCGAGGCCCCGGAGGGCAACATGATCGTCGATATAGGTGGCGGTTCCACTGAAATCGCGGTGATCTCGCTCGGAGGCATCGTCAGCAACAAGAGTATCCGTGTGGCCGGCAACGATCTCACGGCCGACATCAAGGAGCACATGGGGCGCGTGCACAACCTCAAGGTCGGTACGACCATGGCGGAGCGCATCAAAATCAACGTGGGAAGCGCCCTCCCGGTGCTTGACAATCCCCCGGAACCCTTCGTAGTGCATGGCCCCAACCGCATGACCGCCCTTCCCATGGAGGTGGCCGTGACATACGAGGAGATTTCCCAGTGTATCGAGAAGACGATCTCTAAAATGGAGGCTGCCATTCTCTCGGCCCTCGAGCATACGCCCCCGGAACTTTATGCCGACATTGTGCGGAACGGCATCTACCTGGCAGGAGGAGGTGCTTTGCTCCGCGGTTTGGCTAAGCGATTCACCGACCGCTTCCACATCGAGTTCAAGATCGCCGATGACCCGTTGCACGCAGTGGCTAAGGGCACCGGAGTGGCACTGAAGAATATCCACAGATTCAAATTCCTCATCCGCTGACGGACTCCGGCTCCTGCATAGCCGGATGACCAATACCCCCGACGTGAGAAATCTTCTGAATTTCATCATACGCTTCAGCACATGGTTCATTTTCATGTTCTATGTGCTGCTGTCGTGTATCCTTCTCTTCTCTTACAACAGGATGCAGCAGTCCATTTATCTCACGTCGGCGGGATATGTCACTTCAGGGGTGTATTCCGCCTGGGCCAATGTCACCGGCTATTTCGCCCTGCGCAGAATCAACGCCGATCTCCAGGAACGCAACGCCCTCCTGGAGACGGAGGTGCTGAATCTTCGCGCACAGCTCGCGGAGGCACATACGCTCATCGCCGACACGGCCGCAGCCGCCATCCTTCCCGGACGCTTCGACTACGAGGCAGCCGCCGTCATCAACAATTCCACGCGCCATCCCCGCAATTTCTTCACCATCACGAAGGGAGCCGCCGACGGGTTGATTCCGGGCATGGGAGTGGTGGATCACAACGGCGTGGTGGGCATCGTGAATATGGTGGGCGAACACACTGCACGTGTGGTCTCTCTTCTTAACGAGACCCAGCATTTCTCGGTGCGTCTTAAAGACTCTCCCTACGTCGGTTCCCTCTCCTGGCGCGGCGGAGATCCGGACGTAGCATACATGGAGGAGGTGCCCCGACACGTGAAGTTCCGTACGGGCGACACCGTCGTCACCAGCGGATACTCCACCACGTTCCCGGAGGGAATCCCCGTTGGCACCGTCCTCAACCGCGTCCGCAGCCGTGACGACAATTTCTTCACTCTTAAAATCCGTCTCGCCTCTGACTTCAAGACTCTCGGCACCGTCCGCGTAATCAAGGATGAACTGAAGGCGGAACTCGACTCCCTCAACTCCCACGACGAGGCCTCGGGCAGATAAATGGACGTTATCGTTTAAATTTGAACACCTAATTAACACCATGTCAAAGGATATTCTCTCATTCGCAGTGCTCTTTGTGGTGATGATTCTCCTTCAGGCCCTGATATTCAATCATATCGTGCTCTTCAGTGTGGCCGTGCCCCTGGTGTTCATATATTTCATCATACGTCTCCCTATCTCCCTTCCTACCGGTTGGCTCCTTACTTTCTCTTTCCTGCTGGGTCTCGCAGTGGACGTTTTCAGCGACACTCCCGGCGTCAACGCACTCGGATGCACGCTGTTGGCGGCGATGAAACGCCCGGCGTTTTTCGCATACGTGCCGCGCGACGACAAGACCAAGGAGGCTGAGCCAACTCTCTCCACTCTCGGATGGGTGCCCTATTGCAAGTATCTGCTCACCATGACCGGTATTTATTGTTTCCTGGCCCTCGCGATAGAATATTTCAACTTCGCTTCCGTTAAGACAATAGCTATCATGACAGTGGCGAGCACCATCCTCACATTCTTGCTTCTGCTCGCCGTCGATTGCCTAATCGTAAGGAAACGTGAGAAAAGATTATAAATTGAGTCAGCGCAGATATGTGATCGCATCATTTATCTGCCTTATTGTCATAATTTACATAGTAAGGCTCTTCAGCCTCCAGATCGGCGACGAGAAATATAAGGAGCACGCAGAGAGCAATGCCTTGCTGCGCAGGATCATCTACCCCGCGCGCGGCCTGATATATGACCGCAAGGGAAACCTTGTTGTCTTCAACCAGCCGGCTTATGACGTCATGCTCATTCCAAAGGATATGGACAAGTCGTTTGATTCCATCGCGTTCTGCAAGGTGCTCGGTATCGATATGCCAGAGCTGCGCAGACTGTTTGACGACATGAAGAATCCCCGCCGCAATCCCGGCTACTCGGCCTACACTCCTCAGAAACTCATTTCACACCTCTCCCAGGAAGACTACGGACGACTTCAGGAGAAGCTCTATCTGTTCCCCGGATTCTTCATCCAGAAGCGTACTGTCCGCGAGTATGCCTATCCCTGCGGGGCCAATATTCTCGGCAATATCCGTGAAGTCGGAGCGAAAGACCTTGAGCGGGATGACTATTATCGCGCCGGCGACTACACCGGAGACCTCGGCGTGGAGAAGAGCTACGAGAAGCAGCTTCGCGGACACAAGGGTGTGGAGATTCTGATGAAGGATGCCTACGGACGCATAAAGGGAAAATATGAGAACGGACGCCATGACGTCGCCCCCGAGTCCGGACGCAACCTCACCCTGTCGGTGGATATGGACCTCCAGGCCTACGGCGAGCAGCTGATGCAGGGTAAAGTCGGGGCCATTGTGGCAATTGAGCCCTCCACCGGAGAGATACTCTGCCTCGTGACCTCGCCCAACTACGACCCCTCGCTTCTGGTGGGAAAGGAACGCGGCAAAAACTACCGTATGCTCCGCGATGCACCCGGCATACCCTTATACGACCGTGCCCTTCAGGCCGCATATCCTCCCGGCTCCACCTTCAAGCCAACTCAGGGACTGATCTTCCTGGAGGAGGGCACTGTGACCACATCCACTATGTATCCCTGTTATCACGGATACATCAACAAGCTCAGGGTGGGATGCCACGGTCATGCCTCCCCTATCGCGCTTCGACCGGCTCTTCAGACGTCGTGCAACGCATATTTCTGCTGGGGCTTCAAGAATTTCATCGACAAGAGGGGCACCACTCCCGCAGCACAGTTTGACAAGTGGAAAAACTGGATGGTGAAGATGGGCTACGGTTACCGCCTCGGAGTGGATCTGCCGTCGGAGAGCCGTGGCTTCATTCCGAATGTGGATTTCTATAACAAGTCTTACCGTGGGCCCAATTGGAGCGCCAATTCCATAATTTCGGTCTCCATCGGCCAGGGAGAGGTGCTCGCGACTCCGCTGCAGATTGCCAATCTTGCCGCCACAATCGCCAACCGCGGGTGGTTTTACACCCCCCATATCGTCCGGGAGGTGGCCGACACCGTGCTTGACTCCTCGTTCAGACAGAAACGCTCTCCCGGTATCAAGAAGGAATATTATGACGTTATTGCCGAGGGAATGAGAATGGCTGTACTCGGAGGCACCTGCCGAGGGGCGAATCTGCCCGGCATCGAGGTGTGCGGCAAGACCGGCACAGCGCAGAATCCCCACGGCAAGGACCATTCGGCCTTCATGGGCTTCGCGCCGTATCACAACCCCAAGATCGCCGTGGCCGTGTATGTGGAGAATGCCGGATTCGGCGCGGCTTACGGTGTGCCTATCGGCAGCCTGATCATGGAGAAATACCTCACAGGCACCATCAGCCCGGGCCGCAAGGGGGTAGAAGAAAGAATGTTCACCTCAAAAACATTTACTGCAAGTGGCACGAAGCACTGAAGCCAACGTATCCGTATTCCGGTCGCTCGACTGGATAACCATCGGACTCTATCTCCTGCTCGTCATCGGAGGAGCGGTCAGCATATATGCGGCCAGCTACGATTTCGACCGCGCGAGTATGTTCAGTTTCGCGGAGTTTTCAGGTAAGCAGTTCACATGGATTGGACTATCCCTGATCCTCGGATGTGTGATCCTGCTCCTTGATTACAGACTTTACGAGGCATACGCGTATCCCATATACGGCGCGGTGCTATTACTGCTTCTGGTGACGATATTCATTGCCCCGGACATCAAGGGTTCGCGCTCATGGCTTGTGCTCGGTCCGGTAAGCCTCCAACCGGCCGAGTTCGGAAAGTTCGCCACAGCTCTCGCTCTCGCCAAACTGTTCGATTCATATAATTTCCGGCTAAACGCCAAGATAAGCAACTATCTGCGTGCGCTTATCATCATCTTCATCCCAATCTGCCTTATCCTCATGCAGAGGGAGACGGGAAGCGCACTCGTCTATCTGTCGCTTATTTTCGTGCTGTACAGGGAGGGGATGAGCGGACTGGTGCTTTTCTCCGTGCTCTGTACGGTCACATATTTCGTCGTGGCTGTCAAGTTCGCCTCACCCCTTGTGCTCGGGCTGCCGTTGGGCGAGTTTACGGTATTGCTGCTGATATGCCTGGTGTTCTGCCTCATGCTGGTGTTCTACTGCCGTGATATCTATATCGCGCGCAATGTGATTCTCGGCATGGTGGGAGCCGGAATAGCGGTGACAATTGCCGCCTTGTGTGATGTGCCGGTTCCGGGCCTTGTTTTCTTTCTGGTGATGCTCGGAGCAGCGATGATCTACGTGTCGCTGGTCATGTTTCACCATCAGATTCAGAAATTCGTCATCACCATGGCCTTTGCGGTCGTATCGGTGATGTTCATGTTTTCCGTCAACTATGTGTTCGGCACCGTGCTGCAGCCTCATCAGCAAATGCGTATCAAGGTTGCGCTTGGCATCGAGGAAGATCTCCGCGGAGCGGGCTATAACGTCAATCAGTCGAAAATAGCCATAGGCTCAGGCGGTCTGACTGGCAAGGGATTCCTCAACGGCACGCAGACCAAACTGAAATATGTCCCCGAACAGCACACCGATTTCATCTTCTGCACCATAGGAGAGGAGGAGGGATTCGTAGGCTCCGTCGGAGTACTCCTATTGTTTCTCGCACTTATCCTTCGCGTTATAGCCATTGCGGAGCGGCAACGCTCACCTTTCGGGCGCGTCTACGCATATTGTGTGGTGTCATACCTCATATTCCATCTCTGCATCAATGTCGGGATGGTGATCGGACTCTGTCCGGTCATAGGCATACCGCTCCCATTCTTCTCCTACGGCGGCTCGGCTCTATGGGGATTCACCATACTTCTCTTCATCATGCTGCGTATAGACGCGAGCCGAAAGGAGCGCAGGGATTGAGACCATTACGCAAGACAGCATACTTTTTCCCATGAAAGACAGAATCTCATCTCCAGGTTCGTACTCCCGCCTCACGGCCCTGCTTCTCTGTGCCGTGACTTTTGTATGCGCGTGGATCTTTTATTCCCATACATTCCCTATCGGCGATGATCTTGTCTACTGGGACTGGTATCGTGACATCCGGTCACGCCACGGCGATTTGACCGGCTGGCCGATATTCGCATATTCCAACTGGGAGGGTGCCAATGGCAGATTGGCCAATATGGTCACCCCTCTGTTTCTCTGGTTTTCCCCAGCGTGGCTGAAGGGGTTGCTTGATGCCGTGGTACTGACACTGCTTTTGTGGTTCGGCCTGCGACTAACGGCACTTTCCGGCAACAAACCGATGGAGGCGCCCGCCGTTTCGCTTTACGCTTTGCTGACCGCCGCCACATTTCCCTGGTGGGACAGCATGGCGATCACCGACTGCGTGCTCAATTATCCCCTCTCCGATATGCTGGCGCTTGGCTGCCTTATACTGTGGTTCCGACATCCGGCCCGTCACTCTGAAGTTTACAGTTGGTGGGCCGCTCTGTTGGGACTCGTGGCCGGGGCCATGCACGAGGCTTCGGGAGTCGCTCTGTGCGGGGCCTTCATTATCTCGCTTATCCTTGACAGCGACAGCCGCCGCGATACAGTGAGGCGATACCTCACCGTCGGTACGACTCTCGGAACGTTAGTCACACTCTCTTCTCCGGCTATATGGATAAGATTCGTGGACGGTGCAGTCTCGGAACCGGACGCTCCTCTCTGGAAGATCATACTCGTGAGCGATTACTACCTCATCATTCTGCTTGTTGTGCTCGGCGTGATGGCTTGTCGCGGCTCATTAATTAGGTATCTTCGTTCGCGTCCCGACATCACACTCCTGCTTGCCGCGGCATTGTTGTCAGCTTGCTTCTCGGTTGCCGGGGGAGTCATCGGCAGGAGCGGATGGTTTGTGCAGTCCTTCTCCCTTATCGCCCTCTTTAGAATGGTGCCGCGGGATATACGCATCAATACGGTGCTCTCCATGGCAATGACTGCGGTATTCACAGCCTGTTTCTGCACATTATGGATAGGATCCGCGTATTGGCAGACCATCCTCGGCAAAGAGGGTATCGAGGTGCTTGAAGAATATGTAAAGGCTCCCGACGGAATAGTGTTTGCCACCCCGACAGAAGAGGAAGATCTTCCGGTGTGGCTACTACGGCGAAACAAGGGGGTTCCGGATGCCGACGATATGTTTCCCCTGAGGGAGTATGCCGCGAGACTTCACCCCGGTAGCGCTCCGTTTATCGTTCTTCCGACCCCCTTCCGCAATTATGTCAAGCCCGGATTTTGTGGCACGGTGCGTTACAGTGATGATTACCTCACTGACTCAAGACCCGAGCATACAGTAATGATCAATCCCACATCAGCGGTCCCGGGCCCCGAGGAGTGTGAAATCGCGGGGCGGCGCATGACGGTACGGGCAATCCCTTGTGGCGAAGATACACTTTATCACATCACCCCGCGCCGTATTGATCCGGGCGACAAATAAGGGCTGGATCCTGTGCCGCAAAAAATCATCGATACGTTTCAATATATTTCCCCCTCTCGGATGTTATATTGATGTAACAGTATTAAAACAATGTAGTTCTTATGGTCAATAAAAGAGAATTTAAGAAATACGTCGACGCAGTTGGCGCATCCGTATGCAACGGTATGATGGAAGCCTACTACGGAGTAGAGGGCATCGATAAGGAAGCAGTGGCTCAGGCCGTGACCAAGGTGCTCGGTGCCATCGGCGCAGCCAAAAGCAATGCCAACCGCTACTTCGACCGCGGCCCGAAGGGGTATGCAGACATGAAGGAATACGCACGCGCAAAGCGCGAGTTCTTCCGCGCTCTCTTCAAGAAGATCACCGAAGACTTCTCGAAGGAGGTTGACGAGGCTCTCAAGCAGTTCAACGCCGCCATTCCCGAAAGCGCCCGCAAGGCTAACATATCCGCCTGATTTTTCCGACTCAATCCGTTATCGCATACGCAGGGGCAATCCAAAGGCTCGTTCCGGATTGTCCTTGCGTGTCATTTAGACCCCATTATGAATCTGTGGAAAACGTTCCTGAAACTCGCCGGATGGAAATTTGATGTCTCGGTACCGCTGCCCGACAAATGTGTCATCTGTGTTGCGCCGCACACCTCCAACTGGGATTTCATCCTCGGGCTGGCCGCATATAGGTCGCTTGGCAGAAAAGCCAATTTCCTGATAAAGGATTTCTGGTTTTTCTGGCCCATGAAGTATCTCATATCAGGACTCGGAGGAATCCCGGTCGGACGTGGAGGACGCGCGGGCAAGACAAGCCTCACCCAGCAGGTAATCGACCGTTTCAACGAATCATCCTATCTTAATCTCGCCGTCACTCCCGAAGGCACGCGGTCATATACATCGCAGTGGAAGACGGGATTTCTGTATATCGCGGTTGGTGCCGGTGTGCCGGTGTTGCTCGCCTCCATAGATTATGGCGCGAAACATATATCCATATCCCGGACATTCCACCCCTCGGGCGACATAGAGCGTGATCTTGAAGAGGTCAGGAATTTTTACCGCACGACCCTCTCACCCACTGCAGCACGCTATCCCGATAAATTCGAGGCTTGAGCCGATAACACTTACTTACCATGAATACCGATTTACACATCTGCATGTCCCCGATGAACATAATCTGGGGCGACAAGGCCGCCAACCTCGACACATTGGCATCGATAATGGAGCGCATGCATCCGGACACTGATCTGCTCGTGCTCCCGGAAACATTCAGCACCGGTTTTCCTTCAGGAGCGGACAAGGAGAGCATCCGCACGCTTGCCGAGCGCAATACGGGACAGACCATTGATTTCGTGAAGGCACTGGCGCGAAAGCATAATGTAGCCATAGCCGGAACCTTCATCGCCGATTCAGGAGGCTCGCTCTACAACCGGGCGTTCTTCATCGAACCTAACGGAGAGGAGACATTCGCTGACAAGCGCCATCTCTTCACGATGGCCGGAGAGCATAACTCATTCTCGCGCGGCCACAAGCGACTCAAAGTGCGCTATCGGGGGTGGAACATCTCCATGGTGGTATGCTATGATGTGCGTTTCCCGGCATGGTGCCGCAATGTCCACAACGAATATGACCTGCTCTTGGCAGTAGCCAACTGGCCAACGGTGCGCGTGGACGCCTGGAACAAATTGCTCATAGCGCGTGCGATTGAAAATGAAGCGTACGTCTGCGGTGTGGACTGCCGCGGCACGGACACCGCCGGATTTGAATACGACGGCTCGTCGAAAGCCATTGATTTCAAAGGCAAGGAAATCACCGTGAAGGGAGACGACGGACTCCTTTACGCCTCGCTCTCGCTTGAGAAACTGGAGCGCTTCCGCGCCAAATTTCCCGCCTGGCAGGATGCTGACACCTTCACCTTGCATGACTGATCACCTTACAAAACTAAGCAGAGGAGGCTTCCAAGCCTCCTCTGTCATTCATTCTATATCAGTCTATATACGCGCTGAGCATACGCTCAAGATCCGCGGAGGTATGATACCCTGCGCCACGCCACTCCAGCTTATTGTTTTTCCAGATCATGAGAGTGGGCACGCTCTGAATCATATACTTCTGCGCGAGGAGTTCGTTCTTGTCGATATCCACCTTGATGATGCGCACCTTGTCTCCGAGTTTGGCATGGAGTTCCTCCAGCACGGGGTGCATCATTTTGCACGGGCCACACCAAGTGGCGAAAAAGTCAACGAGAACAGGTGTCGGTGATTGGATGATTTCATCAAATGTTTCCATAATATCTCAATTAAGTTTGTATATATAACGCCCCGTTCCCCCCTGCGGTTCAGTTTGCAGATATTGCGAAAATTTATATGTTTGCAAGTGATAATAAGTAAGTGTTCAAATTTAATTTATACAATATGCGAGCTTGTTTTTTAGACGATTTCTGTGCGGAGAGAGGGAGCATAGCGAGCTATGCGACTGAGCGACAAGCTGAAAGCGGCAAAAAAGAAGCCGCAGATTGTATAAAAGATCAAGTGAGCACTTACTTTTGATTATATCGTTTAAATTTGAATACTTACTTATTCAAATAGTAGATATATGATTGTATATGATAGTGATAATATCAGTGAACGGCAAATGGCGCCCTTCCATGGCGGACTTCATCGTCTCAGTGGTGAAAATCGGTCTTGATCCCGGGCAATGCCGCAATATAGTGGAGGAAATATCACGTGTGACCGGCAAAACTGACTTTATGTTATAAAACATACTTTAAAACGTTGGTCAGGCAGGGCCTTTTGCTTACCTTTGCACACGATTTCGGGGTTCCTGTGCCCACTCAGGCCCTGAGTCACTTAAAAACAGCAACCTGAAATATATCTATACCTACCATGAACAACCAGATTTCCCTCAACCCCAACAAGGTGGTGCAGTATCTGCAGAAGATGCCGTCGGAATTCCGCAAGGCCGACATCATCCGTTTCGTCAAGGAAAACGGCATCCGCATGATCAATTTCATGTATCCTGCCGATGACAACCGCCTCAAGACTCTCAATTTCGTCATCAATTCCGAGGAATACCTCGATTCCATCCTCAGCTATGGCGAACGTGTGGACGGTTCTTCGCTCTTCCCCTTCATCGAAGCCGGAAACAGCGACCTCTATGTGATACCCCGTTTCAGCACGGCGTTTGTGGACCCCTTCGCTGAAATACCCACCCTCACCATGCTCGCTTCCTTCTTCAACAAGGAGGGTGAGCCTCTCCCCTCTTCCCCCGAATACACTCTGCGCCGCGCCTGCCAGGCTTTCCGCGAAGTCACGGGAATGGAGTTCTATGCAATGGGTGAGCTCGAGTATTACGTGATCGCTCCCGACAAAGGTCTCTTCGAGGCCACTGACCAGAAGGGTTATCATGAGTCGGCACCCTACGCTAAGTTCAACGATTTCCGCACGGAATGCATGAACACCATCGCCCAGGCCGGAGGCCAGATCAAGTATGGCCACAACGAGGTGGGCAATTTCACTCTCGACGGCATGATTTACGAGCAGAACGAAATCGAGTTCCTTCCCATCCCCGCAGAGCAGGCAGCAGACAATCTGATGATTGCGAAGTGGGTGATTCGCACACTGGCCATGAAGCATGACTACGACGTGACCTTCGCTCCCAAGATCACTGCAGGCAAGGCCGGCAGCGGTCTGCACATACACTTCAAGGTGATGAAGGATGGACAGAACATGATGGTGGAAAACGGCGAACTCTCCGATATAGCGAAGAAGGCAATTGCCGGAATCCTCACATACGCTCCCGCAATCACGGCTTTCGGCAACAAGGTGCCCACTTCATACTTCCGTCTCGTGCCCCATCAGGAGGCCCCGACTTCAGTATGCTGGGGAGACCGAAACCGTTCCGTACTCGTGCGTGTGCCCCTCGGTTGGACAGGAAAAGGAAACATGTGCGCTACTGCAAATCCGCTTGAGAAAGATGAGCCCGTGGCGGCTCCTCAGAAGCAGACGGCCGAGCTCCGCTCCGCAGATTGCTCCGCAGACGTATATCAGCTCATCGCCGGTATGGTCGTGGCGGCACGTATCGGATTCGAGATGGAGGATGCGCTTGACCGCGCCAAGGACATGTATGTCAGCGTCAACATCCACAACGATGAAAACAAGGAAAAGCTGGAGTCCCTTCAGTCGCTTCCCGACAGCTGCGTAGCATCCGCCGACCGTCTCGAAGAGGCCCGCGGCGCTTTCGAGGCATACGATGTCTTCGCTCCCAGTCTTATCGACGGCATCATCAAGAAGCTCCGCAAGTACAAGGATGCCAACCTCCGCAAGAAACTCGATGGTCAGCCCAAGGAGATGCTCGAAGAGGTGCGTAAGTACTGGCACTGCGGATAAGGGTTGGCGTTTAGTGGACAGTGTTGAGTGTTCAGTTGACAGTGTTTAGTGGACAGTTGACAGTGTTCAGTTAGCTAAGCCGGAAATCTAAAAAGGCCGGGCGTTATGGATTTTCCATAACGCCCGGCCTTTTTATTCGTTAATTACAATGTTGACGTGTAATTGCATTTTGCTGACGTGGCAAGCCAAGTCCCTACCGATTATCACTGCTGAATGTGCACGTCGAGTTGCGGGAAGGGGAAGTCGAAGCCCTTCTGCGGCAGTTCCTTGTAGAAGCGTGCGTTCATGTCAAAGTAGAGTCCCCAGTAGAAATCTGCGCGTGTCCAGGCTCTGACAGTGAGGTTGACACTGCTGTCCGCAAGCTGGTTCAGTCCTACAAAGGGAGGACGCTCCACGTTGAGGGGCAAGCCGGCGTTCATGGAGATCTTCTCCCTTATCTTCTCCTGAATCACCTCCTGGCGGTGTCTCTGACGTGCCCGGAAACGTTTCCACCATGATTCCTTTTTGTCTGGATCAGGGGTCGTGTCGTCAGCCTGAGCCTCCTCTCCGAAGGGTACCTCACCGGCTGCAAGCGACCGTTGGCGTCGCATCTCCTTGTCGGCCTCTATCGTTCCCTTCACCACACGGTCATCGGAAAGAAGCATTTCCATAATCAACTTGCTCGCGGCGTCATAGTCAAACCCGTAGCTGAGTCCGACGGTCCAGTCCACGCGCCGGTATGATTCGAGTGAATAGTTGTTGATGGAGCCTGTGGAGAGACCACCGTTGGGGATGATGATGGCTTTGTTGTCTACGGTGTTGAGGACCGTATGGAATATCTGAATCTCCTTTACCGTACCGGTGAATCCTCCGGCCTCGATGAAATCCCCTACCTTGTAGGGTTTTAGCAGAAGTATCAGCACTCCTCCGGCAAAGTTCTGGAGTGTACCGCTGAGCGCCATACCGATGGCAACACCTGCGGAGGCGAACAGAGCCAGGAACGAACTGGTCTCGATGCCTAATATTCCCACTATCGTGATGATGAGGATGAAGTACAGCACCATCTTCACAAACGATAGCACGAAAGTGGTGAGCGAGGCGTCGATGCGACGGTTGACCATCACGTTTCTCACCACCTTGAAGATGCGCCTGATAATGAAGCGTCCGATATAGAATACGAGAATTGCGATCAGAAGCTTGAATGCGAAATCCACCATGGAATTGGCGATTTTCGTCATGGCGTCGTCAAGCGAGAGTCCTTTCAGCGACTCCCACAGCTGGTGTGATGTCTCCGGTGTGTCCGGCAGCGGCACCACAGGCAGGTCATTTGTCTGAATCATTATAAGTAGTTCTTAAAAATTAAACGATACTTGTTTTAAAGCAGCTCTGGAAAAATCTTGAACCATAAAATTTGCTGTTTTTGGCCGCTTTGAGCTTGTCATTCAGTCGAATACATACGTATTCTCCATCATTCCGCACTCAAATCGGCCAAAAACATCTAAATTTTATGTGTTCATTAATTTTTAAGAACTACTTAAGTGTTCAAATTTAACCGATAACCTCAAAAGCAAGTGCTCACTTACTTATGCGGTTCTAATAATATGTGTGCAAGTGATAATGTAAATCTTGAGACGTGGAAATTATTCCCCTTTTACCCGTTTCCACCAGTCAAGGCTTCTGTAATAATTCTCTTCGGCCACTGTCGAAGGATCGGGATAATGGCAGGTGATACCACTGAATATGTCGGTATCCCATGTGTATACATTCGGATCCGTGTACGATGAGCTGGACCAGACATGAAAGTTGTAAGGGGTACATCGGGAAGTCACCACAAACTTATCCATTGCAGCATCGAAAGCTATTCGCAGCGGTTCGCCCTCCGGATAGGCCTGCGAATAGAGGCGCGTGTATTGGCCGAAATCGTAGAAAGGCCCGCAGGGGCGCCGCGCGTAATTCTGCAACGCTTGCTCTCTCGGCACTTCTCCGGACGCATATATGCGGGCAGCCGCTTCGGCCACATTCTCGATTCTACTCATATCATACACCGCTATCGTGGCCGGAATCTTGTCGCGTAGATCCTTGTTTTCCGATATTCGGTGGTAATACTCGTAATATTCATTGGCCGCATCAGAAATAAGCGGGGTCTCGCGTGCCAGAAGAGGGAGAGTGATATGATAAGGCATGCCGTCTCCGGGAACTTCTGAAACGGCAGCTACCATATAGTCCGACTTGTCGCGGAACTGATAGGCCACTTCAATAGAGCCCATATAGCAACAGTCCCACCATATATAATCGAACACTCCCGAGGGAATCACCTCGGCGAGGGCATCAATGTCTATAGAATCCCACACTCCTCCATCCTTGTCCTGACCGAAGGAACGTTTCACGCCGTGGGAATGTGTGGAGAAATCTGGAGTCCATCCCGTGGCGTGCGACCACATTACAAGGCCATATTTATTGGCCGGACGCATGGCGACGGCATCCCCTATCACGTCGGAAATCCTCTCCGGGTCGGTGGAAAACTGGCTCCTGTCGTATTTCTTGAGGAGTTTGAAATCAGCTGTCTCGGCATCAAGTTCGTAGAGCGCGGGCCCGGAGGAATAGTCAATGCGGTAAAGCAACACGTTGATTCTCTCCCCAAGTCCGGCAATGGACGAGGCGGCCACGCGCATCTCAGCAATATCTCCCGAGAGTGAATAGCTGAGGGAATTGGTGGCTACGGCATATATCAGCACCGTCCGCTGAGCTTCCGCCACAGGCAGAGGCGGAGATTCCGGCTCATCCTTTGAACAGCCCCACGCCAAAAGCAAGAGGAGCAGCGCAGCCGGTATCTGACGCACTGTGTTTGCAAACGAATGTTTCAGTATCATAAGATAATTAACGGATAAATTCGGCTTTTAGCATATTTCCCGCAAATTGTGATGCCGGGAGAGAACCAAGACGTTAATTAAGCGTTAACATAATAAAAGATTATTTATGACTGGTTATAGCCTGCCGGTGGTCGGCCGGATATGACCCGCAAACCAAGTCTTTAAAGAGATACTATGAAGAAATCACAGATATGGTTGCTGACAGTCGTAATGGCTATCACCTTCGGCGCTCTACTGTATTTCCAGATAATGTATCTGGAAAATATGGTGAAGATGAGGGACGGGCAGTTCAGCGAGAACGTGATGCGCTCGCTATACTCCACTTCCGGCTATCTTGAGCGTCAGGAGACTCTTCACTTTCTGGAAGAGGACGCCAACACGATCCTGAAGGCCGACCCCGACGAGGATTTTGCCGGTCAGGAGGATAACACCGACTGGGGCGATACGGGTCTCGGAATCTCCGTGACCGGTGTCGAGGATCTTTCGGAGGAGAACACGCAGGGGCAGCTCCGCTTCCCCTCCCCCGTGCAGAATGTCGGAAGTCGCTACCGAAATCTCCAGGAGGCCCTGCGCACCCAGTATCTGTATCAGAGAGGTCTGCTCCATGAAGTCATCCTCACGATCCTTCATGACTCCGGGAAGCGTCCCGTGGTGGAACGGGCTGACTCCACCATTCTCCGCAATTACCTCACCTCCGAACTTGCCCGCAACGGTGTGGAACTCCCATTCGGCTTCGCAGTGTTTGACACCAGAAGCAACCTCATATACAGCACCGAGGATTTCCAGGCAATCCCGGAGAAAGACACATATACTGTAAATCTCTTCCCTAACTCGGACACCCACTATTCCCTCACGGTGGGATTCCCGACGAAAAACACATACATATTCTCCTCAGTGAGGTTCATAATCCCGACGCTGGCTCTGTCGGTCATACTGCTGGTGGTGTTCATCTTCACGATCGTGCTGACTTTCCATCAGAAGAAAATCACCGAGATGCGCACCGATTTCATCAACAACATGACTCACGAGCTCAAGACCCCCATCTCGACCATCTCACTCTCCGCCCAGATGCTTGAAGATGAATCGGTCAAGAAATCTCCGGCTACGCTCCGCCATCTGGCAGGAATCATTGCCGAGGAATCGAAGAGGCTCCGCTTCCAGGTGGAGAAGGTGCTCCAGATGTCGGTGCTCGACAAGAACTCCACAAGCGCCCTTTCCTTCAAGGTGGTGGATGCGAACGACATCATCGCGAATGTTGTCAATACGTTCAAGATCAAGGTCGAAAGATATGGAGGCACCTTGCAGTTTGTACCGGAAGCTCCCGACGCCGAGATACGCGTGGACGAAATGCAGTTCACCAACGTCATCTTCAATCTTCTCGACAACGCGGTGAAGTATAAGCGTGACGACGTGGATCCCTCCCTCTCCATCCGCACACTCGACACCCTGAAAGGGAAACTGGTCATCAAGGTGCGCGACAACGGCATCGGACTGAGAAAGGATGATATGAAACGCATCTTTGACAAGTTCTACCGTGTCTCCACAGGCAACAGGCATGACGTCAAAGGATTCGGGCTTGGCCTGGCATACGTGCAGAAGATGGTCAGCATATTCGGCGGACACATTTCCGTGGAAAGCGAATATGGCAAATGGACTGAATTTACGATAACTCTCCCCCTCGCTTCCGCTTCAAGAACGGATACCCTTACATAAACGATAGAAATATTAACGAAAAATCTCAGAAATATGGACGATAAAGTAAAAATTCTGCTTTGCGAGGACGACGAGAATCTGGGTATGCTGCTCAGAGAGTTCCTCCAGGCCAAAGGTTTCAGCGCCGACCTCTTTCCCGATGGTGAGAAAGGTTACAAGGCATTCCTCAAGGGAAGATATGATCTCTGCGTGCTCGATGTGATGATGCCGAAAAAAGACGGATTCACGCTCGCCCAGGAAATCCATACCGTTAATGCCGAAGTGCCCATCATCTTCCTGACCGCCAAAAATCTCAAGGATGATGTGCTGGAGGGCTTCAAACTCGGTGCCGATGACTACATCACCAAGCCCTTCTCGATGGAGGAACTCGTGTTTCGCATCGGAGCCATTCTCCGCAGGGTGAAAGGCAAGAAGGATAAGGAAATCACCCTCTATAAGCTCGGGAAGTTCGTTTTCGACACCCAGAAGCAGGTGCTCATCGCCGACGACAAGACGCAGAAGCTCACCACAAAGGAGTCGGAGCTCCTTTCGCTCCTCTGCTCTCATGTCAACGAAATTCTGGAACGCAACTTCGCGCTGAAGTCAATCTGGATCGACGACAACTATTTCAACGCCCGAAGCATGGATGTCTACATCACCAAGCTCCGCAAGCTCCTCAAAGATGATCCTTCCATCGAAATCATCAATATCCACGGCAAGGGATATAAGCTCATCGCTCCCGAGCCTACGGATGCCTCCGAAGCCTGAACATAATCCCGTTTCACGCCAATGGGGCTCAAAGGCCCGAAAAATACCTGTGGGGCGGATTCCGAATAACAATTTTGGGATACGCCCCCCACCGGTGTCTTATTCACAAAACCCAGCCCCCCCGCCAACACAGGCGGGGGGGTGCCGGGTT
>CAMWLC010000007.1 GCA_947174995.1 uncultured Porphyromonadaceae bacterium
AATAGATATGACATTGACAAACAATTAGTTGAATAAATTCTGAATATCCCTACTTTATCACTTTTTGGAAAGGTCTTATCCCATTCTTTCGTGAGTGTAAGGCTCTCGGTTACGATTTTGTTGTCGGTTGTATTCATTGTATCGCGTTCTTTTGACATGGCGGCAAATGATGATATTGCCATTATTGCCATGATTATTAACTTTCTCATATCGTTATCTTTTGTTCAATTTCTTATTTGAGTCCATGGAGAATTTCTATCTCATTGTCAAGAAGTGTATAAGGAGATTCCCTTTGACCTGTCAGAAATTCCATTACAAGAACTTCCGAATCTATTAGATAACGGTCAGCAATAAATCCTACCACCTCGTCAGATTGAAGTTCTTTGATGATTTCGTCTTCCATTTCATTATTCTTATTATTCACAATGCAAAATTAGGCATAATCCGAGAAATGAAATTACCAATATCTTTCATATAAATACCACTTTCATAGTCAGGTTGTATTATTGTCGAAATCAACATTTTTCTGTAAATTTGCACTCTAATCCCACGAGTTATGAAAATCCTTAAAGTCAATAAGTCATCCGATTATTCTTCCTACATAGGAGTCGCTGACCGACATCCTTTGGTCAGCGTGATTGAGTATGATAGAATTTCACCGGTGCCAACAACCTTGAATGATTACAACGTATACGGCATATTCCTTCGCGGAGACAGGCTGGTTGATCTCACTTACGGATGAGGACTTTATGATTATAACGAGGGCACTTTGAATACCTACCATGCAGTATATGGCTGACTGTCTCTGTTTATCACCAAGTTATCTTGGCGACCTCATAAAACGCACTACCGGCACCAACGCCAGTAAATACATTCAACGGATGGTAATACAGGAGGCAAAGAATCTCTTGTCATCAGGACAGAACATAAGTAAGTGTTCAAATTTAAACGATATAACCAAAAGTAAGTGATCACTTGATCTTTTATACAATCTGCGGCTTCTTTTTGGCGCTTTCAGCTTGTCGCTCAGTCGCATAGCTCGCTATGCTCCCTCTCTCCGCACAGAAATCGTCTAAAAAACAAGCTCGCATATTGTATAAATTAAATTTGAACACTTACTTATCACAGACGGCTTATAGTCTCGGCTTTGAATATCCGCAGCATTTCACACGTTTCTTCAAGCGAGAAGAAGGCATTACCCCCAAAGAGTATCTTAAACACCGGAAAGGGTAAGTTATTTTGTGAGATGGGGCCTTAACCGTTGCCCTAAGCAAACCTTTCTTTTTCAATATTTGTTTACATATCATAACATTGGTTAGCGGAATTCAGTTGCGCGGATTTCCCCACGCATGTCCGGATACCACTTCTTGTGAACTAATATTGAATACCATCCTATGAAAAAGACACTTATCCTTCTCTCCGCGCTTCTTATCTCTTCCGGCGCGGCCTTCGCCCAGAAACTTCAGAAAAACGAAGCGGCTGCTCTGCGCACGTTCCTCAATGCCCCTTCGGCTAAAGAAAACCTTACCAACGCCCAGGTGCTTGGTCTCACCGGCAATGACGTGTCAATCGCTCCCGGCGTGACCGTCTCCAACGGGCACGTGACCGAAATTGACTGGAAAAACAAAGACCTCGCCGGCTCTCTCAATCTGTCGGGGTTCTCAGCGCTTACCAAAGTGGATGTGTCGGGCAATCGTCTGGCCAATCTCACCCTCTCTTCCGATCCTCTGCTCACGGAGGTTAATGCCGGACACAATGCCATCAAAGATATCGTCATCACCAACACCCCCCGGCTTCAGGTGCTCCGCCTGAACCGTAACCGCATCGGTGAAATCACCCTTGATGACACTCCCCTGCTCCGTCGCCTCAACCTCGCGGGCAATTTCCTCACCAGCCTCGACGTTTCGCAGTCAGCCACTCTGGAATACCTCAATGTGACTTCCAATCGTCTCGAAGCGCTTTCCGTGGCCAACTGCACGGCCCTCAAGTCTCTCTACGCCGGTTTCAACGAGCTGACGGGCGTTGAACTCGCGGGACTCACCTCCCTGCAGAATCTCAACCTCGGCTCAAATCGCATCTCGAAGCTCTATATCCAGAATCTTCCGGCCCTGTCAAGCCTCTATGTGTCTGACAATCACATGACCGATCTGGCCGTGACAAACTGCGGTATGCTCAACGACCTCTATGCACCTTACAATGACCTCACCTCCGTGACAGTCAGCAATGTGCCCAACTTAGGGTTCGTGCAGCTCGAATGGAATGACCTCACCACACTCAACCTCTCCAATCAGAACTCCCTCCAGAAGGTGAATGTGGCCAACAACCAGCTCCTGACTCTCGACCTCTCATTCGACACAATGCTTCAGAGCGTGAATGTGACCAACAACAACATGCTCACCGACATCCGCCTCACCGGCGATTCCAATATCCAGCAGTTTATCGGCGACCCCGAAGGTCTCGAATGGTAATGTAAGACCCCGGCTCACAAGAAGCGGGTATGATTATAGAAATCCACCGCAGGGGAGGCAGACAAGCATCTGCCTCCCCTGCGGTTTGACATTTATTGCGGGAGGGTTTTAATTATTGAATATTTTTTATTAATTTTGTATCATGACTTCATTTATAGTAGCCGATGCCGGCGCAACCAAAATATCCTGGACCCTCGTGACGTCTGACGGACGCCGTGCCGAGACACGCACTCCCGGCCTCAACGCCCTGCTCGCAAGCCGCGCGGACGCTCTTGCGAATTTCTCGGAAGCTGCTTCGGCTCTCGGCGATGCCGCAGATGTGGACCGCGTGCTTTATTTCGGCACGGGATGCTCCACTCCCGAGGTATGCCGGGAAATGGCCGGATACCTCGCCGAAGTCTGGCCCGGGGCGGAAATCACCGTCGGGGGCGATATGCTCCTCGCGGCAAGAAGTCTCTTGGGAAACCGTCGCGGTGTGGCCTGCATACTCGGCACCGGGTCAAACGCAGTGCTCTACGACGGCACGCAAATCTCAAAAAGCGGTGCCGGTCTGGGATTTATCCTCGGCGATAACGGTGCCGGCACCGAGATAGGAAAGCGTCTGCTGTCTGACTGCTTCAAGGGAGTGATGCCCGATGATCTCCGCAGCAAATTCATCTCGGACCACAATCTGACCCTCGAAACCGTGCTTGACAAGGTGTATCGCCAACCATATCCCAACCGTTACCTGGCCTCATTCGCCACCTTCGCGGGAGCCAACCGCGATAATGAATACATCAGGAATCTCGTGGACGACGAGTTCAGGAAATTCCTCACGCGCGATGTGATCCCCCTCATGGATAATTCCGACACCGAAGTGAGCTTCACCGGGTCGGTGGCGAAGGGTTTTGAACACGAACTGCGCAAGAGCGCCTTCGACATGGGCATCGTCAATATCGGCGCCATAGTGTCCGACCCCATGCCCGGAATCATAAAGTATTATGAATCTCTCTTCTAAAAAATCCCCGTCTACATGAAATTCCAGATACCATCCGCTCTCCCCGGCGCCGCATCCGCAAGACGCACCCTCTGCAAGTGCGCTCTGCTCGGGGGGCTTCTCGTAGGCATCGATCCCTGTGCGGCTGCCCAGGACGTCTACTGGCACCAGAGAGTCTCTCTCTTCGACAAACTCCCGGTCTCGGAAACAGACATCGTGTTTCTCGGCAATTCCATCACGGATGGCGGTGAGTTTGCCGAGATGTTCGGAATGGAAAACTGCATCAACCGCGGCATACGCTCCGATGTCATCAACGGCGTGCGCAAACGCCTCAGACAGGTGACCGACGGCCACCCTGCGAAAATATTCCTGCTCATAGGCATCAACGATGTGAGTCACGGCCTCCCGGCAGAAAAGATAGCCTCCAACTACGAGCAGCTCGTGAAGGAAATCCGCGAGGCCACACCCGAAACGGAACTCTACGTGCAGTCAGTCATGCCCATCAACAATGACTTCAAGCGATACAAAAACCTTGTGGGGCGCGAAGACGTCATCCCCGCTCTCAACGCGCTCATCAAGGAAATAGCCGTCAACAACGGCGCGACGTATATCGACCTCTGGGGAGCTTTGGCCGACGAGTCCGGGTCAAAGCTGAGACGTGAGTTCACCAACGACGGTCTCCACCTCACCGGTGCCGGCTACCAGGCGTGGGCCGGAGCCATCGTGCCCTATGTGAAGGAGGAGCCGGCACACGACGCCACACTGCTCTTAAAAAACAAGATAGAATGAAATCTTCCGCTTCATACAGATTCGCAGCCGCGCTGGCTCTCTGCACCCTAACCTCTCTACCCTCCCGCGCCCTGCCCGCTCCTCAGACCCAGGATGCGCAGGAATCCGCGATAGTGGTGGAACCGCTTTTCGACTATCCGGCGCCCCCCGAGGAGGTGGAAAACCTCAAGGAGCGCAGCGAGTGGGTGCTCGCTCATTTCTGGGAACCTATGGATTTCAAGAAAAAGAGCGCCGTTGACCAGAACGCACTGAACCATGCCTTCGGCATCTACACCCTCGCCATGCAATGGGCCTCCCCGCAAGCTGTGGACAAGTCTGTGGCCTCGCTGCTGAAGAGCCTGTCGAAGAATCCTGCGCTGACCCTGCAGTTCACCAAAGCGGCAGAGGAAAACCTGTACGGACCCCGCGCCCCCTTCTGGGGAGACGCGATATATGCCGATTTCCTGCGCTCCGCGGTCTCCAACAAGAAAATCGGAGCTTCGCGCCGTGAGAAATTCGCCGCGAAACTGAAAAAAATTGAATCATCGCAGAAGGGAGCCAAAGCCCCGGCATTCACCTTCACGCGCCCCGACGGCTCCGAAGCAAGGTATTTCCCCATGGCCACACCCACGATGATAGTTTTCGGCAATCCCGACAATCCCGACATCCGCCTCGCCCGTCTGCGTATGGACACCAACATCACCTTCTCGCGCCTCCTGAAGGGGGGGAAGGCAAACGTCCTCTTCATCCTGCCGGGGGAGGCCCCCGAGGACTGGGGAAAAACAGCCTCCGATTGCCCGGCCGAAATGACAGTGGGAGCTTCCGGCGAAGCGGCCGAGCGATATGATCTGAAGATTTCACCCTCATGCTACGTCATTGACGCCAACGGAAAAATCGCCGCGGGAAATATTGATATGGATACCGCCGTTATTACATTGGCCGGATTGGCGGAATGACCGTCACTTCCCACATTCAAAACACATCCCCCTATCCACCTGAATCAAATGAAAGCTCTGAGTTTCATAAAAAAAGCATATATCTGCTCTTCGGGATACTCCTACACCAATCTCGGAAGACTCTTCCTGCGGCTGTTCGTGGGGATCATGCTCATCCAGTTTGCCGTGCGGCAGATATACACTTTCGACGCCATCGCCCCCGGATTCCCGGGCCTGTTATGCATGGACAGCCGGGCCACGCTGATACTTTGGATATTCATAGAATTCGTTTGCAGTTTGGCCATCATGGCCGGATTCCTCACCCGGCTGATGACGCTCCCCGTATTCGTGGGGATGATCATTGCGGAATACCATCTGCTTCACGATGTCGTGGCGGAATCACCGCACCTTCTCTCATGGTCACAGCAGGGATATCTGCCGATGATGTTCCTCGGCATATACTTCTTCCTGCTCATCGTCGGCCCGGGGAAAATCTCGATCGACTATTTCCTCTCTCTCCATCTCCTCCACACAGCCGATCATGAGGAGGATGAGCTGGAGGAGGTGTGACCCTTGCAGGAAATGAATTGTCACCCGCATTATCAGTTAACCAAGGCATTAAAAGATAGCAAAGGAAAATGAAAATAGCCGTACTTGTTTCCGGGGGCGTTGACAGTGCCGTCGTGGTCCATAAGCTTCACGCAGAGGGCCACGACCTGCATCTCTTCTATATCCGCATCGGGATGGACAACGGCGAGGGGGACTGCTCGGCCGAGGAGGACATCGAGATGTGCACCCTCATAGCGCGCCGATACGGACTCCCCTTCAAGGTGGTCTCCCTGCACGAGGAGTATTGGGAGCACGTCATGGCCTACACGCTGCGCACCGTCAGGGAGGGGCGCACGCCCCATCCCGACATGATGTGCAACAAGCTCATAAAGTTCGGCTTCTTCGAGGAGCGTTGGGGACACGAGTTTGACAAGACCGCCACGGGCCATTATGCCCGCGTCATAGAGCGCGACGGTAAATACTGGCTCGGCACGGCTCCGGACCCTGTGAAGGATCAGACCGATTTCCTCGCTCAGATTTCCTACTCGCAGCTGAGCCACATCATGTTTCCCCTCGGCTCAATGACCAAGGAGGAGGTGCGTGCCCTCGCCCTGGAGGCCGCCCTCCCCAACGCCCGCCGCAAAGACTCGCAGGGCATCTGCTTCCTGGGCAAAATCAACTACAACGATTTCCTGGAGCGACATCTTGGCACGCGACCCGGCACGGTCATCGAGCTGGAGACCGGCCGCAAAATCGGCACCCACCGCGGATATTGGTTTCACACCATCGGGCAGCGCAAGGGCCTCGGTCTCGGCGGCGGTCCTTGGTTTGTGGTGCGCAAGAACGTGCGCGACAACGTGCTCTACGTCTCCCACGGATATGACACTCCCCGCCAGTATGGCCGGATCATAGAATTTACCGAGCCCGACTGGATTACGGAAAATCCTCTGCCTGATGCCGGAGCCCGTGTACGCGTGGCCTTCAAGACAAGACACACTCCGGAATTTCTCGAAGGCACGCTCTCCCGTCCCGAACCTGACCTGTGGCGACTCGAATCCGACTCCGACGTGCAGGGCATCGCACCCGGACAGTTTGCCATAATCTACACCCCGGACCGCAAGATATGTCTCGGCTCGGGAATGATTCTTCCCACATGCCGGTGACTTCTCAAATTAATTGCGAATATCATGAATGAAATACGTCTCGAACTCATAGGAATCACCTACAATCAGATCGAATCCGGTGTCTACGCCCTCATCCTTCAGGAAGTAGGCACACGGCGCAGAATTCCGATAATAATAGGATACTCCGAAGCGCAGACCATAGAGTGCAAGCTTCAGAACATACAGCCTCCCCGACCCCTCACCCACGACATGACGGCCTCGATACTCCGGGGTCTGGGCGCCACCCTCTCGAAGGTGCTTATCCGAAAGCTCCCCAACGGAGTGTTTGCCGCCGACCTCACCATCGACGGGCCGCAGGGGCGCTGCATCATCGATGCCCGTTCTTCTGACGCCATAGCCCTGGCCATTCGCACCGACACCCCTATCTTCACCACACGCGAAGTGCTCGATGAGGCCGGATTCGAATACACCGAAGATGATAAACCGGTGAGAACCGCTCAGTCATCCTCCTCCGCCCCCGGTGGCGCCTCCCGCGCTGCAACCGGTGCGGATCCCCGCACCCGCGCCGAGCTACTCGATGCCATCAACCGCGCCTCGGAAGCGGAGGATTACGAGGAGGCCGCACGCTTAAAAAAACTTCTCGACTCTCTTCCCAAATAATGCGATCAGTCAACTATACACACCTTTCAGAACCTTATTACCACACATCATGAAGAATCGCAGCAAACGCGTAGAGCTTATCGTAGACCTCATACGCAACCAATGCATTTCAAGCCAGGAACAGCTTGCCGGACTCCTCGCCGAGGCCGGGTTCAAAGTCACCCAGGCCACACTCTCCCGCGACCTGAAGATGCTCAAGACCACCAAGGTAGCCACCGACATGGGGACATATATGTATATGCTCCCTGACACGAATGAGGTGCGCGACAAAATGCTTGCCACCGGACAGAGCGCCTTCACGCCCCACGGCTCCGGAGGTTTCATCTCCCTCCAGCTCTCGAAAAACATCGCCGTGGTCAAGACAAGAAATGGCTACGCCCCCGGCATAGCCTACGACATAGACATGATGAACACACCCGAAATCCTCGGCACCATACCCGGCTCCAACACCATTTTCGTGGTTTTTGCGGAAAAGGTGAAACATGAGCGCAAACGGGAAATCCTCAAGCGGATACTTCCGCTTGACCAGAAAGTGCCCACCTATTGACAGTCAGTTATGATAAAGACAGGAATCGCAGGGGCCGACACTCCCATGGCCGGCGAACTCATTCGAATACTCGTGAATCATCCCGACATCGACCTGAGGGCGGCCTTCGCCCCGGGCCACGCGGGCCGCAAGGTCAGCAGCATACATCACGGACTCACAGGTGAACTCGACCTCGAATTTTCGGAATCGATGGATCCCGAGAATCTCGACGTGGTCTTCATCGATGCCCATTCGGAGGTGGCCGACAGATTCCGCACACCCGGCTCACCCTGGTCAGATCTGCGCGTTATCGACATGAGCCACTGCCCCTCGCTTGACTTCGAGGCCATTGACATGCAGTACGGTCTGCCGGAAATCAACCGCCGCCGCCTCGTCAAGGAGAGCAACCGCGTGGTGGTGCCGCGCTCCATAGCCGATGCCGCCCTCGTGAGCCTCGCCCCCCTCGCCTCCCATCTCCTCCTCAATGCTCCGGTGCATATCAGCGTGGAGTGTCCGGCTGACATCATCACCGAGGAGAAAATCGAGATGGCCCGCCGGGAGATCGCCCACTGCCTGCGACGCCTGCAATCCTCGTTTGAAAGCGAAGTCACCGTCTCGGCCACACCATCGCCTTCCGACCGAGAGCTGCATCTGGCCATCGAGATAAAGTGCGGGGTGGATCTTGACGAAATCATGCGCCTGTATGAGGAGACATACGCCGACCACAGTTTCACCTTCGCCACCCTGCGCCCGATGCCCACCCTCGAAGTGGCCGGCACCAACAAATGCCTCATCGGACTCACGAGCCCCGAGCCGGGACTCCTGCGCATCGACACCGTCACGGACTGCCGCATGCGCGGCGGAGCCGGCACGGCGGTCCACGTGCTCAACCTCCTCTTCGGACTCACCGAACGCACCGGTCTGGCGCTCAAGACCAACGCGTTCCTGCGTCCGGGCGACACCCTACCCGCTGCCGGAGAGCAAATCAAGGATAGCCATGTCGGTCAATAAGGTGATACTCCTGGGCTACGTGGGAGGAGACCCCGAAATGCGCTTCCCCGCCCCGGACCAGGCCGTGGCTTACCTATCCCTGGCCACCAACGAGCGTCAGGGAAATTCGGGCGTGGAAATCACCGAATGGCATTATCTCGTCATGTCAGGTAATAACGCACGCCTCGCCGAGCGTTATATAAGGAAGGGGTCTCGCCTTTACGTGGAGGGACGCCTGCGCTCCCGCGAGTATCAGGATAAATTCCAGATCACGCGCCGCCGCACGGAAGTCTTCGTGGACTTCTTTGAAATATTGGGACGCCAGTAAGAATAATTTGAATCATTTTCAAAAAACAGGAAACAGAAGAATGAGAAAATGGAGAATCGAAGACTCAGCCGAGGTCTATAACGTCGGCGGCTGGGGACTGCAATACTTTTCTATCAACGACAAAGGCCATGTGCAGGTGCGCCCCCGGCCCGACTGCGCGGCAGTCGACATCAAGGAGGTGATCGACGAGCTCAAGCTGCGCGATGTGGCCGCCCCCATGCTTCTCCGCTTTCCCGACATCCTTGACGACCGAATCCGCAAAATCTCCTCCTGCTTCCGCAAGGCTTCGGAGGTGTATGATTTCAAGGGGGACAGCTTCGTGGTGTATCCTATCAAGGTCAACCAGATGCGTCAGGTCGTGGAGGAAATAGTCTCCCACGGCAACAAATACAACATCGGTCTGGAGGCCGGCTCCAAGCCGGAACTGCACGCCGTGCTCGGCGTCAGCACTTCTTCCGATTCCATCGTGGTTTGCAACGGCTACAAGGACGAGGACTACGTGGAGCTGGCGCTTCTCGCTCAGAAAATGGGCAGAAGGATCTACCTCGTGGTGGAGAAACTCAACGAGCTTATCCTCATCTCCAAGGTGGCCAAACGCCTTAAGGTAAGACCCAACCTCGGCATCCGCATCAAAATCACTTCGAGCGGAAGCGGGAAATGGGAGGAGTCGGGAGGCGATGTCTCGAAGTTCGGCCTCAATTCCTCCGAACTCCTCGACGCGCTCGAATATCTTGAGCGCAACAAGATGACCGACTGTCTCAAACTCATTCACTTCCACATCGGCAGCCAGATTACGAAAATTCGCCGCATAAAGAACGCGCTGCGCGAGGCGATGCAGTTCTATGTGCAGCTCTCCAAGATGGGATTCGACATCGATTTCGTCGACATCGGCGGAGGACTCGGCGTGGATTACGACGGCACGCGCTCCTCAAGCGGCGAGAACTCCATGAACTACTCCATACAGGAGTATGTCAACGACGCCGTGTCGGGCCTCGTGGATGCCTGCGTCAAAAACGATCTGAAGCATCCCAACATCATCACGGAGTCCGGACGCTCCCTCACAGCCCACCACTCCGTGCTCATCATCGAGACCCTGGAGACCACTCACCTCCCCCTCTGGAACGACAATGAGGAGATACCCGAGGATGCCCACGAACTCGCCGTGGAGCTGTATCAGATATGGGACAAGATAAATCCCTCACGCGTGTTCGAGGACTGGCACGACGCCCTCCAGATACGAGAGGAGGCCCTGGACCGTTTCTCGCTCGGACTCCTCGACCTCAAGACCCGAGCCCAGATTGAGAAACTTTTCTGGAGCGTGGCCCGCGACGTGCATGAAATCACCCGCTCCATGAAGCATCCCCCCGAAGAACTGCGCAAGGTGGCGCGGATGCTTCCCGAGAAATATTTCTGCAATTTCTCGCTCTTCCAGTCGCTTCCCGACAGCTGGGCCATCGATCAGCTTTTCCCCGTCATGCCGATACAGCGACTGGATGAAAAGCCGACACGCGAGTGCACCATCCAGGATGTGACCTGCGATTCCGACGGCAAGATCTCCCGCTTCGTCTCTCCGCAGGGCGTGGCCCACGCTCTGCCCGTGCATTCCCTTCGTCCCGGTGAGCCATACTACATCGGGGTATTCCTCGTGGGAGCCTACCAGGAGATTCTCGGCGACCTCCACAATCTCTTCGGCGACACGGCGGCCATACATATCACCGTGGACAACGACGGCTATGACATCGAACAGATCATCGACGGCGAACCCGTGGCGGACGTGCTCGACTATGTGGAATACAGCCCCAAGAAACTGGTTCGCAATCTCGAGACCTGGGTGTCGGCTTCGGTGAAGAACGGAGTCATCACGGCCGAAGAGGGGCGCCAGTTCCTCAACAACTACCGCTCCGGCCTTTACGGCATAACTTATCTGGAAAGAGATTAATCAACACCCGCGACAATGGAGATTATCACCCACCATCCCTTTGCCGAGGCAATGCTCCCGCCCTCGCAGCGTCTCTTCGAGACCGCCGGGAGACTCGCCCCCGTGGAGCAGAGACCCGTACGCCGGAGATGGTTCATGGATCTCTCCTTCCGCGGCGCCCCCTTCCACGGCTGGCAGTCGCAGCCCAATGCCGTAAGCGTGCAGTCAGTCGTGGAGGAGGCCCTCGCCACAGTACTCCGCCACCCCGTGCCCGTCACCGGAGCCGGACGCACGGATGCCGGAGTCAACGCCCGCAGGATGGTGGCACACTTCGACACCGAGGGGGCTCTCCCCGACGTCGGGAAGATGTTGGTGTCGCTCAACCGTCTCGTGGGACGCGACATATCTATCCGTTCCATCCGCGAAGTCTTTCCCGAATCCCACGCACGCTTCGATGCTCTGAGTCGCACATACAAATATTTCGTGCTCTTCGAGAAGTCCCCATTCTTCCACGCCCTGTCGTGGCACTGCCCCCATCCCCTCGACATCGAGGCGATGAACAGCGCGGCCATGATACTCCCCCTCACCACCGATTTCACCTCCTTCGCCAAGCTCCATTCCGATGCGCGGACAAACATCTGCCACGTCACCCGGGCGCAGTGGGAACCAATCGCGGAGGAGGGACGCACCATAGGCACGGTGTTCACCATCACGGCAGACCGGTTTCTGCGCAACATGGTGCGGGCCATCGTCGGCACCCTCGTGGATGCCGGACGCCACAAACTCGCCCCGCACGAACTCAAGGCTATTATCGATGCGAAAGACAGATGCTCCGCCGGACAGTCCATGCCCGGCGAAGCCCTCTATCTCTGGGACGTGACCTACTCCCCGCATATCTATCTCCCCTAAATCAGCAACGCCCCATGTCAGAAAAAGAAGAAATTCTCCGACTCAGAGACGAGATAAACCGTCACAACCACAATTATTACGTGCTCAGCTCTCCCGAAATCTCCGACAAGGAGTTCGACATGCTCATGAAGCGTCTTGAGGAGCTTGAGGCCGCTAATCCCGATATGGCCGATCCCCTCTCCCCGACTCAGCGCGTGGGCTCCGACCTCACCAAGGGATTCGAGCATGTGCTTCACGAGCGCCCCATGATGTCGCTCTCCAACACCTATTCCATCGAGGAGGTGGACGACTGGTTCGAGCGCGTGCGCAAGGGTCTGGACGGCGAGAGTTTCGCGATAGTGGGGGAAATGAAATTTGACGGCACCTCCATCTCGCTCACATACGAGGAGGGACGTCTCGTCAGGGCCGTGACGCGTGGCGACGGCACACGGGGCGATGATGTGACGGCCAACGTGAAGACCATCCGCAGTATTCCCCTGGTGCTCCATCCGGGCGACTGGCCCTCCCGATTCGAGATACGCGGCGAGATACTGATGCCCTGGGAGAGCTTCGAGCGTCTGAACCGCGAGCGCGAATACAATGAGGAACCCCTCTTCGCCAATCCGCGAAATGCGGCTTCCGGCACACTCAAGACTCGGGATCCCAGGGAAGTGGCGCGACGACATCTCGACGCGAGATTCTACTACCTTCTCTCGGACACGCTCCCCTTCGACAATCATTACGACAATATGCTCGCGGCGCGTTCATGGGGCTTCAAGGTGTCTCCTGCCATGAAGCTGCTCGGCTCCCTGAAGGAGGTGGACGACTACATCGAATACTGGGACACGCAGCGCAAGACCCTCCCCGTGGCCACAGACGGACTCGTGTTCAAGGTCAACAATCTGCGCCAGCAGCTCAATCTCGGATATACGGCCAAGTCTCCGCGCTGGGCCATAGCTTACAAGTTCAATCCTGAAAATGCCTGCACCCGTCTCAGGGAGGTGACTTTCGAGACAGGCCGCATGGGTATCGTAACACCTGTGGCAAACCTTGAGCCGATACTCCTTTCAGGCACCTTCGTGAAGCGTGCGTCGCTTCATAACGACGACATAATGCGCCAGCTCGACATCCATCAGGGAGATTGGCTCTACGTGGAGAAAGGGGGTGAGATCATACCCAAAATCACGGGAGTGGACACCTCACGTCGAGATCCGGAAGCGCTTCCGGTGATATTCGTGACCGAGTGCCCGGAGTGCGGCACACCGCTGGTGCGCCATCCGGGAGAGGCGGCATGGGTGTGTCCCAACCGGAGCGGCTGCCGTCCGCAGCTCACGGGACGCATCGAGCACTTCTGCGCGCGCCGCATGATGGATATAGACGGCATCGGCGAGGAAACGGCCGAACTGCTCTTCTCCGCCGGGCTGGTGGAGAACATAGCCGACCTTTATGACCTCACGCTCGAGAAGCTGTCAGCCCTCGACCGCATTGGAGAGAAAACGGCCACGCGTATTCTCAAGGGTCTGGAGGATTCCCGAAAGGTGCCTTTCGAGAGAGTGGTGTATGCCCTTTCTATTCCGAATGTAGGTGAGACCACAGCCAAGCGCCTCGCTCTCGGCGTGCAGACCATGGAGAGGATGAGGGAGATGAGCGTGGAGCAGCTCACGGCCATACCCGACGTTGGGCCCGTGATAGCGCAGGGTATATACGAGTATCTTCACAATCCTTCCAATGAGGCGATAATAGACCGTCTGACGGCTGCCGGACTGAAAATGGAAGTGGAGGCCGACCGGCTTGCTCCTGCGGGAAATGCCCTGGAGGGAAAGAGCGTCGTGATTTCAGGCACATTCTCACACCACAGCCGCGACGAGTACAAGGAGATAATCGAACGCCAGGGGGGCAAGAATGTGGGAAGCATATCAAAAAAGACATCCTTCGTGCTCGCCGGCGAGAACATGGGGCCCGCCAAACTTGAGAAATGCCGCGCCCTCGGCATCCCCATCCTCTCGGAAGATGATTTCCGAGAGCTTATCGGCGAGGCCTGATCTCCGGACAGAGGCCTGACTTCGGCAGAAACATGATTTCAGTCAGGGGGCCGGTCAGCGGTGCTTCTTGATCCAGACATCGTATTTGCCGATCTCTTTCACCACTCGCGGCGGGGCACACCACTCCGGTGCGAGTGGCGAGTATTCGCGTTTCAGATAGCGGCTCTCCACTCCCGCCAGGTCAAGCAGGAAATGGCTGAAATATATCAGCGACTGCTTTTCGGAGGCGGCTTTACGCAGGGCCGCATACAGTTCGGGATGCCTCTCCCGGAACTCCGGGGTCGTGAATACCATGAAGGGAATCTCAAGCACGTATGGGGCGGCCTGCGGTATCTTGTGGCTGTCGAGCGTGCGCACGCTGCAATGGCGCTCGTCGTTCATCTCCTCCCCATGGTCAGGATGATAGATGAGGATTGCATCCTGCCCCTTGAGTTCGTCGGAGAGAGCCAAGAGCAGTGAGTCCACGTATAACGTCGCGTTGTCATAGGCCGCCACCTGCTCCTTCTCCTCGCGGCTCAAATCGCTCCGGTGCGGATAATCGGCTGCCGTAAACCGCCCGAACCTTTCGGGATAACGGTTGCCGGCGAAGAAATGCTGCCCGTTGATGTGGAAGATGTCGAGCGTCTGCTTCACCGTGTCGTGAAGCATATCTCTTTCCGCACCAAACAAGTCGGCATCGTAGGGATACATCCGTTCGTTGCGGTAATCGAAATTGGCGTGGCTCAGACGCCAGGAGTTCATGAAATTGCCGGTGCCCACCTCGGCCTGGTCGTCCCCCTTGACGAGCGTGGCCTGATTGTCGTGCAGACGCACCTTGTATCCGGCCTTGCGAAGAATCATCGGGGTCAGGGGCTTGGTCAGATACGTGCGTGAAGGCTCCGTCACCACGTATGGACTGAAAAGAATCTCCATCATGCGGTAGGTGCGCGGCTCGAAACATATCACATCCTCGAAGAGCAAGACGTCCCCTCTCGCTATGGCTGCTTCGATACACGGAGTGGTGGAAAGACCGTAGCCGTAAGCGCTCCAGTGGGCCCGTGAGTCGGACTCTCCTATCACCCACACGATACGCTCCGGCGCCTCGTACCCCTCTCTGAGATGTCCGTCGGCCAGACGGGGAGTCCTTTCGAGAGCCTTGACATTGGCAAGACTCTTTCCGTAGAGCTGCGACACCCAAATCAGCCGATTGGCGGTATTCACCGAGTTCAGCGCGTTGTAATTGTTTTCCGGCGGCTGCAATCCCCACACTATCCCCGCAGCGGCGAGCAGACAGCATATACTCCCCGCCACATATCCGCCGTTTCGCGCGGAGATTCGGCAGGAAAAGTTTCTGAGCAACACATACATCACTCTGAGCAACAGCAGATAGCCGACCACGATTCCGAGGCTGCGCGGAGTAAGGAAATAGAGCTGGAGAAATTCGCCCGATTCGGATTTGCCGGTGTCGGCTATCAGGCGTATGATGCGGTCTGACCATCGCGTGCGCAAGACGAATGAGAGCCATATCTCGGCCAGGGATAGAATCGTGACGGCAGCGGTGAGTCCACCCGCGAGAAGACGCCTCCACATCCGCGGACGACATATTAGGATGAGTCCGCGCACCACGCCGAGCACCAATGCGGGAATTAAGGCGCTGCGCACGCCCTGCGCGAAATTGTGTCCGGACAGCTCGGGGGTGCCGTCAAAACGCCACGCCACAAGCGTGACTGCGGATAGGGCGAGAATATACCACACCGTCATGCCGCTCTGCCGGGCCATGAACCGTATCACACCCTTTCCACCCTTCAGGAAAGTCTTCCAAACCCTCCCCGCTATGATTGACAAACCCTCCATAATAAAGCTCCATTCGATATTGCGGGCACAAATTTAATAATTTTTCACGTCACACTCCCGCAGGAATTTACTAATTTTGCACCGCAACGGCATCAGACAAACGATATGAACAGCTTTTGTGACATAAGAATAAGCCGCAAAGATTCGGAGCACATTCGGGGCATCGCCATTCTCCTGATAATGCTCCACAATCTCTGCCATATATTTCCACGCGTGGTCACGGAAAACGAATTTACTTACAATCCGGCCCTCAACGACCTCTTCATATCCCATGTCAAGACAGGAAACCCTCTCTCGGGATACGATTTCCTCTCTTTCCTGGGATGGTATGGCGTGCCGGTGTTCGTGTTCCTCTCGGGATATGGTCTCGCGGTTAAATACGGCATGATGGCTACCCGCCTCCGGCTCTCCTTTTTCATGATGCGGAGTTGGCGAAAGCTCCTTCTCCTCATGATTCCGGGAGTGGCGGCGTTTCTGCTTGAGGAGCTGCTTCATTCCGGTATCCCTTCCGCAGAGTCATCACGGCTTTTCGCGGGAATCCTCATTCCGCTGACGGGGCTGAACGACGTGGTGCAACCCTGGCTCCCGACGGTGCCGGGAGTATACTGGTATTTCGGATTGACCCTGGAGCTCTATTTCGTGTATGCGGTGCTAATACATGGCCGTCCGCTGTGGCCCGCTGTCGTTGCCACGACGCTCTGCTATCTCCTCGTGGCGACTTGCGCCGCCACGGGCCATACGCAGGCCACGGAATACCTGCGCCACAATTTCACCGGATGGCTTCTCCCCTTCCTGATGGGGACGATGTGGGCCCGGCGCAAGGAGTGTCGAAAGGTGATGGCAGTGGTTTTAATGACAGCCTCGGCGTTCCTCTTTTTCCCCATACAGCTCAACGCGTTGACATGGCAGGGAGCGTCAGTGCCAGCTGTCATCCTGATTGTCTGCGGGGCATGGGGAGTGAAACGCGTGCCCGGAGTGTCGCAGGGATTGGCCTTTATCGGAAGGCTGAGTCCGTTTCTGTTTGTCAGCCATCCGATCACGCGACATATCCTGGGGCGTTACCTCCTCGACTTCAGTTCGCCGGGAGCCACGCCCACGCTATTCATCCTGGGCCTCTACCTCACCCTCTCCATTCTCACGGCCATCTGCTACCGCTACGCCTGGGACAGGCTTTTCAGGATATGTATGCGTTCCATCGGGTCGGGAGCCCCGAACACGTAGCTTCCGGCCACGAGGATGTCGGCACCTGCTTCGGCCAGCAGCCGCCCGGTCTCTCCGTTGACCCCTCCATCCACATTTATAAGGGCCTTGGAGCCGCTCGCGTCTATCATTTTGCGCAGACGCTTCACCTTCTCCACCGTGCCCTCTATGAAGGGCTGCCCCCCGAAACCGGGATTAACAGACATCAGGAGCACCTGGTCGAGGTCGGCTATTATATCCTCCAACATTCCGACGGGAGTGGCGGGACACAGAGACACCCCGGCCTTCATGCCGGCTGCATGTATGGCCTGCACCGTGCGGTGTATGTGCACGCACGCCTCCTGGTGAAACACCATGTATTCCGCACCGAGATCGCGCACCTGCGACACCCAATTCTGGGGCTCCACAATCATGAGATGCACGTCAAGGGGCTTTGTGCAGTGACGCGCCACGGCTTTCATCACCGGAAATCCGAATGATATGTTGGGCACAAAGACGCCGTCCATGACGTCGAGATGGAGGAAATCGGCCTCTGAGCCGTTGATCATCTCAAGGTCGGGAATGAGATTCGCGAAATCGGCCGAGAGAAGCGAAGGACTGACTTTCATGATTCTTTAAGGTTAGGTATATCTATAAGTAAGTGTTCAAATTTAAACGATATAATCAAAAGTAAGTGCTCACTTGATCTTTTATACAATCTGCGGCTTCTTTTTTGCCGCTTTCAGCTTGTCGCTCAGTCGCATAGCTCGCTATGCTCCCTCTCTCCGCACAGAAATCGTCTAAAAAACAGGCTCGCATATTGTATAAATTAAATTTGAACACTTACTTAAGTAGTTCTTATAAATAGTTCTTATTTTTCTGCAGAGACCTCCGGAGTCTTGCGGAAGGCATTGTAGAGTATTATCCCCAGGCAAACGAGCGCCAGGGCATACCCGGCCCAGGTGAGATACTTGTTGTATTCCTCCACCTTGTCGAAAAGCTGGTCGGGCGACACGTGGAGCGAGAGCCAATAGCCGAGACCGGCGAGCACGCCGTTCCATATCAGCGCTCCGAGGAAAGTGAATATGGAGAAGGTGGCGATATTCATTTTCGATATTCCGGCCGGGATAGATATGAGCTGGCGGATGGCGGGGATAAGACGCCCCACAAAGGTGGAGACGGCTCCGTGACGGTCGAAATACTCCTCGGCCTTCACCACTTTCTCACGGTTGATGAGGCAGGCATGGCCCAATTTCGAGTCGGCAAAACGATAGACCACGGGACGCCCTATCCAGAGGGCGAGGAAATAATTGATGAATGCTCCCACGAGGGCGCCGAGGGTGGCCATGAGTACCACCATGAAGATATTCATGTCGCTTCCGGCTCCGGTGTTGGTGCACGCGAGATAGGCCGCCGGGGGTACCACCACCTCCGAGGGGAAGGGTATGAAACTGCTCTCCACGACCATGAAAACAAACACGAACCACAGACTCGCGTTTTCCGTAAACCATGTGAAAAACTGACTGGCGTCGAAAAGCGCCGCCGGTAAAAGGTCAAGTATCATCTGAGATTATTCTTTTGTGTGTTCATTCAGCCCCTCGGAGGGTATCGGAGCCATCCCTTCGGCTTCGAGCATACGGCGGTAATGTTCCGTTTTTTTCTCAAGGGGGAGCGGATATGCACGCGAGGAGGAGGGCATGCGCCAGTGGCGGAAATGCCTCCGCGTGCCGTCGGGCATCGGGAGCACGCACTCCACGTATGTGCCGACGGCAGGAATCTCCGTGCCGGTGAGCCCCGCTATAACCCCCGCGGCTTTCTCGCCCGTGGTGGCCACGGCCACAGCCTTAGGCATAGTGGCGAGCATCGCGTCCAGGTCGATATGTCCCCGGATGTCGAGGTCCTTGTCGGCCGCGTTGTTGCGCGTGCGCACGATCTCGCGCCCCGTGTCGCTGAGGGCAAGCCCTATGCGGCGCGTCAGTTCCTTGATTTCGGGCAGACGGAACGTCTTGTGCTCCACATCCACGAGGGCATCCTTGTCGCCGAAGTAGATTAGCCCGAAGATCCTCCACATGTCGTTGATATAGTTGGGGTAATAAAACTCCATTGACCAGCGCTTGGGAGCCGGAGGGAACGTGCCGCACATGAGCAGACGCGCACCCTCGGGAATCCAGGGTGCGAAAGGATGTGTCTCCGGGGTCACGACAGCAGGGCCTCGGCCACGGAGTCAGCCACGCCCGCCGCGGAGTCGTAGGCCGAAGAGTCCATCGCCATCTTGACGGTGAAACTTCCCATGTTGTCCCAGCCCAGGGCCGTCCCCTTGTCGTTGAGGATCTTCGTGGCGGCGGGAGCCCAGGCATAATTTCCGAAGCAGGCGAATATCTTCCCTTTCACCTCCCGGACCTCCATGCTCTTCATCAGGGCCTCCACCGGGGGGAAGAGGTTGCCGTTATATGTGGGGGAGCCTACGATGAGCCCCTTGTAGCGGAAGGCGTCGCTGATCATCTCGCTCAGGGTGGAGTGAGAGGCGTTGTGCACCTTCACAGTCTTCACACCGCGCTCCTTGAGCCGGCGGGCAATGGCATCGGCGGCCTCGCCGGTGTTGCCGTACATGGTGCCGTATATGATGGTGACGCCATCTTCCCACTCCTGACGGCTGAGCCGGTCATATAGGCTCACGGCCTCCTGCAGGTGGGTGTGCCATACGGGTCCGTGGGTCGGGCAGACCCATTCGGCTCCGAGGGGAAGGGCCTTCGCCATGGCACGCTGCACGGGCACACCATATTTCCCCACGATATTGGAATAATATCTGTACATCTCCGAGCGATACAGCTCCGTGTCCAGTTCATCGTCCACTATCCCGCCGTCAAGCGCTCCGAACGTGCCGAAGGCGTCACCCGTGAAGAGGGTCTTGCGTGCCTCAAGCCATGTCATCATGGTCTCGGGCCAGTGCACCATCGGGGTGAGGAGGAATTTAAGCTCCATCCCCTCCCCGAGCGACAGGGTATCGCCATCCTTAATCTCCAGGAACACCTCGGGCTGAGAGATGCCGTAGAAACTCTTTATCATTCCGATGGCCACGCGGTTGGCCACTATCTTGAGATCGGGATATGCTCTGAGAAGAAGGGGAATGGCTCCGGAATGGTCCGGCTCCATGTGGTTGACTATCAGATAGTCTATCTTCACGCGCTCCTCCGATGCGTTTCCTGAAACGCCGAGGGCGTGGAAAAATTCGGGGGTGTTGGCTTCATGCACGGTGTCTATGAGCGCGGTCTTTTCAGGGCCGCGCACTATATATGAATTGTAACTTACGCCGTTGGGGAGAGGCCACAGGCCTTCAAAGAGGGTCGAGACGCGGTCGTTGACACCGCAGTAATATACATCAGGTTGTATTTCCTTAAGATTCATACTTCTTCAGATGAGATTCTTTATGTTCTTTAATTATAACGCCCGAACGCCGTTTCTTATTAGAGTTTTCAACAATAAAAACCCCTCTTCGGCTGTTTTAAAGAAATGAATATTCATTTTGCTCCGGTGCAGGGCCACACCGATGCCCCCTACCGCAGGATTCACGCGGAGTGCTACCGCCCCGCCGACACATATTACACCCCTTTCATTCGTCTTGAGCGCGGCGCTCCGAGGAGCCGCGACATGCGTGACATTCTCCCCGAGGCAAACACGGGTCTTCATCTCGTGCCGCAGGTGATTTTCCGCGACGCCGACGAGCTGCTTCCTCTCGTGGAGGCCCTCTCGGAGGCGGGCGCAAGAGAGATCGACATAAACATGGGGTGTCCCTTCCCGCTCCAGACAGCCCGGGGACGCGGAGCCGCCCTGGCCGGAAATGCCGATGCTGCGCGGCTGGTGCGCCGCGTCACGGAGGGAAACCCCGAAATATCCTTCTCCGTGAAAATGCGCCTCGGGATGTCGGATCCGGATGAATGGCGCCGTGTGCTCCCAATCCTCAACGATGCTTCTCTTCACCACGTCACGCTCCATCCCCGCGTGGCACGCCAGCAGTATGGCGGAGAGGTGGATATGGAGCGGTTCGGGGAGTTCTATTCCATGTCTGAAAATCCGGTGGTCTACAACGGCGACCTGCTCACTCCCGAGGATGTGGCACGCTTGGCCGGAGAGTTTCCCGACCTTGAAGGCATCATGATCGGACGCGGACTTCTCGGCCGCCCCTCCCTCACCGATGAGATCGCTGAGGGCTCCCCATGGGAGCATGGGCGCAGGGTCAAGGCAATGCTCGGATTTCACCGCCGTTTGCTTAATCACTACGAGGATATTCTCTGCGGCGACGCACAGCTGATTTCAAAAATACAACCATTCTGGGAATATGCGGAAGAGGAGATAGGACGCAAACCGTGGAAGGCGATCAAAAAGGCCGGAAACATGGCCAAATATCATTCCGCTGTCGCCATGATTTCGCCCTCGGGAGATTGACAGCCCCCTTTTCGGCCCGATATTTGCTGAGTCACGACGGTTCAAGAGTCAACACACTCCAAAAGTATGAAAAAACATTCGGATTCAACGCTCCGTCTCTCCGGGACGGACAGACATATATCCCTCAAGGGCGTGAGGGTCAACAACCTGAAGAACATCGACCTGGAACTCCCCCTCAACCGCTTCATAGTGGTGACGGGAGTCAGCGGTTCCGGCAAGTCATCGCTTGCGTTCGACACTCTGTATGCCGAAGGGCAGCGGCGCTATGTGGAGTCGCTCTCGGCCTACGCCCGCCAGTTTCTCGGCCGTATGCCCAAGCCCGAGGCCGACTTCATCAAGGGGCTTCCCCCGGCAATAGCCATCGAGCAGAAGGTGAACACGCGCAATCCGCGAAGCACCGTCGGCACCGCTACGGAAATCTACGATTACCTGCGCATGCTCTACGCCCGCGCGGGCCACACTTTCTCACCCGTGTCGGGAGAGGAGGTGCGGAAACACACGCCCCAGGAAGTGGTGGGGCGCATACTCGAGTATCCGCAGGGCACCCGTGTGGCCATTCTCTCGCGTATAGTCCTCCCCGAGGGACGCACCTTCGCGCAGCAGCTCGATGTGTTCCTGAAGGAGGGATATTCCCGCCTGGAGCGCGACGGGGAGTTTCATGACATCGCGGATCTCCTTGAGGATGGAAATGTGCCCGAGGATCCCGCTCCATGGCGTCTTATGGTAGACCGACTGGCAGTGAGCGACGACAAGGATGAGATTTCACGTCTCACCGATTCTGTGGAGACCGCCTGGTTCGAGGGTCGTGACGAGGCCATAGTGAAAATATGGGGAACGGATGGAGTAGAGGAGCATATCTTCTCCAAGCAGTTTGCGGCAGACGGCATGGAGTTTCGTGAACCCTCCGACCTGATGTTCAATTTCAACAATCCCTACGGCGCCTGCCCCACCTGCGAGGGCTTCGGCAAGGTGATGGGCATAAGCGAGGACCTCGTGGTGCCCGACAAGACGCGCTCCATATTTCAGGATGCGGTGCAGTGTTGGCGCGGCGAGAAGATGGGGGAATGTAAAGCCGAGTTCATACGCTTTGCGGCCAAGGAGGGTTTCCCCATCCATACCCCCTACGCGCAACTCACGGAGAAGCAGAAGGACATCCTGTGGCACGGCAAGGGAAAATGGGAGGGTATCGACGGCTTTTTCCGCTGGGTGGATGAAAACCAGTACAAGATACAATACCGTGTGCTCAAGGCTCGCTACCGCGGAAAGACCACCTGCCCCGATTGCGGCGGCTCACGTCTGCGTCCCGATGTGGATTATGTGAAAATCGGTGGCAAGAGCATCACCGAGCTGGTCCGTATGCCCGTGTCCGCACTCCGGGCATGGTTTGAAGACCTCAGACTTTCCGAAAACGATGAGAAAATTGCCGCCCGTCTCCTCACGGAGATACGCAACCGTCTCGGGTTTCTCGACAAGGTGGGCCTGGGCTATCTGACGCTTGACCGCCTGTCGTCCACACTCTCCGGCGGCGAGAGCCAGCGCATCAATCTCGCGACATCTCTCGGCTCCTCCCTCGTGGGCTCGCTTTATATCCTCGACGAACCCAGCATCGGACTCCATTCACGCGACACGGAGAAGCTCATCGGCGTGCTCCGTGACCTTCAGTCCATCGGAAATACCGTGGTCGTGGTGGAGCATGACGAGGAGATAATGCTTGCCGCCGATGAGATAGTTGACATCGGGCCGGCCGCCGGAAATCTCGGCGGAGAGGTGGTGTATCAGGGTAATCTTCCCGAGACCCTCGCCTCGGATGCCGAAACGAAATCGCTGACAGTGGGCTACCTGCGCGGTGATCTCTCCATCCCCTACTCCCCTCTTCGCCGCCCGTGGAAGAAGTATGTGGAGGTCAAGGGGGCCATGGAAAACAATCTAAAGGATATCGACGTGAAATTTCCCCTCGGAGTGATGAGCGTCGTGACGGGTGTGAGCGGGTCGGGAAAGTCGACCCTCGTGCGCGACATCCTCTACCGCAGTCTCATCCGCGCCCTCGGCGAACCCGGAGAGGCTCCGGGCGCCCACCGTGGCCTGGGGGGAGACGTGTCGGCTGTCAGCGCGGTGGAGTTTGTGGACCAGAACCCCATCGGTACCTCCTCGCGTTCCAATCCCGCCACATATCTAAAGGCGTTCGATGAAATCCGCAAACTCTTCGCGGATCAACAGATGTCGCGCCAGCTCGGATTCACCCCCGGCACCTTCTCCTTCAATTCCGAGGGGGGACGTTGCGAGGAGTGCAAGGGGGAGGGGACGGTCACCATCCCCATGCAGTTTATGGCCGACATCACCATCCCCTGCGAAGCCTGCCATGGGATGAGGTTCAAGCAGGATGTGCTCGACGTGACCTATCGCGGGAAAAACATCCACGATATGCTCGAAATGACCGTAGAGGAGGCAATAGCGTTCATGAGCGAGACCGACGGCACCCAGGAACGCCGTATCATCAAGCGACTCAAACCCCTCGCCGACGTAGGTCTGGGATACATCAAACTCGGGCAGAGCAGCTCCACCCTCTCGGGAGGAGAGAGTCAGCGCGTCAAACTGGCCTACTACATTTCCCAAGACAAGATGCCCCACACGATGTTCATCTTTGACGAACCCACCACCGGCCTGCATTTCCACGACATATCCACTCTGCTGAAATCGCTCAACCGTCTGGTGGAGAACGGCCACACCGTCATCATCATCGAGCACAACATGGATATGATAAAGTCAGCCGACTGGATCATCGACATCGGACCCGAAGGAGGCGACCGCGGCGGCAGCATAGTGGCCGAAGGCACCCCGGAACAGATAGCCGCCTGTCCCGACTCCTACACCGGCCGCTTCCTAAAACTCAAACTGCAAACCAAAAACTAAAAACTGTTCACTAAAAACTGAACACTCAATAAATGTTTCCCAAACACACCCTTCCTCTGACATTGCCCCTGCTGCTCTGCGCCTGCGCCGAGCAGCAGCAGGACTCGCTTCAGCCCGAAGCCCGGGAACTCTTCCGTGAGAGTGCGGCCCACATACGCGCCTACACCGACAGCATGTCCCGCGCAAAGGATTCGGTATCCTGGGCGACGCTCGACAGGAGATTCGAGGAGCGGATCACCAGGCTCAATTTCAAATATCCACCCGACACCGACCTGCATCTCAGCCAGGGGGAGAACGATACCCTATACATCCTTACGCTGCGCTATATCAAAGCACGGAGCGATGCCCGCGAACGAATACTAAACCAACAGAATATTCCCTGACTATACAGAATACCCCCTGATTATCATGAATGTAAAACTCATCACCATCCTTCTCCTCATCATTTCAAACGTCTTCATGACCTTCGCCTGGTATGGTCATCTGCGCCTCCAGCAATCGGGCATATCGAAAGACTGGCCGCTATTCGTGGTCATTCTCGTGTCTTGGGGCATCGCCCTGCTCGAATACTTCTTCATGATTCCGGCCAACCGCATGGGATTCTCGGGCAATGGCGGCCCCTTCTCCCTCATCCAGCTCAAGGTGATCCAGGAGGTCGTGTCGCTGAGCGTCTTCACCATCGTGGCGATGTTCCTCTTCTCCGGCGAGAAATTTCACTGGAACCATATAGCGGCCTTCCTCTGCCTCGTGGGAGCCGTCTATTTCGCCTTCATGCCCGCCAAATAACCCCCCGGGCATGTCCGGTTCAAATTTACTCAGGCCTTAACCAGCATCTCGCACCTCGCGCAATCGAAGTCAAGACTGAACCGGAGATTACCGGAACTGATGGTCAATGGCTCGGGCAGGCGCTTCGCTCCCCCCTCCTTCAGGCAGGCTCCCATTTCGCGTCTGATGCAGTGGCGCGTGGTCATGACCACCGTACCTGCATCTTTGCGCGGCATCACCTCGAGGGCCGGCTCCATTTCCCTGACTCCATGCTCGCGGTAAAAACGCTCCGCAAGGGGATTCGCCACATTGTCACGGTAATCCAGCCTTTCCTCAGGATACTTGGCGGCGAGATCCTCGCCGCGCCGCTTGTCGAAGCGATACGTGGCGAGATTGGCCGTGTCCAGCGCGGCGGTCAGCCGGCGTCTGATTTCCGTGAGGCGCGAGGCAGGGATAAAGGTGGAGGCGTCAAGAAGGTTTTCAAAATTGCGCAACCTGTAGACCGTATCCCCTAATTTCTCAAAGACACCCCTCGGCTCCATCGGCTTGCGTGCCACATCCTTGACGACATCCAGCGCCACGCGAGCCTCCACTCCCCTCTCGTCACGGCCCGAGACACCTGTTTCGTCAATACCGACGTCAAGCTCTATTTTCCTCTGTGCGGTCGGTTTTTCAAGTTGCGCGACGAACTTCCGGTCATACGTGCGGTGGATCTCGGCTCCCTTCGGCAACGTGAAGGGCCGGGCGCCAATGATTTTGCCATCCCTGACACCGTTTACCATCACACCGCAATATGCCCCCTCGCTGTCAAACCAGCTTATGCCGTCGCCATTGTTGAGCTGCGACACATCCTTTATGATCTCGCCCATGGATTTGGGCGTGGCGGGCTGGGAGATGTTGCGGGGACGCGGCGAGTCAAGGAAATAATGAGTGAATCCCCGGTTGAAACTTCTGTCAAGAGCGGGCGTGAAGGTTATCTCGCTGCGTCCGAAAGAGGTGCGGCGGTATTCACCGGGATGCCGCGCTATGAAGGCATCAAGGCGCCGCGAATACTCGGCCGTGACATTCTTGACGTATGCGGCATCCTTGAGTCTTCCCTCGATCTTGAAACTTCGGACTCCGGCCTCTATCAGCGCGTCAAGACGGTCGGAAGCGTTGAAATCCTTCAGCGACAGGAGGTGGCTCCCCCTCCTGACCGTGCGCCCCTCTCCGTCGGTCAGGGTGTAGGGCAGACGGCATATCTGAGCGCACTCCCCCCGGTTGGCGCTCCGTCCGCAAGCCACTTGCGAGGCGTGACACCGCCCCGAATAGCTGACACACAACGCGCCATGCACGAAACATTCCACATGGACGCTGACACTGCGGCATATCTCCCCTATCTCGGCAAGCGTGAGCTCGCGTGCCAACACAATCTGCGAGAAACCTACCCTTTCAAGAAACTGCGCCTTGGCCGGGGTGCGCGTGTCACACTGTGTGCTGGCGTGAAGGGAGATCGGGGGAAGATCGAGACGCAGCAGGGCCATATCCTGCACTATTATGGCGTCCACACCGGCGCGGTAGAGTTCCCGGACGAGTTTCTCCACCTCCTTAAATTCCCGCTCGTACACGATCGTGTTGACAGTCACATATACGCGTGCCCGGTATCTGTGGGCGAAATCGACGGTTCGCCTTATGTCGTCCACACTGTTGGCCGCGCTCTTTCGCGCTCCATGACTTGACGCTCCGATATACACCGCATCGGCCCCGTGGAGTATCGCCTGGACAGCAATATCCGCGTTGGCGGCGGGAGCAAGGAGTTCGATTTCCGTCATATCAGCTTGTTTCCTGCTTGTTTAGTGCTTATTTCCGGGTTATTTCTTGAACATGCGGTCAATGGCCCGCTTGTCTTCACGCTCGCGGATGGACTGGCGCTTGTCATATTGCTTCTTGCCCCGCGCCACTCCGATCACGAGCTTGGCATATCCACGCTCGTTGATGAACACACGCAGGGGAATCAGCGTAAAACCGGGATCGGACACGGCCTTGATAATCTTGGCTATCTCCTTGCGGCTCAGAAGAAGTTTGCGGTCGCGGCGCGCCGCATGATTGTTGTAGGAGCCGTAGAAATATTCAGCAATATGCATACCCTTCACCCAGACCTCGCCATTGTCCACCAGGCAATAGCTGTCGGCAAGAGAGGCCTTTCCGGCACGTATCGACTTTATCTCCGTCCCGGTCAGCACCATTCCGGCAGTGTACGTGTCGCCTATCTCGTAATCAAACGAGGCACGTCGGTTTTTTATATTGACTTGACTTGCTTTCATTTAATTTTTAATTTTTCTCGGGGGGGTAGGTCATGAGGGAAGTATCTTGTAGAAAAGCCATCCCGTAAGCAAAGGAAATCCGGTGATCATCACGCTCAGGGCGATGCTGACGCGCGTCTCACGCTCCTCGGGCACCCTCAGGAAACGCACGCCCCGGCAGATGGTGTATATCGTCCACAGCGGCAGAAACACCATCACCGGCTCCAGCATCGGAAGCAGGGTGTAGAGCGTGGCGAACAGCGCGAGAGTCGAGAGAGCATACGCCACGAACTGCTTTCCGAAAGGCTTGTCGGCCCATGCGGTGGAATCGACGGGAAGCACCCATTTGGCCACCACAGGGATGGCGAAGAAGCTGAAGAAGAATGCGATGAACGTCACTATGCAGTCCACTATGATTCGGGACAGCACCGCATTCGCATCGTAGAAGAGGTCGGCGAAACGGCTGAACGAAGCAAGCGCCGTCATAGGATAAAAGAGCCGCGAGAGCACATCCTGCAATTCCGGTCCGCTGCGCTTGACATTCTTCCAGCCCTGCACCGGACCGGACAGTATGCCGCACATCAGACGGAAAGGACTCACCTTGCGCGGAGACCCGGTGTTTTCGGAAACCTCAGCCATCAGTCGAAATATTCGTTCACCAACTCTCCGACGGCATCCCGGTCAACGAGCCATTTGCCGCTCCCGTCGGCACTCATCTCCAGCAGGTCCATAACATTATAATAATCGGCCTTGTCATCCTCCCCCTCGTCTCCCGACTCGGCATCCGCAGAGGGTGCGAGTGTGGAGAGATCGATGCGGAGCTGGGGATTGTCGCCGTAAGCCTCCTCATTTGACAGATACTCCTCAAGCGTATCGATTACATCCGCAAGCATAGCCGCGGAATCCTCATATTTCTTTTCCATAATGATAAAATAACGGAACTATATACACATAACGCTCCCCGGCCCGAAAAATTTTGAAACCGGCCGATATAACTTCCCCGGACATTCCTCGATATTCCTCCCGGCCGACTCCAAAAACACAGGACGGTAGTCGTGGTTAAGGCCCCATCTCACAAAAAATGAGATGGGGCCTAAGCTCACGATCGTGTGGATTTACGTCAGGTTTATCGGGACACACGCGGAATATGACAAAGATCCGGCTATCGTCCTGGGAGTATGATTTGCAATTTTTGGAAAAAACTTGTAATTTTGCACCCGGACTCCACGCTGTGGGAGCGTGACCCTCTCGGGCACGCAATGGCAAACGGGAGTCTGATGACATATTTTTAGAAAAGCGTGTATTGACGCTTTGTCTTTGGCTACCTGAAAATCTGGCAGTTTTCATATCGAAGTCAAGGATAGAGTAACAATAGACGCCACGGGTATGTATATACCGATCCGGACTCATTTCAGGCATTATGGCTTGGAATGGGTTTGGGGTATCTGCATATACAGCGTGGAGTCTGTTGCTCATCCTACTTCGATGGGCTATGCCAGATGCCTCAGGTAGCGGGACGAGTAACGATAAGACTCCCCGCTTTTCTTTTACCCTGATTTATTATCGCCATTATGGAGTCATTGGCTGTGAAAGCGATAGGCCCGTAGTGGAGATTATCGACAACATAAACAAGACGTTGAAAGATGATATGGTCATCACCTTACGCTCAGGCTCTAAGGTGTCTATCGCTGCGTCTTGTTTCTCTATCTATGCTTTTCAGGAACTGAAAGAGCAGTTGTCAGACATCTCGGAACTTCGCTTTATCTTCACTTCGCCTTCTTTCATCACTGAAAAGGCGGACAAACAAAAGCGCGAATTTTACATCCCTCGGCTTAACCGCGAACGCGACCTTTCGGTTCGGAATTTGAAATCAAACTCCGCAATGAGCTTTCGTTGAAAGCCGTTGCCAAAGAGTGCGCCAAGTGGATTCGCCAAAAGGTATGCTTCAAATCTATTCGCTCTCCGAGCAAATCAAGGTCGATGAAGAACACGATAAACGCCTCGGCCAAATTGCTGCATTGGAGCGTCAGATGAAGGCCACCAAGCAGCCGCGCCGCAAGCGCGAACTTTTCGTTGAACTTCAAAAGCTGAAACTCCACTAACACTAATTATGGAAAAATTACGAATGAAAAGCCCTGACACGGTGGACGGGAATGTGGCTAAAATTGCCGCGTTATTTCCTCAGTGTGTCACTGAGCGACTGAATAAAGATGGCAAGCCGGAACTTGCCATCGACTTCGACAAACTCCGTGCTGAGTTGACAAAGGATGTACTCGAAGAGGGCGAAGAACGCTATCAGTTCACTTGGCCCGACAAGCGAGTTGCTTCACGACTTGCCAATACACCGACCGATAAGACTCTCCGTCCGGATGTAGATGCCTCTGTCGATTTTTGGAATACTCAAAATCTTTACATTGAGGGTGATAATCTCGACGTACTGAAAGTTCTCCGTGAGAACTATCTCGGTGCAATCAAGATGATCTACATTGACCCTCCGTATAACACGGGCAATGATTTCGTATATAATGACGACTTCGCACAGGGTAAGGATGATTTCGAAGCAACAAGCGGTCTCTATGACGAGGATGGCAACCAAATCCTCGACCCTATGCAGCGCAATACCGAAAGTAATGGTCGTTTCCACACCGACTGGCTCAATATGATATACCCGCGCTTAAAAGTGGCGCGTGACTTACTTTCTGATGATGGTGTCGTTTTCATTTCTATTGATGAAAATGAAATCAATAACATGCGAAAAGTCTGCGATGAAATTTTTGGGTCTCAAAATTTTATCGACACCCTTCACTGGAAAAAGAAAAAACAACCGTCATTTTTAGCTAAACATACGGCTAAGATGATGGAATACATAGTTGTATATTCCAAAAATAAAAATCTCCTGGAGAAATTGTCTATTGAGACGCTTTCTGACGCGACTAAAAAAGTTATCAATATCTCTAATCCTGAATGTACTCGCCATTTTAAATCCGGAGTTCGTGTGAAATTGGGGGATAATGGAATTATCACCAAAGGGAGATACACTATAAAAACTATGGATGTTGAGTATCTTACAGATGTTCCATATGAAAATGGCTACACAACAAAGCCTGTTGATGTTGTAGCTCGTTTTTCTGTAGGTCAAGATAAAATTGATAAGTTTATAGACGAAGATTTGCTGTTTATTACAGCTAACTATGGTCTTCGTAGAGATGTATCAGAAGAAGAGAGAAATAACCGTAAATCAATCACGGATTTGCTTCTTTCTGAATACGGAGACAATCAGGAAAGTGATAAGGAATTTCTTGCACTGTTTGATAAGAAGTATTTTGATTATACCAAGCCAATAGCTCTTGTGTATAACTTCATAAAATCAAATTTTACTCAGGATCAATACGTACTCGACTTCTTCAGCGGAAGTGCTACAACCGCACACGCCGTTATGAAACTCAATGCAGAGGATGGCGGCAAGCGTAAGTTTATAATGGTGCAGCTTCCCGAAGTTACAGATGAGAAGAGCGAAGCGCGTAAGGCTGGCTATGAGAACATCTGCCAAATCGGAGAGGAGCGCATTCGTCGTGCCGGTGAGAAAATCAAGGAAGAAGCCGGAGAAAAGGCTAATGGTCTTGATGTCGGCTTCCGTGTACTTAAACTTGACTCGTCGAATATGGAGGAGGTGTTCTATACTCCCGAAGACTTTAACGAACAGAACCTTTTCAACACAGTTGATAATGTCAAGTCTGACCGCACTCCGCTTGACCTGCTTTTCCAAGTCTTGCCGGAACTTGATATTGAACTTTCTGCAAAGATTGAAGAAAAAGATGTCAATGGTAAAAAGGTGTTCTTTGTTGATGGTACTTATCTCATCGCCACATTCGATATGGATGTTAACGAGTCAACCGTCACTGAAATAGCCAAGATGAAACCGCAATACTTCGTAATGCGCGATGCCTCTGCCGCCAACGACAATGTTCTTGACAACTTCGAGCAGATTTTCAAGCATTATTCACCGGATACCATCCGTAAAATTTTGTAAAAATATTCCCCTAAAACACCGAAGGCATGGAATTTTTGTTGTAATTTTGTAGCAAAGGAATAATTATGTCTGAGAAAGAATTGAATTCATATCGGTTTCTTTCAGGAGAGGATCCAACTGACGAGATGCTCGAATGTATCATGCGGGATGCCCTTGAATGCGCAATGACTAAAAGACGCAAGGCTGAAGCGAGAATAAAGGCTGAAGTGGAGCGTCAACGTAAGTTGCACAGAGAGAAGTGGACTCCCCGTTTGAATTCGTGTAGCAATGTCTGACTCCAGACGAAAGCCCGAACTGATAGTTATTGCCGGACCAAACGGTTCCGGCAAGACTACCGTGACCCAACAATTTCTTCATCACGAATGGTCGGATGGGGTGGTATACATCAATCCTGATCAGGTGGCAAAAGAGATATTCGGGGATTGGAATTCTAAAGAATCGGTATTGAAAGCGGCAAAGTACTGCTCTGAATGGAGAGAAAGATGCCTGAAAGGTAAAATCAGTTTTGTTTTTGAAACCGTATTCTCTGCAGACGACAAAATAGATTTTATAATCAGGGCTAAGGAAGCCGGATTCTTTATACGGATATTTTTTATTGCCACCGAGCATCCCTCAATCAATGCCGCACGTATTACTAATAGGGTCATGGAGGGAGGCCATTCAGTTCCTATTGACAAAATTATATCAAGATACTTCAAATCTATACTGAACTGTGAGTTTGTGGCAGATAAAGTCGATCGTCTTTATGTGTATGATAACTCGATAGACGGTCGAATGGCCCGTCCGTTGTTCAGATTATCAAACGGTGTTTTAGGTAAGCTATATGTTGAATCCGTGCCTGAATGGGCACAGCATATACTACCTGAAACAGATGAAATTCAAATTTAAGATTCAAGGGTACCAGAGTGATGCCGTAAAGAATACTGTTGATATTTTTATCGGGCAACCGAATCGAGATAACGCTCACTATCGCCGCGACCTTGGCAAACTCCCTGCCGGTACTATGCGCGAAATGCTTGAAGATGACGGCTACCGTAACGCTGACATTGAGTTGTCGTCGAAACAGCTGCTCGATAATCTGCACTCCGTTCAGACTCTCGCAGGTGTGCCGCTCTCTAAGTCTCTAAGCAAGATCGACGGCTTGGGTGCCGTCAACCTTGATGTTGAGATGGAGACCGGTACAGGTAAGACTTATGTCTATATCAAGACGATGTTTGAACTCAACAAACTCTACGGTTGGTCGAAGTTCATTATCGTAGTGCCGAGCATCGCCATCCGCGAAGGTGTAGCCAAATCTTTCCGTATGCTGGAGGAACACTTCATGGAGCAGTATGGCAAGAAAGCACGCTGGTTCGTCTACAACAGCTCGAACCTGAATCAGCTCGACCGGTTCTCGCAGGATGCCGGGCTGAACGTGATGATCATAAATACTCAGGCATTTGCAGCCTCTCTAAAAGAAGGTGGACGCTCAAAGGAGAGCCGTATCATATACTCCAAGCGCGATGAGTTTGCCTCTCGCCGTCCGATAGATGTGATTGCAGCCAACCGCCCGATAATCATAATGGATGAGCCGCAGAAGATGGAGGGAGCCGCCACACAGGCCGCCCTCAAAAAATTCAATCCGCTGTTCGTATTGAATTACTCTGCGACTCACCGCACGAAGCATGACACCGTGTATGCCCTTGATGCATTGGATGCCTATCGGGAACGGCTTGTGAAGCGAATAAAGGTGATTGGCTTCGAGATGAAGAACCTTCGGGGCACCAACGGCTACATGTATCTCGAAGATATTGTCCTGTCTCCGAGCAAGCCCCCGATGGCGCGTATCTCCATCGAGGTTAAAAACGCTTCCGGGGAGCCTCGCCGTCATTTCAAAACTCTCGGTGTCGGTGATTCACTGTTCGTTGAATCAAACGCTATGGAGCAATATCGTGGCTATGACATTGCCGAGATTTTCCCCGGCTCCAATACACACCCCACACCATACGTTACGTTTACCAACGGCGTTACGCTACGCAAGGGCGACCTCGTCGGCGATACAAACGAGCTGCACATGCAGCGCGTTCAGATACGCGAGACAATAAAGGCACACTTCGAGAAGGAGCGTCAGTTGTTCAAGAAAGGAATTAAGTGTCTGTCGCTCTTCTTCATTGACGAAGTAGCGAAGTACCGCAAATATGACGAGAACGGCGAACCGGTCAAGGGTGTTTTCCAAACCATCTTTGAGGAGGAATATGCAAGGCTTGTCAATGATGAGTACCATATCTTCGATGAAGAGTATAACGAGTATCTGCGTCGGTTCTATCCCTATCAGACACATCGCGGTTACTTCTCCATCGACAAGAAAGGCAAGATGGTTGACACCAAAACCAAACGCGGCTCTGACGTGTCGGAAGAAGCATCGGACTACGACCTTATTCTCCGCGACAAGGAGCGCCTGCTGAGTTTCGATGAACCGACTCGTTTCATCTTCTCTCATTCCGCTCTGCGTGAGGGCTGGGATAACCCCAATGTATTCCAGATCTGTACTCTGCGCCACAGCAATTCAACCACGACAAAACGTCAGGAGGTTGGCCGTGGCTTGCGTATTGCCGTTGACCGCAACGGTATCCGTCAGGATAAGGAACTGCTTGGCGACAACGTGCATGACATAAATGTTCTTACAGTTGTCGCCAATGAGAGTTATGCAGACTTCACCTCAGCTCTCCAAAAGGAAACGCGAGAAGCGCTGCGTGAACGTGCTACCAAGGCTTCTACTGACTACTTCAAGGGGAAAACCATTACGCTCAACGGTCAGCCTCATGTCGTTACCGATTCTGAGGCTTCACGCATAATGATCTATCTTGAAGATAACGAATATGTGGATGATAGCGGCAACATTACGCCGAAATATCACGCTGACCGTGAGGCTGGAACGCTCGCTCCGTTACCTGCCAAACTTCAACCTATGGCTGAGGGTATTACTATGCTTATCAACTCAATTTTCGACCCGTCGCTGCTTGATAGCATGACTGAGAACGGAGCCAAGACCAAGTTGCCCGAGCCGAAGCTAAACGCCAATTTCTATCGCGACGAGTTTCAGGCACTTTGGAAAGCAATCAACCATCAGTATGTCTACACCGTCAGCTACAACTCCGACGAGTTGATTAAGCAATCGGTACTCCATCTTAATACGGACGAATTGCAGGTTCGCACTCTACGCTATATCAAGATTGAGGGGCTGCAGCACGAGCAGGAGGTTACTGAGTTCGGCAATACCAAATCGACCTCACGGGAGTTGACCGACGTAAGCACTTCATCGGTTAAGTATGACCTAATCGGTCAGGTAGCCAAAGGTGCGAACATCACACGTCGCACAGCCGCCAAAATTCTTCAAGGTCTGCGTCCGGCAAAGCTCGCTTTGTTCCGTAATAACCCCGAAGAATTTATTCGCAAGGTCGTTCAGATTATCCGCGAACAGAAAGCCACAATGATTGTCGACCATATCCATTACCATCTTACCGAGGGTACATACGATTCCGACATCTTCACAGCAGCAAGCAAAGCTGAATTTGACAAGGTATATCAGGCAACGAAACACGTTACAGACTATGTTGTTTCCGACAGCATAGGCGAGCGTAACTTCGCCCATGACCTTGACGAAGCAAGCGAGGTTGTGGTCTACGCAAAACTCCCGCGATCGTTCAAGATTCCGACCCCGGTCGGAAGTTACGCTCCCGACTGGGCTATTGCCATGCGGGAGGGAGACGTCAATCACATTTTCTTTATAGCGGAAACCAAAGGTTCGCTTCAATCCATGCAGCTCAACGCCATAGAAAATGCCAAGATCGACTGTGCCTCCCGACTTTTCAACGAGATTTCAACCGACAAAGTCAAATATCACAAGGTGACTTGCTATCAGGATCTATTGGATGCCATGACTTCCGCCAGGTGATGTAAAAACTCCATCATAAAGAAGAATCAGGCCCGGGGCGTGTTAGCCTCGGGCCTGACTCTTCTTTATGATGGAGATGTGGAATCTCGTGTGAGGGAGTGTTTACTTCTCCTCGGCGGCGCGATCCTCGTTGAGGATACGGATCATCTCGATGGCGCTCTTGGGGATGCGGGTTCCGGGGCCGAAGATTGCGGATACGCCCGCCTTGTAGAGGAAGTCGTAGTCCTGCGCGGGGATGACTCCGCCGGCTGTCACGAGGATGTCGGGACGACCGAGCTTCTCAAGCTCTGCGATCACCTGCGGGATGAGGGTCTTGTGACCTGCTGCCAGCGAGGAGACGCCGAGGATGTGGACATCGTTCTCGACAGCCTGACGGGCTGCCTCGGCGGGCGTCTGGAACAGCGGGCCCATGTCGACGTCGAATCCGCAGTCGGCGTAGCCGGTGGCCACCACCTTGGCGCCGCGGTCGTGGCCGTCCTGGCCCATCTTGGCGATCATGATGCGGGGCTGGCGACCTTCGCGCTTTGCGAAGTCGGCTACAGCGCGGCGAGCCTCGTCAAACTCGGGATCGCCCTTCTCTTCGTTGCTATACACTCCGGAAATGGTTTTGATGACGGCTTTGTAACGGCCTACGACTGCCTCGCAGGCATCGGAAATCTCGCCAAGAGATGCACGCAGACCGGCTGCCTTCACGGCAAGGTCGAGCAGGTTGCCCTTCGAGGGATCCTTCACGGCCTCGGTGATAGCCTCCAGCGCCTTCTTCACAGCCTCCTCGTCGCGGCCCTCGCGGAGGGTCTCGAGACGGGCGCACTGCTCCTTGCGCACCTCGGTGTTGTCCACCTCGAGGATGTCGATGGGATCCTCGTGGTCAAGACGATACTTGTTGATGCCGATGATGGCCTGCTTGCCGGAGTCGATGCGGGCCTGTGTGCGGGCAGCGGCCTCCTCGATCTTGAGCTTGGGAAGACCGGTCTCGATGGCCTTGGCCATACCACCGAGTTTCTCGATTTCCTCGATATGGGCCCATGCCTTGCGGGCGATCTCGTCGGTGAGGGCCTCCACATAGTAGGAACCGCCCCAGGGATCCACCTGCTTGGTGACGTAGGTCTCCTCCTGGATGTAGATCTGGGTGTTGCGGGCGATACGTGCGGAGAAGTCGGTCGGAAGCGCTATAGCCTCGTCAAGGGCGTTGGTGTGCAGGGACTGAGTGTGTCCGAGTACGGCACCCATGGCCTCCACGCAGGTGCGGCCCACGTTGTTGAAGGGGTCCTGCTCGGTGAGCGACCATCCGGAAGTCTGACAGTGCGTGCGCAGAGCGAGAGACTTGGGATTCTTGGGGTTGAACTGCTTCACGATGCGGGCCCAGAGCATACGGGCGGCGCGCATCTTGGCTATCTCCATGAAGTAGTTCATCGAAATGCCCCAGAAGAACGACAGACGCGGAGCGAAGCTGTCGATGTCCATGCCTGCGTTCACACCGGCGCGGAGATACTCGAGACCGTCCGCGAGGGTGTATGCCAGCTCGATGTCGGCGGTGGCGCCGGCCTCCTGCATGTGATAGCCGGAGATGGAGATGGAGTTGAACTTGGGCATGTTCTTCGAGGTGTATTCGAAGATGTCAGCGATGATCTTCATCGAGAATGCCGGCGGATAGATGTAGGTGTTGCGCACCATGAACTCCTTCAGGATGTCGTTCTGGATGGTACCAGCCATCTCTTCGAGCTTGGCGCCCTGCTCAAGACCGGCGTTGATGTAGAAGGCGAGTACGGGGAGCACGGCGCCGTTCATGGTCATCGACACGGACATCTTGTTCAAGGGTATGCCGTCGAAAAGCACCTTCATGTCCTCAATGGAGCAGATCGACACACCGGCCTTGCCCACGTCGCCCACCACGCGCTCGTGGTCGGCGTCATAACCGCGGTGGGTCGGAAGGTCGAAAGCCACTGAGAGGCCCTTCTGGCCCGACGCGAGGTTGCGGCGGTAGAAGGCGTTGGACTCGGCGGCTGTGGAGAATCCGGCATACTGGCGGATGGTCCAGGGGCGCATGGGATACATGCCGCTGTAAGGGCCGCGCAAGAAGGGGGGCAGACCGGCCACATAGTCGAGGTGCTCCAGACCTTCGAGGTCTTCTTTCGTGTAAACGGACTTCACGGGAATAAGCTCGGCCGTGAGCCACTCCTCCCCTTTTTCCACTGCCTTGTGGGTTGCGGGAGCCACAACTTTGGTGATATCTATTTCTTTGAAGTCAGGTCTCATGGCTGGGATTACTTGAGGAGTTTAGCGTTAAAGCCGATCAGCGTGTCAAGCACGTTGACGCGCACGTGGATGAAGTTCTCGATGCCCTGGGCTTTGAGTTCGTCGGTGCAAGCGGGATTACCGGCCACTACAAACTCGGCGCGGCCTGCGAGCTCCTGGAAGGCCTCGGGAGCGAAGGTGGCGTATTCGTCATCGCTGGAGCAGAGCACAACTACGTCGGCACCTGCGGCAACGGCTGCGTCCACACCCTCCTTGACGGTGTTGAAGCCGATATTGTCGATGATCTCATAGCCTGCGCATCCGAAGAAGTTGCCTGCGAACTGGGCGCGGGCGAGACGCATGGCGAGGTTGCCGATGGTGAGCATGAATACTTTCGGACGCTTGCCGCTACGCTCGGTGTCGAGACGGAGCTGCTCGAACTGGCTGGCGGCGCGGTCGAAGTTGAGATACTCCACGGCGCCGTCCACTGCCTCGGCGCATCCGCATCCGCAGTTTTCGGTCTTCTGGAGCTTGTCGAGGGCGAATTCGTTGAAGTTGGGATACTGGTTGGTGCCGAGAAGAATCTCCTTGCGGCGTGCCACGTCGAGATGGCGCTTCACGCCGCTCTCGTTGACCTTGGCCTGGATCTCACCCTTGGCGAGAAGAGCCTCGAATCCACCATTGTCCTCAACTTCGTTGAAGAGCTTCCATGCCTGTTCGGCGATAGAGGAGGTGAGCGTCTCGATATAGTAGCTGCCGCCGGCGGGGTCCACCACCTTGTTGAGGTGAGACTCGTCGCGCAGCAGGTGCTGCTGGTTGCGGGCGATGCGCTCGCTGAACTCGTCGGGGTTCTTGTACTGCAGGTCGAAGGGGAGCGTCTCGATGGAGTTGACGCCGGCCAGGGCGGCGGACATGGTCTCCGTCATGGAGCGCAGCAGGTTGACGTGAGCGTCATAGATGGTCTGGTTGAACTGGCTGGTGACAGCGTGCACCCACATCTTGCAACACGCCTCGTCTGCGCCGTAGGCCTTCACGATCTCGGCCCAGAGCATACGGCCTGCGCGGAACTTGGCAAGCTCCATGAAGTAGTTGGAGGAGATGCCCATGTTGAACTTGATGCGGCCTGCTACCTCACAGGGAGTCAGTCCGGCCTCGGTCATGATGGTCATCCATTCGGCACCCCATGCCAGGGCGTAGCCGAGTTCCTGGGTGATGTAAGCGCCGGCGTTGTTGAGCATGAAGCTGTCAACGGCGAAGCAGCGCAGACCCTCGATTTCCTTTACTGTATTGTAGACGTTGAGAGCGGTTTCCTTGATGTCCTTGGGGAAGGGAAGGCCGCGCTTCAGCAGACGCTTGAAGGGGTCGAAGTCGATGGCTCCGCAGAATTCCTTCTCCGCGCCGGCCTCCTTGACGAGGGCCACGAGCTCTTTCGCCACCTCCTCGGCTTTGCCGGGGCAGCTGCTTACGTTCACCTCAACCTTATTCAGGTCGATACCGGCCAGGATAGCCTTCAGGTCAGAGGGCTGAAGGTCGCACAGGCAGATGCCGAGAGACTCCACGCCGCGGTCGATGCTGAGATGGGCGTTGTGGTTGATTTCCTCGGGAGTAGCGCCGGTGATGTGCTGGCGGATGAGCCAGTCGTTGTTGTCGCGTGTGCCGCGTACGTAGGGGAATTCTCCGGGCAGCGAGCCGATGGTGTTAAGACCTTCGATGTCCTCCTTGCGGTAGAAGGGCTGCACATTGAAACCCTCGTTGGTGCGCCACACGAGTTTCTTGTCGTAGTCGGCGCCTTTGAGGTCGACATTGATTTTCGCCTTCCACTCTTCGGTGGTCACAGGCGGAAACATGTCAAACAGTTTTTCTTTTTTTTCTGCCATAATTATATAGCCGTATTTTGATGATGTAGATTAGATTCAGGTCTAATTCTCGGTGATTAGATTCAAGTCTAATTAATGTGCGGCAAAGATAAGGATTTTTTTTCGATTGCGGAAAAATTTCCTTATATATTCCGAATATATGTTTTAAAACATGTTCCTTGTAAATGTTTTAAAACATATATCACACCCGCGCATCGATGGCCAGGCCCTCGACGAGCTGACGGTCCACACACGTGACCACACGGGCCGGGAACTCCTCCACGAGCCCGTGGTTGTGGGTGGCCATGAGTATGCTGTGGCCCTCCGTGGCGAGGCGGTGGAGAAGCGTGACTATCTGCTCGCCGGTCTGCGGGTCGAGGTTACCGGTAGGCTCGTCGGCCAGGATAAGCTCGGGACGGTTGAGAAGAGCGCGTGCTATGACGATACGCTGCTGCTCGCCCCCCGAAAGCTCATGGGGCATCTTGTAGCTTTTGTTGTCCATGCCCACGTCGGTGAGCACCTCCTCTATCCTCTGCTCCATGTCGGCTTTGGAGCGCCATCCTGTGGCGCGGAGCACGAAGGAGAGGTTGGCGTGCACGCTGCGGTCCTGGAGGAGCTGGAAATCCTGAAACACAATTCCGATGCCTCGTCTGAGCATGGGAATCTTCTTGCGTTTGAGCTTGAGAAGGTCGAAGTCCATCACCTCGGCGGTGTCGCCGCCGGCGATGGGAACGTCGGCATACATGGTCTTCATCAGGGAACTCTTGCCGCTCCCGACGCGCCCCACGAGATAGCAGAACTCACCCTTCTCCATCGTGAAGTCGACACCCTTGAGCACTATGCGGTCAGCACGCTCCACGTCGACGTTTCTGTATTTCAATACTGTATGGCTCATGAGATTCAAGATATGTCCGGGTTCAGAATGAAAGCTGGAAAAAGGCGTCTATACGGTTGGCCGAAGCGTGCTCGCCGCTGAAGTTCATGCGCTCCCCTATCAGATATTCGGCTCCTACCTGGAAACGGGGCGTGATGTCCCAGAAGAGGTTAAGGGCCCCGTAGAGTCCGTATCGGTACTGGTCGTCGGGCACTCCCCCCTTGGGCGCGTAGAATCCGAGGCGCGAGAGGGCGAGGCAGGAGTAGAGATTGGGCTTGAAGTTGTATTTCAGTCCGGTGGAAATTCCGAAAATCGTGGGGGTGTAGAGCTGCCCGGGATGATCGGGGTCCGCAATCAGGTCGACGTTGGATCCCCCCATGTCGCCGGTGTATGAGCCGTGGCCGCGGCCTATATTGGCGGCGGCATAGAACGTGAGCGGGGGAAGAAGCTTGATCTTGGACGACACCTGGAGGCCCCAGCCGACTACGGTGTGGTTGGTGGACGTCAGCAGGTCACGGTAAGGTATGAAACGCATCAGACCCGAGAGGCGCACATGGCTCAGGCCGCCGTCCCACTGGTACTGTCCCAGGGCTGCGAGGTCCGGGAGCCAGTCGGTGCCTTTCGCGGTGTATTCCGCCTCATCCGTCACTCCGCTCGACGGAAACTCCAGCGAACCGCCCACGCTCCATCTGTCTTTGGAAAAGGTCTTGAGATAACGCACGAGCACGTTGGTGCGGTCCGCCTTGCCGTTGGGTCCGGAGCCGTCGATGGTGGGAGTCTGCGCGGCGGGGTCGGCGAATGTGGAGGTGGCATATCCCGCCGTCCAGTCGTTGATGGTGAAATAGGCCTTTTTAAGTTTGAAGTCAATATGGTTATAGCCGTCGAAGTTGGCCTCAAAATAGCCCATATAGTTTCCTATCGGGGTGTTGCGTCCCAAGATGGTGAAGAACAGGCCTGTACCCGCCGGAGTGGAGGCCATCCGGCGCGGCGTGGCCGGATCCTTCGGCACGGGGATAGCCGAGGGTGAGAATCCGTTGGCCGGAACCGTGCCGTTCCAGTCAAACCATCCCCTCATGCGTATCACGCCGCCTATACCCATGGCCATCGTGGCATCTTTCGACATGAACATGAAGTATGGAGCCGCCGGGTCCTGGGCGTGGCGAAACTGGTCATAATAGAACCGCCCTATCAGTCCCATCACGGAATCGTTGGTGACCTGCACCCCGGCTCCGCTGTTGACGAATATCACCTTGGTGTTTGACACAAGCTGATCGGCCGTCACGAGTTCGGGATATTCCTTCGCCTTGCTCTCCTCCCGCTGCTGCGGGGTCTTGTAGGCTGTCGGCACTTTGGCGTTGCCCGCCGCTGCGGCAACCAGAGAGGCTGTAAGCAGGAGGGCGCGTCCTATATGTTGAGTATAGTGTTTCATGAGTGTGAGTGTATGAGTGATTTAATATGGTTGTGCGCAAATGTCAGGTATTATCAAAAAATCATTCGAACAGCCGTCGGAAAAGCTCCTCGACCTTCCCTACCTCCACCACCTTTATCCCCTCCGGCACCTTCGCCCCCTTGAGATTGCCGCGCGGGATATATATGGTCTGGAATCCGAGTTTGGCCGCTTCCGAGACTCTTTGGTCTATGCGCGTCACGGTGCGTATCTCTCCCGATAGTCCCACCTCCCCCACGAAGGCTGTTCGGAGCGGGATGGAGAGATCGAAGTTTGACGACATCACGGCGCATATCACCGCCATGTCGAGAGCGGGGTCGGCGACTTTGAGACCTCCGGCTATATTGAGAAACACATCCTTCTGGCCGAGATTGAAACGCGCCCGTTTCTCAAGCACAGCGAGCAGCATATTGAGCCGTCGCTGGTCGAATCCCGTGACGGAACGCTGCGGGGTGCCGTAGGCCGCGCTTGAAACCAGGGCCTGCACCTCCACCAGGAAGGGGCGCATCCCTTCGGTAGTAACCCCTATGGTGATTCCGGACATCTCCTCCTCGCGGTTTTCGGAAAGAAGCATCTCCGAGGGGTTTTTCACCTCCCGCAGACCTTTCTGCACCATCTCGTAGATACCGATTTCGGAGGTAGAGCCGAAACGGTTCTTGATGCTTCGCAGTAGCCGATAGAGATACTGGCGGTCTCCCTCGAACTGAATCACGGTGTCCACGATATGCTCCAGCACCTTGGGTCCGGCAATGGCACCATCCTTGTTGATATGCCCCACGAGGATGACGGGCACGCCGCTCTCCTTGGCATACCTCAGCAGCGAGGCCGCGCACTCCCTGACTTGCCCCACGCTTCCGGCCGCCGACTCAATGTCGGAGGAGGCGATGGTCTGGATGGAGTCGATGACTACGAGCTGCGGCTCGATGTTGCGGATATGCGTGAAAATACGGTCAAGCTGCGTTTCGCAGAGTATATAGGTGTTGTCGGCCACCTTTCCGAGCCTGTCGGCCCGGAGCTTTAGCTGCGCGGCGCTCTCCTCGCCTGACACGTATAGAATCTTACGGTTGCGAATCGAGAGTATGTTCTGGAGCAGGAGCGTGGACTTCCCTATGCCAGGCTCGCCGCCAAGCAGCGTGAGCGACCCGGCCACGAGACCTCCCCCCAGCACCCTGTTGAGTTCCTCTGACGGGAGATGGATGCGCGGCTCGCTGAGAGGCTCGATCTCCGAGAGCCTGACCGGTTTTGAGGTCGTGGCGAGAAGGCCCGAGCCCCTCGAGGAACCCTTGCCGACGGAGACCTTCTCCTCTACGAATGTGTTCCATTCGCCGCAGGAGGGACATTTGCCCAGCCATTTGGGAGATTCGTGTCCGCAATTGCTGCAGAAATATACTGTCTTTGTCTTTACTGCCATACTGCTATATGGTGTTGTCGGATCTTGCCTGGGATGGATCACTGCCGCCCCGCAGGGTCTGATGCGCGGCGTCTGAACTCAGCCACGGTCACTGCCGTGGCTGCGGCCACGTTGAGCGACTCGCCATGACCTCCCCCGCCGTATGGAGGGATGTAAAGTGGGCGGCCTATAAGCCCGCGCACGGCGGGAGATATACCCTGCCCCTCGTTGCCCATGATGATGAAGCCCCCGGGCGTGAGATGAGCGGCGTATATATCGGCGCCCTCCAGAAGAGTGCCGTAAACCGGCATCCCGGGATTGGCGGCTATCACCTCAGCGAGAGGAAGATATGAAATCCTGACTCTCGACACGGCTCCCATAGTGGCCTGCACGGTCTTGGGGTTGAAGATGTCGGCGCAGTCCGGAGAGGCCACGATGTCGTAGACTCCGAACCAATCGGCTGTCCTGACTATAGTGCCGAGGTTGCCGGGGTCTCTCACACCGTCGAGCATCAGCACCAGCCTGTCAGAGGGGAAGATGACAGCGGAAGGCTCCGGCTCATCGGGAAGCCGGTAGACGGCCACCACCTCGGGAGGCGTCATCATGTTGGACAGGCGCTTCATGACATCAGGCGTGGCGGTGCGCACGCTCTCCGGCTCAAAGCCCAAGACTCCGGGATTCGCCTCAAGCCATCGCGGCGTGACGACAAGCGCCTCCGCCATGAAGGCGCCGCGGGTGTCGGCCACGAGCTTCTCCCCCTCGGCAAGCCACAGGCCGTGCTTGCGCCGCATCCTTACGGAATCCAGAGAGGCATACACCCCGAGTTTGGTCTTTGAGAGTTCCATAACAACCACTTAAATTTTTGAGAACTACTTATAGACGCAAATTTAAGCATTTTTTCTGATTATACGCCCTACATTCTCGGGATAATTTTGTAAATTTGTGGATTGATTGACCAATTCCACAATCTATACCGGATTCATGAAATATTTCGGAGCACACGTCAGCGTTTCCGGGGGTGTATCCACCGCCCCTCTACGTGCAGCGGAAATAGGGGCACGCGCATTCGCCCTCTTCACGGGCTTCAGCAACCGCTGGGCCTCAAAGGAGCTCACACCCGAGGAAATAGAGAAGTTCCGCCTCAACTGCGAGGCGGGAGGTTATACCCCTCAGGTGATTCTGCCCCATGACAATTTCCTCATCAATCTCGGGAGCCCCGACAGCAAGAAACTGGCCATGAGCCGCAAGTCGTTTCTCGACGAGTTCCGCCGCTGCGAGCAGCTCGGCCTCACGATGCTCAATTTCCACCCCGGCTCCCACCTCAACGAGATTTCGGAGGAGGAGAGCCTTGACCGCATAGCCGAGTCCATCAACATCACGCTCGACAAGACCTCGGGCGTGACCGCCGTGCTGGAGACCACGGCGGGCCAGGGATCCAACCTCGGCCACCGCTTCGAGCATATCGCGCGTATTATAGACAAGGTGGAGGACAAAAGCCGCGTGGGAGTCTGCGTGGACACCTGCCACTCCTATTCCGCCGGCTACGACTTGGCCACAGAGCAGGGATATGAGAGGACATGGCGGGAGTTTGACGACATCATCGGCCCCTCCTATCTCCGGGCCCTCCATCTCAACGACGACAAAAGGGAGCTGGGAAGCCGCATTGACCGCCACGCCTCCCTGCGCACGGGCACTCTGGGAGAGGAGTTCTTCTGCCGCCTTGCACGTGACCCGCGCTTCGACGACATGCCGATAATCCTCGAGACACCGGACGAGGCCCTTTGGCCCGAGGAGATAGCCTGGATGTATGACCTGTCACGCGAATAAAGGGGCGCGACATTCCGTCAGAAAAGAACTTACAATAACCTTTCACAATATTATTCTTACATGAAAACCAAACCTGACTTGGGCTTCTGGAAACTGTGGAACCTCAGTTTCGGATTCTTCGGAGTCCAGATAGCCTACGCGCTTCAGAGCGCGAATGTGTCGCGTATCTTCACCACCATCGGCGCCGATCCGCATGATCTGAGCTTCTTCTGGGTGCTCCCCCCTCTGATGGGTATGATCGTGCAGCCCATCGTGGGCACCGCCTCCGACAAGACCTGGACACGCTTCGGACGCCGTCTCCCCTATCTGATGATCGGAGCGCTCGTGGCTATCGTGGTGATGTGCCTTCTTCCCAATGCCGGAAGTCTCGGCCTCACGGTGTCTTCGGCCATCATGATGGGCGTGGTGGCTCTGATGCTGCTCGACACCTCCATCAATATGGCCATGCAGCCCTTCAAGATGCTCGTGGGCGACATGGTCAACGAGAAGCAGAAGGGCCTCGCTTACTCCATCCAGAGCTTCCTCTGCAACGCCGGCTCCATCGTGGGCTACATCTTCCCCTTCATCTTCACGGCTATCGGCCTGGCCAACGTGGCCCCATCCGGCGAGGTGCCGCAGACGGTGGTCTATTCCTTCTACGTGGGCGCGGCCATTCTGCTGCTTTGCGTGGTCTACTCGCTGGTGAAAATCAAGGAGTGGCCCCCGAAGCTGTATAATGAATACAACGGTGTGGTGGAGACCCCGAAGGACACCGCGGCTCCCAAGCAGAACCTCTGGCAGCTACTGCTCCATGCTCCCAAGACATTCTGGACCGTGGGCCTGGTGCAGTTCTTCTGCTGGTTCGCGTTCCTCTTCATGTGGACTTACACCAACGGCACGGTGGCCAAGAACGCCTTCCACTGCCCCGAAATCGAATCCGTAAAGGGTCTCACCTTCACCGATGAGAAGGGGAAGGAAATCACCATCGACGCCAAGCACATCATAGGACCCAATGATGCCATAATCGTCAACGACGGCTCGGGAGACCTTGAATCTCTCAAGGACCTGCACACCCCCACAGTACTCCGCACCGCCGCCGTGATGACCACCGACCCCGCCACCGGAGAGCTGTATCTCGACGAGGTGGGTGAGTTTACCGTGCCCGATCCCTCGCAGGCCCGCTTCAACCGCCAGGTGGAACTCAACGCCGCCTCCGATGAATACAACCAGGCCGGCAACTGGGTAGGCATACTCTTCGCCGTGCAGGCCATCGGTTCCGTGATATGGGCCCTTGTCCTTCCCAAATTAGGCTCCATCAAGTTCTCCTACTCCCTCAGCCTGATTCTGGGCGCCATCGGCTTCATCTCCTCAGCCTACATCACCAATCCCTATCTGCTCTTCGTCTCCTTCCTCCTTATAGGATGCGCGTGGGCAGCGATGCTGGCATGGCCCTTCACCCTGCTCACGAACTCTCTCAAGGGTGGAAACATCGGCGCTTACCTGGGTCTCTTCAACTGCTCCATCTGTCTGCCGCAGATCGTGGCCGCACTTGCCGGACGCGGCATCCTCGGACTCATCAGCACCCCCGATGCAGCCGCTCCCCAGAACATAATGATGCTCATAGCCGGCATAATGATCGGCGTCGGAGCCCTCTGCGTGGGTATCATCCGCGACAAATCAGCGGCATAATCCCTCCCCGATTCGCATCAGACAGCATTTGTTCCCCCGGCGGAAATATGGCAACCCCATGTTTCCGCCGGGCTTTTATGTTTTAAAACATATCGAGGAATTTTTCATATTTCAAGAATAATTACTAAATTGCAATCGTTTTTCCAGACAGCACGCGCAATGGCGGGCCAATAATCAGCTAAAACCCTAAAACCTATAACTCATGAGAGTCTACAAAACCAACGAAATCAAAAACATCGCCCTGCTCGGAAGCAAGGGCTCCGGTAAAACCACACTCGCGGAATCGATGATCTTCGAGTGTGGAGTGATAAAACGTCGCGGCTCGATCGAGGCCGGAAACACGGTCTCCGACTACTTCCCCGTAGAGAAGGAATATGGCTACTCCGTATTCTCGACAGTCTTCAACGCCGAGTTCAACAACAAGAAACTCAACATCATCGACTGTCCCGGAGCTGATGATTTCGTGGGCAACACCTACACGGCTCTCGGAGTCACCGACATAGGCGTCATCGTGGTCAACGCCCAGTATGGCGTGGAAGTGGGCACGGAAAACATCTACCGCACCACCTCGCGCCTGAAAAAGCCCGTGATCTTCGCCGTCAACCAGATCGACGGCGACAAAGCCGACTACGACAACACCCTGGAGCAGCTCCAGGAGCATTTCGGCTCCAAGGTTGTGGCCATCCAGTATCCCCTCCAGTCCGGTCCCGGCTTCAACGCCCTCATCGACGTGCTTCTCATGAAGAAATACGAGTGGGGGCCCGACGGCGGAGTGCCTACGATTTCGGAAATTCCCGACAGCGAGAAGGAACGCGCCGAGGAGCTTCACCGCGTGCTCGTGGAGGCGGCGGCCGAACATGACGAGACTCTCATGGAAAAATATTTCGAGGACGGCCACCTCTCCGAGGATGAAATGCGCCACGGCATACGCCAGGGCCTCATCCACCGCGACATCCTCCCGGTCATCGTGGTCAGCGGTCTGCGCGACATGGCCGTGCGCCGCATGATGGAGTTCTTAGGCAATGTCTGCCCCTTCGTCAACGATATGCCCGCTCCCGAGACAGTGTCCGGCGAGGAGGTGAAGCCCAAGTCAGACGGTCCCCTCTCCCTCTTCTTCTTCAAGACCTCCATCGAGCCCCATATCGGCGAGGTGTCATATTTCAAGGTAATGAGCGGCACTCTCCATGCCGGCGATGATCTCGAGAACGTCAACCGCGGAGGCAAGGAGCGTCTCGCACAGATCTACACCGTCTGCGGTCAGCTCCGCACCGCCATCGACACCCTCGAGGCCGGCGACATAGGCGCCGCCGTGAAGCTCAAGGATGTCCGCACGGGCAACACCCTCGACGCAAAGGGATGCGACTATCAGTTTGACTTCATCAAGTATCCCGCTCCCAAGTATGTCCGCGCCATCCGCCCCGTCAACGAGGCTGACGCCGAGAAACTCGCAGGCCTGCTCAACCGTATGCGCGAGGAGGATCCGACATGGGTAGTGGAGCAGAGCAAGGAGCTCAAGCAGACCCTCGTGAAGGGCCAGGGAGAGTTCCATCTCCGCACGCTCAAGTGGCGTCTCGAAAACAATGAGAAACTCCCCGTGGAGTTCGTGGAGCAGAAAATCCCCTACCGCGAGACCATCACCAAGGCTGCCCGTGCCGACTACCGCCACAAGAAGCAGTCAGGCGGCTCCGGACAGTTCGGCGAGGTACACCTAATCATCGAGCCTTACACCGAAGGTATGCCCGAGCCCGATACCTACAAGTTCGGCAACCAGGAGTTCAAGCTCAACGTGCGCGACAAGCAGGAGATACCCCTCGACTGGGGCGGCAAGCTCGTGGTCTACAACTGCATCGTGGGCGGAGCAATCGACGCCCGCTTCATCCCCGCCATCGTCAAGGGCCTCATGGACCGCATGGAGCAGGGTCCTCTCACCGGATCATACGCCCGCGATGTCCGCGTGATGATCTACGACGGCAAGATGCACCCCGTGGATTCCAATGAAATCTCCTTCCGTCTCGCCGGCCGCAACGCCTTCTCGCAGGCTTTCCGTGAGGCCAAACCCAAGATCCTCGAACCCGTCTACGATGTCGAGGTTCTCACCACCGACGACGCCATGGGCGACGTGATGAGCGACCTCCCCGGACGTCGCGGCATCCTCATGGGCACCGACAGCGAGCACGGACTCAACAAGATCCAGGCCAAGGTGCCCCTCAAGGAGATGGCTTCATACGCCACTACACTCAGCTCCCTCACAGGCGGACGCGCCTCCTTCTCGATGAACTTCTCCTCCTACGAGCTCGTTCCCTCTGACATCCAGGAGAAGCTGCTCGCCGAGTATGCAGCCACTCAGCAGGAAGACTGATCGGTAAGGAATCAGCACATAAAAATGGAGTCCCGAATTTGTTTCGGGACTCCATTTTTATGTGCTGATGTTCAGATTCAGAACATACCTATGCAGAGGTCGGTGAGCCATATCCAGAGGGGGCAGAAGCCCATGAAGAGGATCACGCTCAGGGTAAGCGATGATGTGCCTGTGGCGACATACGTGTCATACTGACTGGCGATGATGATGCCCGAGAAGGCGGGGGGCAGACAGCCGGAGACAACCAGCATCTTCAGGTTCATGGGATCCATCTTGAATATCAGACCGACGACAAGCAAGGCGGCCGGCATGACGATCATCTTGAGAATCGAACCGAGGATAGCCTGCCAGTTGAGCGTCACTTTCACTGCCGAAAGGGTGATACCGGCGGCAAATACGGCCATGGAGGCGTTGGCTTTGGCGATAAGGTCGAAGGAGGGACTCAGCCAGTCAGGCCACTTGATGCCCACCACCACCATAATCACGGCCAGGATAGGAGCCCAGGCCACAGGCTGCTCAAGGGCATGGATCACCGGTTTCCAGGGATTCGGCTTCTTGCCTCCGGCCTGAGCCACCTGGCTCTCCTTCGAGGCGTTGAGAAGCGAGAGGCCCACAGGGATGCCTACGGCATTGACCACGATTCCGACGATAGCTACCACGAGGGCCACGCGCGGCGTCGTTCCGAAGATAGGCTCCAGCACGGCGAAACCGAGGAAGCCGATTGTCGGCGAACCGCTGATCAGGGCCATGACGGCCGCATCGGCGCCGGTGTTCTTCTTGAAGCAGTACTTATAGATGAAATACACGAGCATGAAGCAGGCCATTATCACCACGAGCGATATGAGGGTCAGCTTAATGTCCTTGGCCAGCATCTCGCGGCTTGCCTGGACAATGCTCACGAAAAGGGCCGCGGGGAGGGCGTAGTCGAGCACGACCTTGTTGAATTTCTTTGCATCCGCTCCCGAGAAGACACCCTTCTTGCCACTGATGTAGCCGGCCAGCATCACGACCAGAATCGGCACGATGGCATAGAGTATAATGTGCATCATATTTGACATAATTGTGCGGTTTTGATAAGGTAAAAGCCCCGGCCGACCGAAATCATCTCGATCAGTCGGGGCGATCCGATGTTATGAATAATCTTATGTGGTAACTCTATTGATCAGACGGTGTACTTGATCAGAGGCGTGGGGTTGAGGTAGCCGATATGGCCGCTCTCCTTGCCCGAGTCAGCCGCGAGCTGCACGTCGATCATGCAGGGCTCGCCGGAGGCAATGGCCTCCTTGAGGGCTGCGGCGAGTTCGTCCGGAGTGGTGACATGATAGCTCCTGGCTCCGAAGGCCTCACCTATCTTGTCATATCGGGCGTTGATGTCGAGCGTTGTGGGCGCGGGTGCGTCGCCTCCCGAGGGATTGACGCCGATGCCGTTGTAGATGCCGCCGTTGTTGAATACCATCACGGTGACGGGAAGTTTGTAGCGGCATGCCGTGGCGAAGTCCATTCCGGAGAATCCGAAGGCGGAGTCACCCTCGATAGCCACTACTTTCTTGCCTGTGGCGGCGGCAGCTCCGACTACGGAACCCATACCCATCCCCATGATGCTCCATGTAGCGCAGTCCACACGGTGGCGCGGGAGTGCCATGTCGATGGTGTCGCGGGTGTCGTCGAGGGTATTGGCCCCCTCATTCACGAGGATGATGTCGGGATTGCTCTCGATGATCGGCTTGATGACGCTCAGGGCAGTCCAGTGGGACATCGGGCTGAGCTTCGAGGCCTCTTCAAGACGCTCGGCGAATTTCTGATTCTTCTCCGCGGTCTCCTTGGCCAGGGAGGGGAGCCACGTCGGGTCGGTAGACATTTTCTTTCCCTTCATCTCGTCGAGCAGGGCCTGCAGTCCGAGGCGCATATCCCCCACTACCGGAGCGTAGATCGGGGCGTTGACGTCTATCTCCTGCGGCTCCACTTCAAACTGGATGAATTTTCCTGCGGGATTCCATTTCCCCTTGCCGAAGTCGAGCATCCAGTTGAGGCGCGCGCCGACAACGATCACGGCGTCGGACTCCTCCATGATGGTGGAGCGGCAGCTCAGGGCGCTGTATTCACCCTTGTCGGGAAGAAGACCCTTGGCCATCGACATCGCGAGATACGGAATCTTGTAGGTCTCCACGAGTTCCTTCAGCAGATCCTCCACCTGGGCGTATGCCGCGCCCTTGCCGAGAAGGATAGCGGGCTTCTTGGCGCTGAGGATAGCTTCGGCCGCACGGGCCACGGAAGCCTTGTTGGGAGCCACTTCGGAATATACGTCCACGGGGGTGTAGAAGAGCTTCTCGGCATCCTCGCGGTTCATGACCTCACCGAGGGCGGGAGTCGTCATGTCGATGTAGACGCCGCCGGGACGTCCGCTGACTGCTGCGCGGTATGCGCGGGCCACGGCCGAGGGAATATCCTTGGCGTAGGAGCAGCGGAAGGCTGCCTTCACGAGAGGACGAGCGGTGTTGAGCTGGTCAAGCTGCTCGTAGGTGCCCATGTTCATGTCAACCATCGTCGGATCGCTCGCGCCGGAAATCTGTATCATGGGATAGCAGTTGACGGTGGCGTTGGCCGTGGCGGTCAGACCGTTGAGGAAGCCTAAGGAGGACACCGTGAGGAGCACTCCGGGCTGGCGCGTCAGATAACCGTGGGTGGCGGCGGCCATACCGGCCTGCTGCTCGAAACGGAATCCGTAATAATCGATGCCTACTTTCTGCATGGCGTAAGCGGCCTCCGTCACCGGAATCCCGACAAGGCCATATACCTTGTCAAGATTCAGTCTGCGGAGACTCTCCGCCAGAATATACATGCCTGTCACCTGCTCGGGAAATTCAGGCTTTGTGGTTGTGTTCATAATTTCTGAGGAGATTTTGATTTACATTTCTTTCTTGCCGTCCACTTCTATGGGAGCCGTGGTGCCGTTCTTTGCCATCTCGGCCTGCTGCTCCTTGGTGTAGCCGAGCGAATCAAGGATCTCCTCCGTGTTGCCGCCCAGGGAAGGACAGGGACCATATTCGGGCTGATAGTTGCTCATCGTGAAGGGACATCCCACAGTCACGAACTCACCTATCTCGCCACCCTGGTTGATGCGCACGAGAGTGTTGCCGTCATAGAGACTCTTGTCAGCCATAAGTTCCTGGGTCGAGACCACGGGACCTACGGGCACTCCGGCCTTGCCGAGAATCTCAGTGCACTCATACTTGGTCTTGTTGGCCGTCCACTCTCCGATACGCTCGTAGATCTGCTGTTTGTGGCGGTCACGCGCATCGGCGGTGTTGAAGTCGGGGTTGGTGAGCCAATCCTCGAATCCGAAGGCCTTGCAGGCGAGCTCGAAGTCCTTGGCACCGCGCTGAAGGATGATATAGACGTAGTTGTTGTGGTTTTCCTCAGTGTCCATGCCTCCGGCAGGTTTGCACTTGTAGGTCCATCCGAGCACGCCGCCACCCTCGATGTTTCCGGCGCGGGGCACGGTAGTGCCGAACTTCTCGTCAGGATACTGAGGATACTGCGTGAGGTATCCGATCTTGTCGAGCGTAAGCTGGTCACGCGTCTTGATGCGGCAGAGGTTCAGACATGCGTTGTGCATCGACTGATATACGTAGCATCCCTCGCCGGTGTTGTTGCGCTGCTGAAGGGCGGCGAGAAGACCGATGAGCAGGTGCATGCCGGTGTTGGAGTCGCCGAGGGCGGCGCCGCTCTGCGTCGGTATATTGTATTCTCCCTCATACCATCCTGTGGTGGTGGCGGCGGCGCCGGTCACCTGCGCGATAGGCTCGTAGGCCTTCAGGTTGGCATACTGCGATGAGAGGGGGAAACCCTTGATGGTGCCGTAGATGCACCTCGGGTTGAGCTTGTGTACCTCTTCCCAGCCGAAACCGAGCTTGTCCATCGCACCGGGGTGGAGATTCTCCACGAAGATGTCACACTCCTTGATGAGCTTCGTGAGGATTTCCTTGCCGTCGGGAGTCTTGGCGTCAAGCGCGAGAGACTTCTTGTCGCTGTTGAGCTGGAGGAAATAGTAGCTGGGGAGATCGGGGTTGAACTGGAGCTCCTTACGTGTGGCATCTCCCACGCCGGGACGCTCGATCTTGATTACGTCGGCTCCGAGCCACGCAAGCATCTGCGTGCATGAGGGACCGGACTGAACTTCTGTGAAATCTACTACCTTGATGCCCTTCAGAGGGGCTGTGTCTTGTGTCATAGTATTAGTTATTGATAATGTTACTTTATAAAATGCTGAATCGTTTTATCACGATTCACAGTAAAACATATCGCCTTAAATATTGGTTCTCTCTGAAATACAAGAAATTTATGTTAAAAAAATAAAAAATCCTCCCCGCCTTGACCGGCGGGGAGGATTTTTTGTCCATTTCTATTTTTTAATGTCACTTTCAGAACCAGCGCACGTATGCGAAGTCCTGACGGTGGGGAAGTTCTCCGTTCTTGGGATACATGCGCAGTGCGCTGCGGAACACACCGGCGTCCTTGACGGTAAACTCGAGCTCGTAGGTGTAGACGTTGCCTTCGCGCTTCACCACCTTGAGCTCCTTGCGACCGTCAAACTCGCTCTGGCCGTCGTGGTCGTGATAGCTTACGAGCTCCACGCCGATGGCGTCGCCCAGGCCAACGGTGTCGATCTGGCAGGAGATCTTGACAAGCTCTCCGGTGTGGAGGGAGTTGTTGAGATTCTCCATATTGTTGACTGAAAGGATGCTGATGTCGTTCCACTTGGAAGCTACCTCCTCCTTCCAGGCCACGATTTCTCGGGCTTTGGCGAAGTCATTGGCTTTCAGCTTGGACGCACGCTTCGCCTCGGGAGTGTAGAAGCGGTCGATGTAGTCGTCAAGCTGACGCTTCATGGTGAAGTGGGGGGCGATGTGGCCGATGGAGCGCTTGATGTAGCCGATCCATTCGGGGCTGTAGCCGAGATAGTTCTTCTTGAAGTAGAGGGGCACGATCTCGTTCTCGAGCATTGAATAGATAGTGGCCGCGTCGAGCTTGTCCTGCTGCGCCTGGTCGGTGAATGTGCGCTTTTCGGTCAGTGCCCATCCGGCCTGCGCGTCAAACTTGTAGCCCTCATACCACCATCCGTCGAGCACGGAGAAGTTGAGCACGCCGTTCATTTCGGCCTTCTCGCCGGATGTGCCGGAGGCCTCCAGGGGACGCGTCGGGGTGTTGAGCCAGATGTCCACGCCGGTCACGAGACGCTTGGCCACCGTCATGTTGTAGTCCTCCAGGAAGATGATCTTGCCCAGGAACTGCGGCATGCGGCTTATCTCCATGATGCGCTTGATGAGGCCCTGGCCGGCGCCGTCGGCAGGGTGAGCCTTGCCGGAGAAGACGAACTGCACGGGATACTGCTCGTTGTTGACGATCTTGGCCAGACGGTCGAGGTCGGTGAAGAGCAGGTGAGCTCGCTTGTAAGTGGCGAAGCGGCGTGCGAATCCGATGATAAGGGCATTGGGATTGATGCGGTCAAGGATGTTCATCACCTGCGAGGGATCACCCTGATTCTTGAGCCATTTCTCCTTGAAGTCCTTGCGGACGAACTCGATGAATTTGTTCTTCAGCGTCATGCGCATACGCCAGATCTCATCGTCGGCCACGTCAAAGATGCCTTTCCACACCTCGGGATTGCTCTGATCCTCGAATACTTCCGGACCGAGCTTCTGGGCATAGAACTCCTTCCATTCGGAGGCGGCCCAGGTGGGCATGTGCACGCCGTTGGTAACATAGCCTACGTGCGACTCCTCGGGGCTGTAACCCTTCCATACTCCGGCAAACATCTTCTTCGACACCTCGCCGTGGAGCCAGCTCACGCCGTTGGCCTCCTGGCAGGTGTTGAGTGCGAACACGCTCATGGAGAAGCGCTCGTTGGTGTCGGGATTCTCGCGGCCCATGTTCATCAGGTCGCTCCAGCTGATGCCGAGCTTGGCGGGATATTCGCCGAGATACTTGCCGAAGAGCGACTCCTCGAAGTAGTCATGACCTGCGGGCACGGGAGTGTGCACGGTGTAGAGGCTGGAGGCACGCACCACCTCGAGAGCCACATTGAAGGGGAGATGGTCGTTCTGCACGTAATCCACCAGACGCTGGAGATTCAGCAGGGCTGCATGGCCCTCGTTGGCGTGGTAGATGTCGGTGTGGATGCCGAGACGGTTGAGCATATAGATACCGCCGATGCCGAGAAGATACTCCTGCTTGATACGGTTCTCCCAGTCGCCGCCATACAGCTGATGGGTGATCTGACGGTCAAACTCGGAGTTCATGTCGAAGTCGGTGTCAAGCAGATAGAGCTTCATGCGGCCTACGTTCACGCGCCATACGTGGGCGTAGACGTTGCGGCCCGGGAAGGGCACGGCGAGCACCATCGGCTGGCCGTCCTCGTCGAGCACGGCCTCGATGGGGAGCTGCTCGAAGTTCTGGGCCTCGTAGTTGGCGATCTGCTGGCCGTCGAGGGAGAGCGACTGGGTGAAGTAGCCGTAACGGTAGAGGAAACCTACGGCAGTCATGTTGACACGGCTGTCGCTGGCCTGCTTGATGTAGTCGCCGGCGAGCACACCCAGACCGCCGGAATATATCTTGAGACAGCTGCACAGACCATACTCCATCGAGAAGTATGCCACGGAGGGCACCTTGTTGTCCATGGGCTGCTTCATGTAGTGCTGGAAGGAGGCGTAGACGTCCTTGATGCGGTCCATCATCACCTTGTCTTTCAGGATTTCCTGATAGCGCTCGTAGCTGAGCTGCTGGAGGAGCATCACGGGGTTCTGGCCCACCTTGCGCCAGAGTTCGCGGTCGAGGTCGTGGAAAAGCTGTTTGCCCTCGCTGTTCCATACCCACCAGAGGTTCTTGCTCAGTTCTGCAAGGGGCTTGAGTTCTTTGGGCAATTCAGCGCTGACGGTGACGGTGTGCCACTGCGGCTGATTTGCGTTGCTCACTTGTAATTTCATCTTTATTTACTGATTACTGTGGTTTTATTTTTTCTTATATCTTTTGTCGCGCCTCGTCTGAGCCACTTCAAAGGCCCTGTCATAATGGGCCACGAAATATTTCCAGTCGGCCTTCTCAGCCGTGGCGGCCGCTCCCTTACGGGCTGCACGCACCTCGGCTGCCGAGGCGTTGCGATACGCGCTGAGTATCGAGGCGATGTTGCTGACGGTGCGGTCGTAGCTGTCATCGTTGCGCTCCACCACCTCCACGCCGGAGGTCGCGAGTCCCGGCGTCAGGCCGCTGAGCACCCACTGTCCGAAGCCCGATTTGTCGGTCGTCACTGTGGGTACGCTGAAGGCCACGCTCTCGAGCGGGGTGTAGCCCCAAGGTTCGTAATATGACGCGAATACAGTCATGTCCAGACCCGGGAGCAGGTCGTAATAGCTGATGTTGACTATGCCGTCGCCCCCGTCAAGATAGCAGGGGATGTAGATTACATCCATATTTTTCTCGAATTTTCCCTCGGCATAAAGCGAACGCAGTCTCACCGCCACGGAGTCGGAGTCCTCGTTGTTGAGGCGGTGGGTAAGGAAGCGGGGATTCACGGGCAGAGTGCCGCCGTCCTGAAGATCGATCAGCAGCTCTCCGGAAGGCTCCTTGACCCATGCGGGCACGAGCACCAGGGCCAGCGTGTCGCGTGCCGAGTCCTCGGCGGAAAGCGCGGCCATGGAGTCGAGATAGATGTCAAGACCTTTGTTGCGGTATTCGTTGCGCCCGGAGGTCGCCACGATGAAAGTGTCGTCGGAATACTTCTTTCCGCTCATCGCCGATGCTATTTCCAGCAGACTGGAGCGGCTCTCCCGTCGCAGACGGGCATATTTCGATCCGCCGCACACGAAGCCCGGTTCGAAACCGTTAGGCGTCACCACCTGCGGGCGTATGTCGAGCAGCTGCTCGCACTCTCGCGCCGTGATCTCGCTGACAGCGGTGAAGCAGTCGGCCTGGTGCGCCGCTGCCTTCTCAAGCGAGTGTTTCGACTCCATATTAAGCTCCCGGGCCATCTGATCGCCGTTGTAGCCCTTGAAATAAGCATACAGATTCTTACCGTTGCCGCAGATGCTGCGCCCGATGCTCGTGGCATGGGTGGTGAAGAGCGTGGCGGCTCCGGGAAAATGGAGCTTGAGCCAGAGCAGCCCCATGCCGGTGGTCCACTCGTTGAAGTGGGCCACGACCCGGGTCGAGGGCACTTTCAGGTGCTCCGCTAAGGCCTTCATCACCATCGCCGAAGCGACTGCGAAGGCACACCCCTCGGCATAATCGCCATAGGAATGAAGGGAGTCCACCTTGTAATGCTCCCACATCTCGCCGAAGATACCGTCGAGACCGGGATACACGCCGTCAAACTTCACGAGCACGACGAGCGGCGACCCCGGCACATCCCATCGGCCAACCCTTATCGAAAGGCCCTCGGGAAGTTTCAGTTTCGTCGCAGCACTCTTGAGAAGCGTCTTTTTCTCTACGAAATAGGGGGAAGGATTGTCGGATGTCCATACATCCGGCCCTATGAAGACAAGATTGTCACCAAACTGGTCTTTCAGAACCTTTGCCTTGGTGGAGAGCACGGTGTATATACCACCTATCTTATTGCATACCTCCCAGCTTGTCTCGAATAGCAATCCTATATTACCAAGCGTTTTACGCATATCAGATAATTTACCTTAAAATTAAAATATGGCACCTACCCGCTGTCTTAGATTTCCTCATTACAAAATTGCTGTTTCTATCCTGTAATTACGCATCTTGTCTTTGAAAATCAGCGAGTTGCACCACCGCACCCTAAAAGGACCGGACTCCCTCGGGAGGCCGGGGGTGACTTTTTACCGTGCAAAGTTACAAAATAATTCCCTATTTACCTAATTTTTAGATATTATTCACATTACACGCCCCGGCACGCGTCCCCGTTAACAGACCGCACGGACCCCCGGGTCTGAGCCGGAAGTCCGTGCGTTTTATGACGGATAAGTGCTCCCCCTGCGGCGTGTCGCCGTCAGAAGGGAAGATCGTCGGAGTCGCTCGCCGAGCCGAAGTCAGGGGCAGCCGGAGCGGCGGGAGCGGCACCGAAAGGTGCTCCGGGAGCCGCGGGAGCAGCGCCGAAGGGAGCGGCCTGGGGCGCGCCGTAAGGAGCGGCGGCGGGGGCTGCACCGTAGGGAGCGGCGGCGGGGGCTGCACTGTAGGGAGCGGCGCCCATGCCGGGTCCGGCTATCTCACGCGCGGCGTAGGCATTGACGTCGGTGTACCAGCGACCGTTGAACTCGCGGCTCTCGAGATCCACCGACACGGCGTAGCTCTTTCCGAGCTCCACACGCACATTGTCCGCTTTGTCGCCGAAAAGCGAGAACTTCACTTTGCGCGGATATTGCCCGAATGTCTCAAGCACCCACTCTTTTTTCTTCCAGGGATTGCCCGCTTTCGACACTCCGTCGATAAGGGGAAGGTCAAGTATTATTCTTCCTTCGATTTCCATTTTGTCTTAATCTTATTTGAGAGTGCGAAGATACTGATTTTTTTTTGAACTCACAATTATTACCCGCAATTTCTCCCCTCCTTCACCTCAGGAAGGGATTCATGAGTTTCTCCTCCCCTATCGTCGTGGCGGGGCCATGTCCGGGATACACCACGGTCTGCGGAGGAAGGCCGAGCAGCTTACCCTTTATCCCGCTGATGAGCGTCCCCATGTCGCCGCCGGGGAGATCGGCGCGGCCCACGCTGCCGCGAAACAGCACGTCGCCGGCTATCAGGAAGTCGTCCTTCGCGTCATACAGCACCACGCTTCCGGGACTGTGTCCCGGCACATGAAGCACTTTCAGTTCACCCTCCCCGATGTGAATGACGTCACCCTCTTCAAGCCTGTGGCCCACTTTCACGTCAGAGACCCTCTCGGCGATTCCGAACATGGCGGCCTGCTGCGCCAGGTTCGCGCCGAGCACAGCGTCCGCTTCGTGCGCTTCCACGGGCACGTCGAAGGTTTCGGTGACAAAACGGTTGCCCACGGCGTGGTCCACGTGAAGATGTGTGTTGATGAGATGAGTGACGGTCAGTTTCTCCCGGGCTATAAAATCCGCGAGAGCCTTCTCCTCCACGGCGTTGATCATTCCGGGGTCCACCACCGCGCACTCGCGCGTGGCCGGATCCCACACCACGTATGTATTGATTCCGAAAAGGGAAAATTCAAATCTTGCGATCTTCATATTCAAATCGAATTAAGTATACCTCACTTCCAACCCTTCAAAATGCGGAATGTTCGCTCACGCCGGAGTATACACCAGTTTCTTGCTCTCGAAAAACTCCATGGGGAAATATTGATGCAACCCCAAGGTCTCGCTGGCTCTGCCGGTTTGCCGCAGTTCGGCGCCGAGATCACCACCCTTCAGGGTGATTAATCCGTTGGGAACGGCGTTGCGCCCCTGTGCCGATATGTTCTTGCGGGCAAGCCGCAGCAAGTCCGCCTGAGGCATGACGGCCCGGCTCACTACAAAATCGAATTTCTCACGACACTCCCCTATGTCGCCGTGCTGAAACGTGACGTTCTTCAGTCCGGCAGCCTCGGCCACGGCCTGCGCCACACGGATTTTCTTCCCTATCCTGTCTATGAGATGGAAATGCACATCCGGAAACATCACGGCCAGCGGCAAACCGGGCAGACCGCCCCCCGTGCCGAAGTCAAGCACTCGTGTCCCGGGAGTGAAATTGATAAACTTCGCTATGCCGAGAGAATGAAGCAGATGATTCACCTCAAGATTGTCAATATCCTTTCGTGAAATCACATTGATCTTCTCATTCCACTCCGGATATTCCCTGAGCATTATGTCAAACTGCTCCTTCTGCCGGGGAGTCAGACCGGGAAAATATTTCTCAATAATCTCTGCCATTCTGTCTTTATATTAATTTAGACATCATCCCCCATATTTACACTCTGCGGCCCCGGCCATGCTGTCCGGAGCCGCAGAGGTTATGATTCAGCTTTATCAACGATTCATTTCACGGCGTGACAAGCGGTGAGAATCACCTCGCTCACCGTGGGATGTCCGAAGATGACGTCCTCGATGTCGTGGAGCGTCATGTTGCGGTTCATCATGTCGGCACACTGCTGCGCGAGGTCGGCCGCCTCCACGCCCATGATGTGGGCGCCTACGAGCACGTCGTCATCCTTGCGGAAAAGGAGCTTCACCAGTCCGTCAGGCTCGCCCAGGGCGAGGCTCTTGCCGTTGGCGCGGAAGAAGCTCTGCCCCTTGCGCACAGCGATACCCTGCGCCTTGCATTGCTCCTCGGTAAGGCCCACCATGCCGCACTCGGGCACCGTGAACACCGCCGAAGGCACGATGTCGAAGCGGATGTTGTCCTCCTTGCCTTCGATTACGTTCATGGCACGCACACCCTGATAGCTCGCCACGTGGGCCAGCATCATGCGGGCGTTGACGTCTCCGATGGCGTAGATATGAGGCACGTTGGTACGCATCATGTCGTCCACGGGGATACCCTTGGGGGAATATTCCACTCCGGCGGCCTCGAGATTGAGACCGGCCACGCGCGGAGCGCGTCCCACGGCCATCAGCAGGTCGGTGGAAACCACCCTCTCCTCCTTGCCCTTGCACTCGTATGTCACGGCTACCGTGCCATCCTCCAGCTTCTCTATCTTCTTGGCAGCGGCAGACGTGATGATGTCGATGCCACGCTTGCCGAGAGCCTGCTTGAGACGCTTGGAGATGTCGGAGTCAAACGGCGGAAGAATCTGCTTCATGAACTCTATCACGGTGACTTTCGAGCCGAAAGAGGCGAACACAGAGGCGAATTCCATGCCGATGACGCCGCCGCCGATGATGGTCAGCGACTCGGGGATATAGTCGATGGCGAGCATGGCGGTGGAATCCTTCACGCAGTCGAGATCATGCCCCTCGATGGGGAGGCTGCGGCTGTCGGAGCCGGTGGCAATAATGATGTCGTCGGCCGTGTACTCCTCGCCGCCGGCCACTACCGTCGCGGCATCCTTGAAGGAGGCCATGGCGTTGACCACATTCACCTTGGCGCTCTTCAGCATCGAGTCTATCCCCTCGCGCAGAGTGGACACCACTTCATCCTTGCGCTCCACCACCTTGTGGTAGTCAAGCACGAAGGTGAAGTCGTCCATGCCGAATCTGTCGGCCTCGCGCATGGTGGACACCACCTCTGCGTTGCGGCAGAGACACTTGGTGGGTATGCATCCCTCGTTGAGACAGGTGCCTCCGAGGCGGTCGCCGTTGAAGAGCGTGACGCTCTTGCCGCGCTTGGCGGCGGCCAGGGCGGTCTCATAACCGCCCGGGCCGGCACCGATGATTATTATGTCACTGTGCATTTTTCTTCAGGGCCTTATAGGTGAGCACGGGATTCTTGGCGGCTCCGGTCTCGTCGAGCTTGCGCACGAGGGTAGTGAGCGGGGCGTTCTTCACCTCGTCGGGGGTTTCGCGGGCCTCGCGTGCCACGGTGTGCATCACGTCGATAAACTCGTCGAGCGTCTCCTTGCTCTCCGTCTCCGTAGGCTCGATCATCATCGATTCATGGAAGAGCAGGGGGAAGTAGATCGTCGGAGCGTGGAATCCGTAGTCGAGCAGACGCTTGGCCACGTTCAGAGTCGTCACGCCCGTCGACTTGTCCTTCAGGCCGTCAAACACGAACTCGTGCTTACACACGCCGTCAATCGGGAGCAGATAGTCGTCCTTGAGGCTCTCCTTGATATAGTTGGCGTTGAGCGTGGCCAGGGGACCTACCTGACGGATGCCCTCCTTGCCGAGAGTGAGGATATATGCGTATGCACGCATCATCACGCCGAAGTTGCCGAAGAAGGTGCTGATGGTGCCGAGGGCGCGGTCGTCGGTGTCGACGAAGAACTTGCCGTCCTCACCCTTGCGCACACGCGGGTTGGGGAGGAACTGCACCAGGTGCTTGCCCACACCCACGGGACCCGAGCCGGGACCTCCGCCGCCGTGAGGCGTGGAGAAGGTCTTGTGCAGGTTGATGTGCATGATGTCGAAGCCCATGTCGCCGGGACGCACCTTGCCGAGAAGGGGGTTGAAGTTCGCACCGTCATAGTAGAGCAGACCTCCGGCCTCGTGCACGAGTTTGGCGATCTCCATGATTTCGGTCTCGAACATTCCGAGCGTGTTGGGATTGGTCATCATGATGCCGGCCACGGTGTCATCGAGAAGAGGCTTGAGGTCCTCTACGTCAACACTGCCGTTGGGACGGGACTTCACTGTCACGACCTCGAGTCCGGCCACCATTGCGGAGGCAGGGTTAGTGCCGTGGGCCGAGTCGGGCACGATGACCTTCGTGCGCTTGTGGTCGCCGCGGCTCTCGTGGTAGGAGCGCATCACCATCAGGCCGGTCAGCTCACCGTGGGCTCCGGCGAAAGGATTGAGCGTGAACTCCTCGAGGCCCGCCAGGCTCGAAAGGGCATGCTGGAGATTGTAGTAAAGCTCCAGGGCACCCTGCGCGGTCTCGGCCGGCTGCAGGGGGTGCACGCCTGCGAACTCAGGCATTGCGGAGAGCTCCTCGTTGATTTTCGGATTATACTTCATGGTGCAGCTGCCCAAAGGATAGAATCCGGTATCGACGCCGAAGTTCTTGTTGGAGAGATTCGTATAGTGGCGCACCACGTCAAGCTCGCTCACCTCCGGGAGGTCGAGGGGCTCGGTGCGTTTCAAATCAGCAGGGATTTCAGCCGCGCCGTCGGTGCCGAAGGCATTGGCAGGGAGCTCATAACCCTTGCGGCCGGGGCGGGAAAGTTCGAATATCAGTTTATCGTAATATTTCATGGTCAGGCTTCGAGCATAAGGGTGATAAGACGGTCGATTTCTTCACGGGTGCGCTTCTCGGTGACGGCAAACTCCACAAGTCCCTCTCCGAGATCCAGGCCTCCCATCACGCCGTTTTCGGCCAGATGGGCGTTGACGCGCTTCATGTCGAGGTCTGTCTTCATGACAAACTCCTTGAGGAAGGGCTTTCCGGGGAAGGCCGGCGTGAACTTTCCGGTCTCCACGAGGCGGTTGTAGAGATAGTGGGCTCCGTCGCAGCTCAGGCGGTTCACCTCCTTGAGGCCCTCCTTGCCCATCAGCGCCACGTAGATGGTGGCGTAAAGGGCCATGAGGCTCTGGTTGGAGCAGATGTTGGAAGTGGCTTTCTCGCGGCGGATATGCTGCTCGCGGGCCTGAAGCGTGAGCACGTAGGCTCGCTTGCCGTCGGCGTCGGTGGTGGCACCCACCACGCGGCCCGGCATCTTTCTCAGATTGGCCTTGGAAGTGGCCATGTAGCCCAGGTAGGGACCGCCGAAGGCGAGGGGCATGCCCAGGGTCTGGCCGTCGCCGCAGGCGATGTCGGCGCCCCACTCCGCGGGAGTGCGGAGCACGGCCAGAGTGCTCGGATCAGCATTGACCGTCATCAGGCCCTTGGCAGCATGGACGGCGTCGGCAAATCCGGTGTAGTCCTCGATGATGCCATACTTGTTGGGGGTGGCTACGATGATGCCGGCCACATCGCCCGCCTCAAGCTCCTTTTTGATGGCGTCCAGATCGCTCACGCCATCCTTCTCGGGCACTACCGTCACGGCCACGCCGTGAAATTTGCCGTAGGTCTTCACCACGGCCTGCACGCGCTCCGACACGGTGTCGGAAATCAGGACGCGGTTTTTCTTCTTCGTGGAGGCGACCATCATGAACATTGCCTCGGCTGTGGCTGTGGCACCGTCATACATGGAGGCGTTGCTGGCCTCCATGCCGGTCAGTTCGGCTATGATGCTCTGATACTCGAAGATGTACTGGAGCGTGCCCTGCGAGATTTCGGGCTGATAGGGGGTGTAGGCGGTATAGAACTCACTGCGCTGAAGCAGGTGTCCTATCACGGAGGGAGAATAATGGTCGTATGCGCCACCACCGGCGAAGACGGTCAGCTGGCGGTTCTTGTCGCCAAGCTCCTTGAAATGGCGGCGCAGCTCGATTTCCGACATGGCGGAGGGTATGTCATACTCCTCGCGGTAGATCACCTCCTCGGGCACGTCGCCGTAGAGGTCGTCTATGGTCTGCACACCGATTTTTTCGAGCATCGCGCGGATGTCCTCCTCGGTATGCGGCATGAATTTATTGCTCATTTGCTGTGATGTCAGGTAGGATGTGTTGGTTAAAAAAGAACAGCGACCGTGGACACGCGCTCCGCATGGGCCCGTGTCCCCGGTCGCCGGAGCGGTTGCAGCCCGGAGATTACTCCTCGCAGAGCTTTGCGTATGCAGCGGCGTCGAGCAGGGCGTCGACCTCGCCGGCGTCGGAGAGACGCACCTTCATGATCCAGTTCTCGAAGGCATCCTTGTTGATGAGCTCGGGCTCATCCTCCAGGGCCTCGTTGATTTCGACCACCTCGCCGCTCACGGGAGAGATCAGGTCGCTGGCGGCCTTTACGGACTCCACTGCGCCGAACTCCTCGCCGGCGGTCACTTCGTCACCCACCTCGGGCATGTCGACATACACGATGGAGCCGAGCGCGTGCTGGGCGTAATCGGTGATACCTACTGTGGCGATGTCGCCCTCTACCTTCACCCACTCGTGGGAATCCGCATAGCGGAGGTTGTCAAGTACTTTGCTCATGGCTTTATATGCTGTTTAGATGATAAGTAAGTATTCAAATTTAAACGATATAATCAAAAGTAAGTGCTCACTTGATCTTTTATACAATCTGCGGCTTCTTTTTTGCCGCTTTCAGCTTGTCGCTCAGTCGCATAGCTCGCTATGCTCCCTCTCTCCGCACAGAAATCGTCTAAAAAACAAGCTCGCATATTGTATAAATTAAATTTGAACGCTTACTTATTGTTTTAGGTTATTATTTTTTGTAGTTCTTGTCGTAGAAACGCTTCTTCACCACCTTGCCGGGGAAGGTCTTCTTGCGGATGCGCACTTCGACCTCAGTGCCCAGCTTGTCGTAGGGCTTGTCCATCATGGCCATGGCCACGCTCTTGCCGGTGGAGATCGACTTGTAGCCGGTGGTGATCTCGCCTACCTTCTCGCCGTTCACCTCAACGGGGTATCCGTGGCGGGGCACCGCGCTTCCTTCAAGCTCTATGCCCACGATGCGACGCTTCACGCCCTCGGCTTTCTGCTTGGCGAGAGCCTCCTTGCCGATAAACTCGGGCTTGTCGAGCTTCACGAACATGCTCAGGCTTGCCTCGATGGGGGTGATGTCGGCTGCCAATTCGTCGCCGTAGAGGGGAAGACCCACCTCGAAGCGCAGGGTGTCGCGACATCCGAGTCCGCAGGCCTGCACGCCGGCTTCCATCAGCTTGTCCCACACGCGGCGGATGTAGTCATGGCTGCCGTATACCTCGAAACCATCCTCGCCGGTGTAACCCGTGCGACTCACGATCACCTCCTCGCCGTCGATGTCGAAGGTCTTGAAGTTGTAGAAGGGGATGTCCTTCACCGGGATACCGAGCACGTTCTCCACCGTCTCCTCGGCCTTGGGGCCCTGGATGGCCACCTCGCCGTAGTAGGGGCTCTGGTCCTCGATGGTCACGTTGAAGCCCTCGGCGTTCTTCTTAATCCACTCCACATCCTTGGCGATGTTGGAGGCGTTGATGACCAGGAAGTACTCCTCGTCGTTCACCTTATAGACGAGCAGATCGTCCACGGTGCCGCCGTTCTCATAACACATCATGCCGTAGAAAATCTGGCCGTCGGGCGCGCCCGTCACGTCATTTACGAAAATGTGGCTCACGAATTTGTAGGCGTCCGGTCCTTTCACTCTCACCTCACCCATGTGGCTCACGTCAAACACGCCGACATTGTTTCTCACGGCGTTGTGCTCCTCAGTGATGCCGACATACTGGATGGGCATGTCGAAGCCGCCGAACGGCGACATAAGTGCGCCTTGCTTCACATGACGGTCGTGAAGACAGGTTTTTACAAGATTTTCTTCCATTGGTTATGTTAGTTTAAGGGTTTTGCTGTTATTTTGCCGCCCACGGGCATGTTTTCATGGCTTCACGTCACCAGGGCAGGGAGCCGCGCTCCCTTTCGCGCTTCAAAGTTAACAATCCGAATTTAATCCACCAAAAAAATTTTGATTAAATTTGCATATTCTTTGGCTTCGACGCCCCCGCGCCTCCGCGCCGGGGACGCGCCGCAATCCTTCATGCCCTATGAACACAAGCCTCTACATAGCCCGCCGGCTCTCTTTCGGACGCGAAGGGCGCTCCTCCACCCCGGCCGTCAAGGCGGCCGTCACCGCCATTGCCCTCAGCGTGGCGGTGATGCTCGCTTCCCTGTCCATCGTGTCCGGGTTCAAACGCGAAATCACCGAGAAAATCACCGGCTTCAATTCCGACATACTCCTCTCGGCCGACCCTTCGGTCTCGCGCGACATGGAGCTTTCAGACAATCTCCTGCATCTCACCCCCGCGCTTGAGAAAATCCTTGACGATTCCCCTGACGTGACGCAATACGCCCTTCAGACCTCGATCCCGGCCATTCTCAAGACCCCCGATGATTTCAAGGGGATATACCTCAAAGGCGTAGTCGACACCGCCCAGGCCCGCTTCCTGCGCCGCAACATGGTGGAGGGACGTCTCCCCTCCTTCTCCTCCGAGGCGGATGCCGACAAGGTGGTACTCTCGCGTCTGGCCGCCACCCAACTCGGACTCCGCGCCGGGGACGCTGTCGACACATATTTCATCACCGACGACGTGCGTGTGCGCCGCCTGAAGATAGCCGGCATATACGACAGCCATTTCGAGGCATACGATGATGTGCTCGCCTTCGCCGACGTCGACGTGATAAACCGACTTGCCGACCTGGGCCCCGACACAGGGTCTTCGCTCCAAATCACCGTGTCGGATTTCAGCCGCCTTGACGAAATCACCGATTCGCTCCGCCTATCCCTATTCCGGGGAATCGAACGGGGCGAACTTCCCGCCGTCTACCGCCTCGACAACGCCCGCTCCTCGGGGGCCGGCTATTTCCGATGGCTCTCCCTGCTCGACATGAACGTGATAGTGATTCTCTCCCTCATGACGGCCGTGGGGTGTATCACCCTTGTGTCCGGTATGCTCATCATGATACTCGACAAACGGCGATTCATCGGTCTTATGAAGGCCATGGGTATGCGCACGTCGCGTCTGCGCCGCGTGTTCGTCTACCTTGCCGTGCGCGTCACGGTGCGGGGGCTGCTCATCGGCAATGCCGTCGGCCTGGGTCTGCTCTGGCTCCAGGAGCGCACCCACTTCCTGCGCCTCGACGCAGACTCCTATTATATAGACTTCGTGCCCGTGGCCATCCATTGGGAGGATGTGGTGCTACTCAACGCCGGAGTGATCCTCATCGTCTACCTTGTGATGATTCTCCCCTCCCGCTTCGTGGCCCGCATATCCCCGGCCGAGACGATGCGGAGCGAGTGAGTCCACATATCTCTTGAGCTTTCTGTAGAAGGGATGCCTCCCCAATGTGGAGGAATCCCCGATGATTATGACCTTCATCCTGGCACGCGTGATGGCCACGTTCATACGCCGCAGGTCACACAGGAATCCTATCTCCCCCCCCTCGTTGCTCCTCACCAGACTCAGCACTATCACATCCCGCTCCTGCCCCTGGAAGCCATCCACGGTGTTGACCGTGATAAGATGCCGGAAGGGCTTGAACCAGGGAGTGTGCTTGATCATGCGCCTGAGAAACTGCACCTGCGCCCTGTACGGAGAGATGATGCCTATGTCAACGCGCTCGTCAAGTATGCGCTTTCTGCCGGTCTTCTCAATATATTCCCCGAGTGTGGCGAGGGTCAGGATGGCTTCGTCGCGGTTCACCCTCCCGTGCCCGCGAGCGGTCTCGGCCTCGCGGTATTCCTCCACAGAGTCATACTCCGCCCCGCCGAGGCGCATCCCGGCCGTGTCCACCCACACCATAGCGGTGTCAAGGTCGAGGATGCTGCGATGTCTCACCTCCGGCGCAGCCTTCATGGCCCCGCCGTAAAACCATCCGCTCGAAAAACGCATTATATCCTCATGCATCCTGTATTGCATGCCCAGCAGCGTCACAGCCTCCGGATGATTCTCCACCAGACGCTCCATAAGCGAGACGCCAAGTCCCCCCTTCAAAGCCTCGTGACATTTCACTGTGGCCGGGAGCTGACAGTGGTCACCGGCGAGAACCACCCGCCCCGCCCGTCGCAACGGTATCCAGCAGGCAGCCTCAAGAGCCTGGGCGGCCTCGTCAATGAACAGAGTGGAAAACTTCATCCCCTCAAGCACCCTGTGGGCGCCTCCCACCAAAGTACACGCCACCACCCTCGCCTCCCCCATAATGTCGGCGTTGATACGTATTTCCAGTTCCGTGGCACGTCCTTTGAGCCGGTCCATCTTCTGATGCCAGGAGTCGCCGCGCTTGCGTGATGAGTGAAGTTCGCGGATGGCCTTGCGTATGCTCCAGAGCAGAGGATAGTCGGGATGCGCCTCGAACCTTCGTTCGTAGGTGAAGGAAAGCATCTTGTCGTTGACGCGCGAGGGATTCCCTATCCTGAGCACGCTCAAACCCCTGTCGGTGAGCTTCTCCGAAATCCAGTCGACGGCCATGTTGCTCTGAGCGCACACCAGCACCTGGCTCTCTCGTCGGAGAGTCTCGAAAATGGCCTCCACCAGCGTAGTGGTCTTCCCCGTGCCCGGAGGCCCGTGCACTATCGCGACATCCTTGGCATGGAGCACCTTGTTCACCCCCTTCTCCTGCGCCCTGTTGAGATAAGGCACCGTAATGTCATCGAAGGTCAGCCATCCCGTCGGGCGGCGAGAATAGAAAAGGTCGCGCAATTCCCCGAGCCTCCCCTTGGCGTTTATCGCGCGGTCGAGCGCATCAAACATCGCCCGGTATGAAGTCTCGTCAAACGACAGCATCACTCCGCACTCCAGCCGATCCGAAAAAAGCCGGGATATATCCCCACCCTCCGGCACGGCCACCACCATCCTCTCCCCATCCACATAACTCACCGTCCCCGAAGCACCATATATCACACCCCTGCCGGAAGCATCATCCCTAACGCATGAGGTTTCATAGAAAAATACCACCGGCTTGCCCGGCTCGAATGAATGGTCATCGGCTTCCTCGTCGGGGAGCAGAGTGCGCCGCAGCTCCACCACACGCTGATTAAGTGAATTGTGATACTCTCTGACACCGCGCACAGCTCGCCAGGCCTGGCCATGCTGCTCAAGCCTGTCGATACCCGTGCGGTCCTTGACCTCGATAAAAGCCCGTCTCTCGCACTCATACTCCAGCGACAGCAACTGCCGCTGCCTCACCAACTCCGCAAACACCATATATAATAAGGATAACTCTGATTACTCCGATTGCTCTGATTGCTCTGATTACTCTGATTACTCTGATTACTCTGATTACTCTGATTACTCTGATTACTCTGATTATTCTGATTACTATAACGAAAAATCCCCCGGCAGTCGTACCCCTCCCGACCAAAATTTACATCTCTCCACCCCTCCCAATCAATTGTCCTTTTCTCCGCTAAACTGGTCTTTTTAACCTATGTTACACTTTAGAAACATTAGTTTAACAGAAACGTAACATTTACATTATAGTGATAATCTGCTACTTACAAAAAGGTTCACGCAAATTGGCAAAATCTTGAAAAAAAGTGAAAACTATCCACAATCCCTCCCGTTATACTTACAAACAACAAAAACAACAACAATTCAAAAACCACGACATCATGGCAACCAAGGAAACTTTCAAACAGCGTCTCGTAGCTCTTCAGGGCAATCTT